>DALYFH010000017.1:0-21287 GCA_031972135.1 Candidatus Woesebacteria bacterium
CCACACGCGAGTCTTCACAGTACAATATCTCGACTTGCTCCAGTGTCTCAATCGCCCGCAGGGTTATATCTCCTAGGTTGCCGATAGGTGTGCCGATCACATACAGTATTCCACTCATCACTGTATTATACAGTTCTTACAAATCTACTATGTACTATGTACTATGTACTATGTACAATACTCCTATGCTCACAGAACTCTTAAGTCCAGCGATCGACCATCTCCACACCATGAGCCAGACTGTGCCGCTCCCTATTTTTACCACAGTCGGCGCTGCCCTCGAAGAAATCATCGCTCCTATCCCATCACCCCTGGTTATGACGCTGGCCGGCTCTCTCTCTGCCTCAGCCGGTAATGCCATGCTCTACCTCGTCTACCTCGCGATTATCGGGAGTCTAGCGAAAACCGCGGCGAGCTACGTCGTCTACGTAGTCTCTGACAAAGCTGAAGATGTAGTGCTTACCAAGTTTGGCAAATTTGTTGGTGTTAGCCACAAAGAAGTCGAAAAATTTGGGGCTCAGTTATCTGGTGGCTGGACAGACAATCTGGTCATGCTCGCACTCCGTGCAATCCCTATTATCCCAACCGCGCCAGTTAGCATCATTGCCGGTTTACTCAAACTAGATGTAGTTACCTTCCTCTGGACCACCTTAGTCGGTTACGCAGTCAGAAACTATTTTTATCTATATTTAGGAGCTACTAGCGTTGGCGCCCTCGAATCGCTAAACGAAGGACTAGATTCTTTCGAAAAGATCGGCTATCTCATTATTTTTGTCTTACTAGTAATCCTAGCGCTCTATTTTTACAAAAAGAGACAGGATGACAATATCGTCCACAAACTCCTCAAGTTCTTACGTATCAAATAAGTGTAGTTTTTTACTGACCAAATCGACGCACTAGCCCGACCACCTTACCTTGTACAGTTACATTTTGAGCAAAGATTGGCTTCATGGCGGAGTTGGCAGGCTCTAATCTGACACGCGTGGCCTCACGGAAGAATTTTTTAAGCGTTGCGAGACCATTGTCTAGTAGGGCTACCACTATATCGCCGTCATGTGCATTGTTCTGCTCCTCTATCACCACAAAGTCACCATCTAGTATTCCTTCTTCGATCATCGAGTCCCCTCGTACCTGTAGTACGAAAGAGCGCTTTTTGCCAGTTAGCATGGCAGAGGCAACCCGGAGAGTTGCGTTGGGATCAGTCATAGGCTGGATCGGGGATCCAGCAGCGATAAAACCTAGTATGGGTAGCTCTACTCCATCAATTGCATGACCCATCTCTTTGTCTAATAGTTCGAGGCCTCGTACAGCTCCTTCAAAGCGTCTAATCACGCCTTTTTTGACAAGACTCTGTAAGTGTTCGTGGACGGTAGCTAGAGATGATACACCTAGTGCATCGGCTATTTCTTGTAGAGTAGGAGAAGTGCCAAATTTTTGGATGTATTGACCAATAAAATCGATAATCTGCTTTTGTCTTCTATATAAGGTAATCGGCATATGCCCTCCTTGGCTTAATAACTAAGTACTAGGTACTAACAGCTTTAGAGTACCCAAATATTCCCCGCATGTCAAGGGTCTATGGTATTCTAATCTCAATGAAAAAAGCACTTCTCTGGATCATTTTGCTACTACTAAGTACTAAGCCGGGATATGCAGCTGGCGAGTTTAATACAGGCATTGTAACCACCTACCAGTTTGATGATACAGGTGCCGCCTCAATCATCCACAACATCGACCTCATCAACAATCTCTCACACATCTACCCAACCACCTACAACCTCTCGATTAGTAGTGGTGATATAGAGGATGTCCTAGTCAAAGTAATGGGGGACTCGGTCTCACCCGAACTCGATCAACAATCGAGCGTAACTAGTCTCCACATCCCGATCCGTAACCCAAAGATCGGCAAAGATCAAACTACCAGTCTAGAAATATCCTATGACACCAAGAGCTTTGCCGAAAAAATAGGTAGTACTGTGACTCTCACCCTCCCAAAAACTGCCAAAGGCAACGAAGCAGAGAGTTTTGTAAGAAAAGTCTTAGTACCTAGTAGCTACCCCGAGCTGAGCTTTAGTAGCCAACCAGCCCAAACAACTAATAACCTCGGCGAGCTCAGGGAATACCAGTTTGTTGGTAGTGGCGACCAAAACTTAACACTCCATTTTGGAACGTCAGCGAGCTATGACCTCAAGCTAAACTACCTACTCAAAAATACCACTAGTATCGAAGCTCTAAGCGAACTCGCACTCCCTCCAGATACTGCTTACCAGCGTGTAATCCTAAATAAGATTGACCCACAGCCGCGTGAGATCGTGGTTGATAGCGACGGCAACTGGTTGGCACGCTACAAACTCCCCCCGCTCTCAAAGCTAGAGGTTACTGCCGAGATCTCAGTCTTAGTCTCACCCAATCCCATCTACTTTGACCCTAGTAGTGGTGCACCACTAGGTGAGGAGCTTTACTGGGAGCAGGGGAGTAGTGTAAAGAGACTCGCCGCTAACCTCAAAAATCCCGAGAATCTCTACAACTATTTACTCGAAACTTTCACCTATGACTTTACCCAGATAACCAGGCAAAAGAGGCTAGGGGTCGAAGAAGCTCTAGCTAACCCGAGCTCTGCTATCTGCACCGAGTTTACCGATGTATTTGTCGCAACCAGTAGAGCTATGGGGATACCGAGTCGCGCAATCATTGGCTATGCTGTTACCTCCAATAGCGCGCTACGCCCGCAGGGGAGCGATATCGACGTCTTACACGCTTACCCCGAATATCAGGATCCGAGCACCAAGGTTTGGCGTAGTGTGGATCCTACCTGGGGTCATACGACCGGTGGGAGTGAATATTTTGATCTCTTAGACTTTGGTCATATAACATTTGTGCGCTGGGGGACACTGAGTGATTATCCGCTCCCAGCCGGTAGTTATCGTGAGAATCGTGCGGGACGTCAGATCAATGTAGTAGTCCGCGATAACACTCTCGAGTTCCCAGATACTTCGTTCAAAACAGAGCAAGAAGGGGAGGCTAGCTACCTAGTAAATACAGGCTCTCATGCCATAGTCAAAGAAACTTTGAGGGTTAATGATCAGGAGGTCTACGTCCCATATCTACCGCCTTATGGGAGGCAACAGCTCTCCAATCACTCAAGCACTAGCCCGCTATCCCTTATTGCCAATGTCAATAAATACCTCTTATTATCAGCAGTGGCTGTCTTAATAGGATTAATTTATCTACTCTGGAAAAAGAGGCACCACAAGTGATAAGATAAAGCTATGCGAACACTTATTGTCAAAATAATCGCGACCATGGTTTCTTTTTATGCGACTTCTAGCCTGGTGGCTGGTTTTAGCATAGATGCCACTTGGCAGTCCTACTTAATCTCAGCAATTATTTTTCTCCTCTTTAATCTCTTATTTACACCGATCATCAAGTTGTTATTACTACCTATAAACCTCCTGACTCTCGGGCTTTTCAGGTGGATTACCCAGGTCATTGTCATATATATCTTTGACGTAATCTACACAGGCATTACCATTAGTCCCTACTTTTTCAAAGGCTACACAAATGGTCTCTTTGCACTCCCAGCAGGAGAACTAAGCTCCTTCTGGGTTTACTGTCTCTCTGCTCTAGTTATGAGTATCACCTATAATATTGCATCTACACTCTTACAAGGAGACTCATCATGAACAACGTTTTATATATTATCCAGAGCATTATCGCCTTATTACTAATCGGTCTAATTGTCCTTCAGGCCAAAGGTACAGGCCTAGGTCGCAGCTTTGCTAGTAGCAATTATCACGCCAAACGTGGGATGGAGCGGACCGTCTTTGGTCTAACCATTACCTCTGCGCTCATTTTTCTAGTGTTATCTGTCATAATCGCGTTTTAAACTGACATGCTGAAACAATTCAGACGGTACTACTGGCTCTCCCAAGTATTTATCAAAAAGCACTCGAGTATTATCCTACGCTCTGCTGGGATCATTCTCACTATTTTGACAAATACTTGGGATCATTATCTTTGCTCGCTACCTCCCAACCCCAAAAGAAACAGTTAAGATCGGTCGCATTGGTAAATACACTTTAGCTACCATCCCCGAAGATCTAGAGTCTCAGATCGCCGAAGGATTAGTCACAGTAAAAGATGACGGGACAATTCAAGGGGCACTAGCCAGTTCTTGGACAATCGAGGATGACGGGAAAAAATATACATTTAATCTAAAATCAGACAAGGTCTGGCACGACGGCTCCAAGCTAACTAGTGACGATATCACCTACAACTTTACCGATGTCGAGGTAACTAGGGGAGAGCTAAGTATCACGTATCAACTCAAAGAGCCCTATGCTCCCTTTATGCAGGCTATGGCCAAACCAGTACTCAAAGATAATACTCTCGGGACCAAAGAAACTAGGCTCACGGATCACCATTTGGTCTCAGGCAATACTCTGCAATCACTAACTCTCGAAACCTCTAATTCTAGATTGATCTACAAGTTTTACCCAACCGAAAACAGTGCATTAACAGCCTACAAACTAGGCGAAGTAACCATACTAGATACGCTTAGTGCTATCCCCGCAGATCTAGCTAGTGACCCGAGTAGCACAATTATTGCCCAAGATGGCGATAAAATAGCTGCACTATTTATCAACAACTCCGATACGCTCCTAAGCAGCAAAACTACGAGACAGGGATTAGCCTACGCAATCCCAGATAAGAGTTTTGGCAAAGTCCGGGCGCTCTCGCCGATTGCTAGTAGTTCCTGGGCTTACAACGACCTAGTCAAAGATTATGAATATGACGAGTCGCGTGCCAAGACGCTATTTACTCAAGATGTCAAAAATCCAGGCGAAGTCAAAATCGAACTAAAGACTATGTTACCTTATCTCGATGTAGCAGAGAGTATAGCTGCCTCATGGCGTCAGGTCTTAGGGATTATTGTAGATGTAAAGGTGGTCAGTAGCGTCAGTAGTGATTATCAAATAATCTTGGCCGATTTTACGCCCCCTAGAGACCCCGATCAGTACACCCTCTGGCACAGTACTCAACCGACCAACTTTACCAAATATAGTAACCTCAAAGTCGACAAGCTGCTCGAGGACGGTAGACGTACTCTGGATCAAAAACTACGCGAAGATATATATTCTGATTTTCAGCGCTTCCTCCTCGAGGATTCTCCCTCTATTTTTCTCTTCGAAACCGAAAAGTTCGCACTCAGTCGTAAAAAAGCCTTTTGATGTCTATGTTTCTATATCTGGTTTGTCCAATATAGCAAGCTCTGTAGCCAAAGTATCATCAACTACCTGAAGCAGTGGCTCTGGATATACTATATTTGCATCGAACTGCTCTAAATAATCTGGAATTACTATTTCTTTTACAGCCATAATCTTTCCCCATCACCAGTTATGTCTATATTGGAGCGGGTAACGGGAATCGGACCCGTATTTGCTACTTGGCAAGCAGCTGTTCTACCACTGAACTATACCCGCATTTTAACGATCAACTGCATTATATCTTATGTCGACACGATCGACATAATCTATTGTGTGTCGGGGTGCCCAGACTCGAACTGGGGACCTCCGCGTCCCAAACGCGGCGCTCTACCATCTAAGCCACACCCCGTAACATAACTCCTATATCGGAGCAGCTCACCACCTGCCTGCCGGCAGGCAGGTCTAAGCCACACCCCGAACAAGGTGTAATTATATCATTCAATCATTAAGTGCCGAGAGCGGGACTCGAACCCGCATGACTTGTTAGTCGAGAGATTTTAAGTCTCTTGCGTATAACCATTTCGCCACCTCGGCAAGATAACAAAATTATACCTCACTACTGGTATAATTTACCTACCATCGTTGGTGATGCTCCAGTAGCTCAGTCGGATAGAGCAACTGCCTTCTAAGCAGTAGGTCGGAGGTTCGATTCCCCCCTGGGGCACAAAGTAAATCAAAATATGTCAAATAACAACAATAGTATACAAAAACGGCTTGTTATTACTGACTTTGACGGTACAATCACCAAAAAAATGGTAAATGGACAAAAAGTACCAGGGTTAATCTCTGTGCTCATGACTCAACCAGGAATTGATAAAAATTGTCTTTACGAATATCAAGAACTATTTAATAAATATCACCCTTATGAACAGGATCTAAACTTAGGTAACGATACAAAAAATGATCTAATGCTCAAGTGGTGGGTAGAAGTATATGAAGTTCTAAAGAAGTACAAAATAACCGAAAAAATGATCATGGACTCGTGTGACTCGCCACTGGTACAACTGAGATCCGGTGTTAAAGAATTTTTTGATTACTGCAATATTTCGGATATGCCAATAATTATTTTTTCAGCAAACGGAATTGGATATAACACCATTGAATATATTTTGAAAAAGCACAACATATCTGGAACTAATGTAAGAATTTGCGCAAATACTCTAAATTTTGATGCAAATGGTCTATATATATCTACTAATCAACCAATTATTCATTCAGCAAATAAGTCTGGTGAAACATTAGTTAATAACAATTTCCTAACTAAGGATCAAGATCAAGTTGAATGTATTTTGATTGGAGACAACGTTGATGACTTAAAAATGTCAGAAGGTATTAATTTTAATCATGTGATTAAAATTGGCTTTGGAGACACAACATCAGAAGAATTTTCTAAAAACTTCGATTATGTCTTGTCTATTGACGCAGGTTTCGAAGAAATAGCAGGTAACTTAAGTAATTAATGGCGAGCTATTTATGCCATCACTGACTTCTCAAGCAGATCGAAACATCAAGTATTACGTCTGGGTTAGGATCTTTGCCAAACGCGTTTTCCTCCCTATCACCGCGATCTACTTTATCGACACTACTGGGCTAACAATCAAAGATATTGGCCTACTCTCTGCGTATTTTTCTCTGATCCAGTTCCTAGCCGAAGTCCCAACCGGCTACTTTGCCGACCGCATCGGTCGGGTCCGCAGCCTACGGATCGGGACGCTGCTCGCAGCTATCGCTACGACAACATACGTTCTCTTTCAGCACAAAACTGCGATCTATATCGGTGTTGGACTAGAGGCACTGGGCTACTCGTTTATGGGAGGGGCAGGGGAAGCTCTAATCCATGACTCCCTAACTGCCAAAAACCAGACCTCTCTATATACCAAGATCATGAGTCGCAATATGGCGGTCTCACTCGTCGCTAATGCTATGCTCGTAAGCGTCGCCACCTATACATATCGACTAGACCCACGAATGCCATTTGCGCTCGGGACCCTATGTTACTTAATACTCCTCTGGGCAACCCATTATCTCTCAGACATCTATCCCCCAAAATCTAAACCTCTCAAGATCAGTATCCCCAACTTTAGCTTCCTCACAAGCCACAAATCCATGCTCACTTTTGGTCTAACTTTTGGCATTATTAGCGCTCTCTACACCGCCCCAAACGATATGTTCAACATTGCTCTACGCGAATACGGTATTAAGACAGAACACCTTGGTCTTATCTACGGTCTAGGTAGTATCGTTGGCGCTGCTGTAGGGCCATTAAATGCGTATTTAAGGAGACTGCCGGCTAATTACTACATCTTAGTCGATAGCGCCGTATTACTCACTCTCTTTGCTTCCGCTACCTCCAAAAATCCATACCTCTTAGCACTCGTTATGGTCCTCGCTATCAGCTTTTGGAGGTATCGCCGCATAATTTACCAAGATTATCTCCTTAGGATCTACCCGAACGCCTACAAAGCAACTCTAGTCTCAACCCTCAATAATCTAGATCAGCTAAACTCAATCTGGCTCCCCATTGTAGTTACCGCCTTAATTTATGAGTTTGGAATATCATCAGGGTTTGGAGTCGTCTTTATCTTTACCTTATTTATCGTTCCAATTTTTTATTACAGTACCACTCGCTTTATAGTCAAAAGGTTGAATCGGTGAAAAGGTCTAGGCAAAAAGTAGTTTGAGCGTGTATAGTACATCTCATGCAAAAATACGCAAATATATTCCTCGCACTCGGTGTAATAGGTCTAGTTATCTGGATTTTGATTACCCCAAAAGAGCAAAAAGCTAGTGTTAACGAATTACAAAATACAAATATAGAAAGTCCCACCCCTATGCCAAGTCCAAAAATGCAGTTCGAAAAAGCCGAGCAGGTTACCAATAATAAAAAAAGTTACACTGCCACTATCAAAACAAGTGCCGGGAACATCGTCGTTAAACTAAGCAAGGATACTCCAGTAACCACCAACAACTTTGTCTTTTTGGCCCAAAAGAAGTTTTATGATGGCGTCATCTTTCACCGTGTTATCCCAGGATTTATGATCCAGGGTGGTGACCCAACCGGTACAGGAATGGGCGGGCCAGGCTACAAGTTTGCCGACGAAAAATTTACCGGAGAGTATAAGAGAGGCGTCATCGCCATGGCCAACTCAGGTGCCAATACGAATGGTAGCCAGTTCTTTATTATGCATGCCGACTACCCACTACCTCCTAATTATGTGATCTTTGGCGAGACAACAGAAGGTCTAGAGACCGTCGACAAAATCGCGGCAGGCAAGACTGGACCTAGTGACCGACCGGTCGCCCCAGTCGTCATCGAAACTATCGAGATTACAGAGAAATAAGATATAATACTTCTTGACCTCAATCCAAGAGTCGTGGTGGGTGTAGCTCATTTGGTTAGAGCGCGTCCCTGTGGAGGATGAGGCAGGCGGTTCAAATCCGCTCACCCACCCAAAAAGACCCATAGTATTGACAATGTCGTCAACTTAAGATAACATCACCAAATGACATTAGAAAAGCTGGACATAGTACGTGAGGAGCATAGTAAGTTAACAAAACTCGTAGACGATGAACGCTCAATAAATAGTGGTAGGTTATTTACTGCTTTTGCAATCGGATTACTGGGAATTGTTCACCTTCCAGGTATTAGATATACAGAGGCAGGCATTGGCGCAGATCAGAGTAATATGATCTCAGTAATGTATAATTCCAGAGAAGCAGGAGTGTCAACGCGTATAGCTAAAGCTACATCTAGATTAAATTCATTAATAGGTTCTAACACAATTCTTTGTACTAACGAATTTAATGGTGATCAAGTTGCCTCTAAAACTATCACGGATTACGCACTAAAAACATTGAAAGATGCTACGCAACCAGATTACGAAAAAGTCGCACGACTAATGAACATGTACCCAATGTTAGATCCGTTAGTGCTACCTACGAAATTGAATGGTCAACCTTCAGACTTTATAGATATTTTTAAGTACATGGTATCAAATGACTTAACTAAACAATTTGCCTGGCTCACTTCACACAGGAGTAAAACTAACGGATTATTCGAAGCACGATTTCAAAAATTATTACACTTAACAGGCCTATTTTACGGTGATCCTAAATTAAGTGCTCTGTAAAGGTTCGAACACACTCCCTGATCCCACCCCAATTGAAATATCCAGTTACGCTCAACTCTTCTGCTACAATTTACTATTGTAATCACTAGGGAGAAGTAATATCCATGAAAACTATCCTTTACATGGCAACATCTATAACAGGAAAAATTACCTCAGATAAGGACGACACATCGTGGGTACAGGAGACAGATGTAGAACGCATGGACGCAGAAATGACTAGATGTGGAGTTATGGTCATGGGTAAAGCCACTTATGAGAGTTTTGGCGATGATTTACCCATTGGCAAAGCTCTGCTAGTAGTTATGACCCACAACAAAGATCTTCTAGCAAAGAAGCAAGACGGCCTTATATTTACCGATTCATCTCCCAAGGAACTGCTTACCATTCTTTAGGAAAAAGGTTTTCAAGAAGTCTTGTTGGCTGGTGGTGAAACCCTGAACTCCACATTCCTCAGTAATAACCTAATTAATGAGATCAGGTTAATCGTCAAACCTCTTGTTATCGGTCAAGGAAAGTCACTTTTCAATGTCTCCAAGAATGTTAGTCTAAAACTCATTAGTAATACACCAATTACAAACAACTCAATTGAACTATCATACGAAGTAATAAATTAAATAAGGAGTAAGTATATGGGCGCAATTACAGAAATCAACTCAATTGTAAGGTTCCCAGGGGATTTTGACTTATCAAAACTCAAACATGGACTCATTGTTGACTTGGAGCTAGAGCGAGAGCGTGGTACTGCCTATGAGAATTGCTTTGCTCTATTTCCATACAGACTGGAACTTCCTCGGTTATTGTCGCGTCTTGTCCATCACTCAAAAAGAAGGTAAAACTTACCTTCAAGTCGAGGTCCTAACAGTATTCACAAAAGACGAGCAAGAAACCTACAAAGTCAAATTTGTCGAGGCAGGTAAATTTACAGGCGAAGCTAAATGAATGACTGGCAAAACATAGAACCCCTACCTGAGCCGATCGCTATTGACCTTGTAATAGACTATTTGGCTGGTAGGGAGCTCGTAGCTTCAACAATACCTAGAGATAATACGCGTCAGGGCAATAAAACACCCGACTTACAAATATCATTTGAAAATAGCTCCTTTGCAATCGGTGAGGTTAAAACTCCAGAGCTAACGCTTGACCCCATCTTCAAAATGTATTTGTGGAAAACAACTTTTTATAAAATAAGAAAATTTGTTCACAAAGCCTATACCCAATTTGAAGCATTTGATAAATCACATACAATGCCTAGAATTCTTTTCTTCACATCTAATCATCCACAACTCAACTGGACAAACCTCATACATAGCATAAACGGAGTAGTGAGCTACGGAGAAACCACAATACGAGATTTTCGAGACTTAAACTTTTTAAGTGACTCGAATGAAGAACTTAATCAAATTGACGCTATTATTTGGTTGCAGATAAATTATGTTAAGCCTGCTGTTTTTCAACATTTTGAGTATTTTAACCATTTAAGCCCTTTCAGAGATAAATTGAAGCAATATCTAGGCAATAAAAGGAGTTAATCCAAAGTCAGTATAGAAGTATTGTAACTCGGGCAAGGTTATGTCAAACTCAACTTGTCGGTTACAGAACATGTCTGCGACCTGACCCAATATACTAAATTGTTATCAATGTAACCATTTGCACTAGCTATTTAATTTTTGTCTCTAAATCATTTACCCAAACACCACCGTCCATCAACATTGTCATAATCGCTGCTCCGAGATTTATATCAAACCACTCTAGGGTAATGTTTTCATGCTCTAGTGCTTCTCTAAGACTTGCTGATACAGGTTTTAACTGTGTCAACATATTAGTGTTCACTACATTTACAGTATTCGGTGCAACTAGAGTAGATAGGGTACTATCAGTTTTCAATTTTGCTACAAGATTAGATGTTATATGTGTATATATAATCGAGTCTTTATCATCAGCTGGTGAAATATCTACACCTTTCACTTCTGCTCCAAGGTTAGCCATCAGTATACAATAATAAGGCGGCCAACCTCCTACTCTTCCCATTCTTCTCACTAACCGAGACCCACATCCCAAATCAACTACAGAAAGTCCTCTAAAATCGCTCCACTGAGCTATGCCCAATGCTTTAGCAGCATCGTTTATTGACAATCCAGCCCTCAGTAATCCGTCGTCTACAAGTTTTATCGTGGACATACCACTCATAAACTCTCTAAAACTTCTTGAATTCTTTGCTACTCTCAGAGCTTCATCGTTATTCATAGTCGTAGATTATAACCTATCACTCGAGTCAATATAAATACATAGCGTAAATTTACATATGGTGAACGTACTAAATAGTTCGGTCTCCACACTATATATACTATAGGACCTGTAGTATAATACACACCAGATACGTATGACAGAAACACATTACGAGTTGGCGAGATGTAAAGCAGGGAAGTCTTTTAGCATCAAAATAGAAGAAGGAACGAGCTTGATCATGATTGATGGGATTGGCAGTCTTACAGTTGAAGCAGATATTAAACATGTTGGATCTCCCCAAGCTAACTTAGTATGGATGAAGGATCACTTAGACAACTGCCACTCATGCTATGGGCATACAAATACTTGCTTTCTATTCAACTATATTCGCGGGAAAAATATTAAATGGTAACAGGATTCCTTACGCGGTTTTAAATAAGTACTATTGGTGCAGCCACATCTAAAGTCGCAAGCAAGGGACGAGTGTCTTTGAGACCGATCCATAAATCTGAAGGTCGCTGATTAGTAAATATAGTGACAGTAGAAATCGGTGGATTCTCTCTCATGACTGAACTACCAAGTTTTATAGCAGGGAATTCTCTAGCTACAACCAATAAGCCATGTTTAATCGATGGTCTGGTAAGCTTTTCATCTAATAATAAGGTGTACGCCGCTTGATATAGCATTACTTTTGCTACAACCAACCCACCAGCAATGCCATTCTCTATATTAAAAACTTCCCCAACTTTTGTTTGCGACAAGGCAGTCGGGGTAATACAACCCGCGCGTATCAGACCTGAGATCAACTCTGCTCCAGTACTCATCACCGAGATTATACAGCATGATGATATATCTAGAAACAATACCCGAAACCATGTTATACTAATTAGTCATGCAATTTAACGTAAAATCTCCATACCAGCCTGCAGGTGATCAACCAGAGGCGATCCAGGCTCTCGTAAAAGGGTTAAAAAATGGTGTCAAAAACCAGGTCTTATTGGGTGTAACAGGTAGCGGCAAAACCTACACCATGAGCAAAGTAATCGAAGCCACCCAAAAACCAACTCTCATCATCAGTCACAACAAAACTCTGGCCGGTCAGCTGTATCAGGAGATGAGGGAGTTTTTCCCCGACAATGCTGTGTCCTATTTTGTCAGCTACTACGACTATTATCAGCCAGAGGCATACGTCCCTAGTAGCGATACTTATATCGAAAAAACTGCCGACATCAACGACAAAATCGACAAATTAAGATTGCAGAGTACAACCAATATCATGACTAGAAACGATGTAATTGTCGTCGCCTCCGTCTCTTGTATCTACAACATCGGTGATCCCCGGGAGTACGGCAAGTTTGAGCTCCCCATCTATCCAGGGCTCCGGACTGACTGGAAAACACTGGGCGAATCACTAATCAAGATGCAATACAGTCGCAGTGAGTTTGAGTTTAGTCGTGGAACATTCCGTTTGCGCGGCGGCAACTTTGATATCTACCCCGCCTACCAGGATACTGCCTACCGCATCAGTCTCGAAAACGACGCAGTAACGACAATAGTCGAATTTGACCCTATCTCCGGCAAAAATCTGGATCCTCAATCGCTGGATGCCAAAGTAGGGATCGTCATCTACCCAGCCAAACACTATCTACTCGACCAGGAGAGATTCTTAAAAGTCGAAGCCGAGATCAAAGCTGATCTAGAAAAAGAATATAACCAGTTAAAAAATGCCAACAAGCTAGTAGAGGCGCAGCGTTTATTGCAGCGCACCAACTATGATCTCGAGACTATGCGTGAGCTCGGCTTTGTAAACGGTATCGAGAACTATAGTCGCTACTTTGATGACAGGAAAATTGGCGAAAGGCCGTACTCTCTCCCAGACTATTTCCGTCATCGCTATGGTGACGACTGGCTCTGTATAATCGACGAGTCTCACATGACCTTGCCACAGATCAGAGGGATGTTTAACGGCGATCAGGCGCGCAAGCGGACTCTCGTTGACTACGGCTTCCGGCTAGAGGCAGCGATGGACAATAGACCACTCAAGTTTGATGAATTCAAAGAAATCCCACCACACTTTATCCACGTCTCAGCGACACCTGACTCCTGGGAACTAGAGTTAGCAGGCGACAATGTGGTGCAGCAGCTAGTTAGACCAACCGGTATCGTCGATCCAGAGATCGAGATCAGGCCTGCCGAGGGTGAGATCCAGGATGTTATCAAAGAGATCAAGCTTAGAGCCGAAAAAGAAGAAAGAGTCCTTGTAACGACGTTAACCAAAAAAACTGCCGAAGATCTAACCGGCTACCTCAAAGAACAGGGGATTAGAGCTAGCTACTTACATAGCGACATCAAAACTCTCGAACGCACAGACATCCTCGATTCACTCAGGAAAAATGAGTTTGATGTACTCATTGGCGTCAACCTGCTCCGAGAAGGACTAGACCTACCTGAGGTGACACTAGTCGCTATCCTCGACGCAGATCGTGAGGGCTTCCTCCGCTCCCGCGTCTCGCTGATCCAGACCATGGGCAGGGCTGCGCGCAATATCAAAGGTGAAGTTATTCTTTATGCCGATAAAATCACAGATTCCATGCGCCTCGCAATCGAAGAAATCAAAAGACGTCGGGAGTACCAGGTAAGTTTTAACAAAAAAAATAATATAGTCCCAGCTAATATCAGCAAGCCTTTTCGGGAGCGGATAATCGACGGATCCGAGAGTACCGCCATCTGGGATACACTCGCGTCAGTCGAAACCAAACAATCTCTCACGTTCGATGCTAGCGCCCTAACTCCAAGAGACAAAATTCGCTGGATTAAACGCCTTGAGAGAGATATGAAAAAACTCGCTAGCGACATGCAGTTTGAGCTAGCCATCCAGGTCCGTGATAAACTGCGGGAGCTCAAAGGAGAAAACTAACTTTATAAACTTAATAACTAGGTACTTATGACTAATTTTATTAAAATCCGCGGTGCCCGCCAACACAATCTAAAAAATGTTAATCTGGACATCCCCAAAGATAAGTTTGTGGTCATGACCGGAGTATCTGGTAGTGGCAAAAGCAGTCTCGCTTTTGATACTATCTATGCCGAGGGTCAAAGGCGCTACGTCGAGAGTCTCTCTAGCTACGCTCGCCAGTTCCTGGGTCTCATGGACAAACCCGAAGTCGAGAGTATTGATGGCTTATCTCCCAGTATTAGCATTGATCAAAAGACAGTAAGCCATAATCCCAGGAGTACTGTCGGCACTACTACCGAGATCTACGATTACCTACGGCTTCTCTTTGCCCGCATCGGTCACCCCAAATGTCCCAACGACGGCACCGAGATTACCAAGCTAAGTCTCGATGAGATCGTGCTTCGTGCCGAAAGCATTATCGAACAGAGTGTAAATAGTGCCAAAACCAAGCCTCACATCTTCCAGATCCTCTCACCAGTTGTTAGGGGCAAAAAAGGCGAGTTTAGAGACCTCTTAGATAATCTAAGATCAAAAGGCTTTAGCGATGCACTCATTGATGGCAAAAAATATTCGCTAAGTGATGACATTAACCTTCTCAAAGCCAATCCTCACACTATCTCAGCAATCATCGACACAATCTCGATCACTCACAAAGATCTAAAAGATCAGGTATATCTCAGTAACCTAAAGAGTCGCTTAACCTCTAGTTTTCAGCTCGCACTCCAGCTCTCCGTTGGGCTCGCAATCCTAAAGTTAGAGAATGATGAAACTCTATATAGCGAGAACTATGCCTGTCCTCTCTGTGGTCACTCACTCCCAGAGATCGAGCCCCGGATATTCTCCTTTAACTCCCCGCTTGGTGCCTGTGTTACCTGCAAAGGGCTAGGGGTAATCGAAAAGATCGATCCCGAGCGGATGATTAACAAAAAACTAAGCTACAACCAGGGTGGTATCCTCCCACTCAACCGCCTCATGCTCGCGGAGACTTGGTATACCCGGCTCGTTGCCACCATGGCAACCGAAGAGGGGGTCAGTCTTACAACCCCGCTCGGCGAGTTATCCGAACGTGATCTGACTATCCTCCTCTACGGTAATGACAAAGAATACGAGGTGGTCGGCCATAACATGAAAGGCAAAGTCACAAGTATCAAAGAAGTCTGGAACGGCATCATCCCGCGGCTAGAGTCAAAATATCACGAAACCACGAGCGAGTGGTCACGTCTTGATCTCGGCCAATACATGCGGAGCGAGCTCTGTCCAGAATGTCAGGGGCTCAAACTAAAAAAAGAGGTCTTAGCGATCACAATCGATAATCTCAATATTATCGAGATGACCAACCAGAGTGTCACCGATCTTAGGCGCTACTTTGAACGTCACATCACCGAAGTCCTAAACCCTTACGAGACGACTATCGCTACCTCGATTATCAAAGAAGTCACTAGTCGCCTCAGTTTCCTCGACAATGTTGGGCTTGGCTACTTGGATCTCGCCCGTAAAAGTAAAACTCTCAGTGGCGGGGAGCAGCAGCGGATCAGACTCGCTAGTCAGATCGGGACTGGACTAACCGGTGTCCTCTACGTGCTCGACGAGCCCAGTATCGGCCTGCATAGTCGGGACGTCGATGCATTGATCGCGAGCCTTAGACACCTAGTCGATCTAGGCAATACTTTGATTGTTGTTGAGCACGACGAAGAGACTATCCGAGCAGCTGATTATCTTGTCGAGCTCGGTCCACAAGCTGGTATTCACGGTGGTCATGTAACAGCGGAGGGTACACTAGATGCTATTCAGGAGAACCAAAACTCTTTAACTGGGCAGTATTTGTCGGGAGCCAAATCAATTCCCTCCGAGATCAATGCTCTCAAAACTAGTGGAGGGACTCTAAGTCTTAAGGGCGCTAGATCTCATAATCTAAAAAATGTCACGCTCAACCTCCCACTCGGCAACTTTATTGGGATCACCGGCGTATCCGGTAGTGGCAAAAGCACGCTAATCACCGAGACTCTCTATCCGACACTTCGTTACTATCTCGACGGGACCTGGAGCGACGAGATGGGCACCTACGATCGACTCGACGGGTATCACTACCTCAAGAGTGTTTATATGGTTGATCAGGGGCCAATCGGCCGTACTCCCAGGAGCAACCCTGCGACCTACGTAGGGTTCTTTGACGATATCCGTACTCTCTTTGCAAGCACCCAAGAAGCCAAACTGCGTGGTTTTGATAAAGGACGATTCTCATTTAACATTAAAGGCGGTCGTTGTGAAAAATGTCAGGGTGGGGGAGTAATCAAGATCGAGATGAATTTCCTCCCCGATGTCTACGTCACTTGTGATGTCTGTGAGGGTAAAAGGTATAACCACGAGACACTAGAGTGCAAATATAAAGGCATGACCATTTTTGACATCCTCAATATGACGATCGAAGACGGGGTTAGTTTCTTCAAAAACTATCCCAAAATATACAAAAAACTCCAACTCCTCAGTGACGTTGGTCTCGGGTATCTAAAGATAGGTCAGGGTAGCCCAACACTCTCAGGTGGTGAGGCACAGCGTATCAAGCTAGCTTCTGAGCTAGGCAAACGGGAGGGCAACAACACACTCTATATCTTAGATGAGCCAACAACAGGGCTTCATTTTGATGACATCAAAAAACTACTAGTTACCCTCAAGAGATTAGTTGATAAAGGTAACACAGTCGTCGTGATCGAGCACAACATGGATGTGATCAAAAACTGTAGTTACCTGGTAGATCTTGGCCCCGAGGGTGGTATGGGCGGAGGCAATATTCTCTTCCAGGGACCGACAGAAGATATCTTAAAAGTCAAAGAAAGCTATACTGCAAAGTATCTTAATAAATATTTAAAATTTTAGTTGAGGAAATGCAATCTGTCCCATCGTTCCCCACTGTGCTAGATCTTTTTCAGCACTTACACCAAAAGGACACACTTCTCCCTTAACAACAGGACAAGTTGTCGCACCTTCTCTCAGACATAGCGTCAGTAGCTTTAATTCTGCCGCTCCATACTCAAAAGAGTCACATACGTTTTCAGCACCTACAGCAGCATCTAACATAACTCGTAGTTCGGATTTTTGTCCACTCATGAGATAATTATAAGCTATGAGTCAACTCCAATGGCAAACAGTCACTGATCATAAAGATGCTCCCTCTACTTGCGGGGTCTATCAATACTGGGCAAAGGATAAACTACTCTACATAGGTAAGGCAATCAATTTAAAGGCTCGGCTCGCCGGTCACGCCCAAAATGCCAAACTAGATGAAAAAGAGCGGGCTATAGTGGGTGGGGCTACCGAGATCAGATATACCGAGGTAGACTCAGAGTTTTTGGCACTACTCCTCGAAGCATCACTCATCCGTGAGCACATGCCTCCTTATAACCGTATCTGGAAAGATGATAAGACTTATCTCTACATAGTAATAGATACTAATGATCCGTATCCTAGACCGCGCTTTGCCCGCGCCCACGAACTAAAGTCAACAAAACAAAACTCCAAAACCAAACTCTTTGGCCCATTCCCCAATACCAATATCGCCGAGGAGGTCTTACGTGCAATTCGGCGACTTATCCCATTTTGCATGACCAAAAGTATCGGCAAGCACAAATGTTTCTATAGCAAGATCGGCCTCTGCGATCCCTGCCCAGCAGAGATTACCAAGCCATCAACTATTAACCATAAACTATTAACTAAAAAGTATCGTAAACAAATTTTTCAAGTTATCAAAATACTCTCTGGCAAAATAGATCCTGTAATCAAGGATTTAAGGATTGATCTAAGAGCTGCCTCAGACGTAGAGGACTACGAAACAGCGCTCAAGTTGCGGACTAGGATCGAGCGGTTTACACGATTTATCTCGCATCACACCTTCCGCGAAAACACTACCATTTCTTATAACACAGCAGCAGAAAAAATAGATGCTCTCCAGAGTCTTCTATCTACCATATACCATAAACCATTAACTATTAACCGTATCGAATGTTACGACGCCAGCAACTCTAGTATCCATGACAGTGTAGTTAGCATGGTAGTCTCAACCAGTGGGCTAGTCGATAGGGGACAGTATCGGCGGTTTAAAATAAAAAATCCGCGTGCCAACAACGACTTTGATCGCTTATACGAAGCACTCTACAGGAGGTTAAAAAACAATACTTGGGATAGACCAGATTTGATCTTGATAGACGGTGGTGCTCCTCAACTCCGCAGACTTAGACCACTCTTTGATCAGCTCACTACTCCAATTTACTTTATTGGTATAGCCAAGCACCCAGACCATTTGGTCATACCTAATGAAGGTGGTACATTTAGCAATCTCCAACCAGATCGCTTTAACCTCGGCTTCCGACATCTACAGGAACTACGAGACGAGGCCCATCGTTTTGCCAATAGTTATCGGCGGATACTCCAGTCCAAGCGAACTGGGATATAATACTTTTAATACATGCGTCTGTCGTTCAATGGATAGGACTACAGTCTTCGGAACTGTTAATGGGGGTTCGATTCCCTCCAGACGCACAGTCAATCACTACACACTAACTATTCCTACCGCTAATAAACAATTAGGTATAAACTAAGCATATATGTTGCCATTCATGGATCGCTTAGTAGAAAAGGCTATTCAAAAATCAATCGCCGAACGAGTCACTAAACACAAAATCAAAAACGTGTACCACCCAGACATCATCATTAATAGGGAGCCTGGTAGTGGCGGTCGTATAGTTGCCAAAAAACTAGCAAAAAAGTTGGGTTGGCATTTACTTGACGAAGTTCTAATGGACCAACTCGCAGAAGAATTAAATATTCCAGTTGAAGAATTCAAAAATGTCGATGAGCATAGTAGGAGTTGGCTTTCTGATACTTTTCAGAGTATCTTCAACAAGAACTATATCTCAGACGTTCGCTACATCAATCACCTAAAGCGAATCATTGCACATGCTGCCAAAAAAGGAGACTTGGTCATTGTTGGTCGTGGAGCCAATCATATATTGCCGCCAGACAAGTGTCTAAATGTCAGAATTACCGCCAGCTTACCTACTCGGATAGAAAATACACTCAAATATGAGAATAAAAAAACAAAAGTAGAAGCCGAATCTTGGGTCAAAAAGATTGAGTCAGAGCGACATCGTTTTATCAGACAATACTTTGGCAAAAATCCCTATAACCCCTGGTACTATGATCTAGTTATCTCAACAGATCACCTGAGTCTAGATCAAGCAGTAGACCTAGTTTGTCAAGCTTATGTCTCCAAATTCCCCAAAGAAAAACGCAGATTAAAGATTTAAGATTTGTGCCGAGAAGAGGACTTGAACCTCCATCCCTTGCGGGACACGTACCTGAAACGTGCGCGTCTACCATTTCGCCACCTCGGCTATAGTGAAATTATTATACCTTAGTACTACTTCTGCTTACCGCGGTTGTTCTCAATACCAGTCAGGTTCTTTTTGCGAAGGCGGAGCGAGATAGGGGTGATCTCCAGTAGTTCATCATTTTCTAGAAAATCAATCGATTGTTCAAGCGAAAGAATAGTAGGAGGTGTTAGCTGGATTACACCATCACTAGCTTTACTACGCATGTTGGTTAGCTGTTTGCCTTTGCATACATTCATACGGACGTCCTGCTCTTTTGGTGATTGTCCTACGATCATTCCCTCATATACAGGCACTGCAGGACCTACAAATAGGATCCCACGCTCTTCAGCTGCAGCTAGCCCGTATGCCAGTGATTCACCACTATGTGAAGCTACGATCACTCCTGAGCGGATCTTAGGCAGATCTTTACCAACAGGCTCATACCCATCGACTTGAGAGGAGAATAAGACAGTACCCTTAGTCTGAGTTAGTAGTAGGGTACGAAGTCCAATAATGTTACGAGTTGGGATACGATAAACAAATTCTACTTCGGTATCGGAGATAGGAGCCATCGAGATCATGACACCATAGCGTTTACCCATTTCCTGGTTAATCACGCCCTGATACTCATTTGGAACCACAATATTTACTTCTTCGACTGGTTCTATCTTGATCCCATTTTCGTCTTTTTTGGTAATTACCTCTGGTTTACCTACCTCCATCTCATAACCTTCACGTCGCATAGTCTCGAGTAATACTGAGAGGTGTAGCTCACCGCGGCCAGAAACTTTATATTTACCATTATCTAGCTTTTCTACTTTGAGAGAGAGATTAGACTCTAGCTCCTTTTCTAGGCGCTCTTCGATCTGACGACTAGTGACAAATTTACCCTCTCGTCCAGCTATTGGTGAGGTGTTAGCTCCCATAGTCATGTGTAGCGTTGGTTCCGAAATTTCTTGAGTCGGATAAGCGACAGTATCAGATGGATCAGAAACAGTGAGACCTATCTGAACATCAGTCAGTCCTGGGATACCTACGATATCTCCTGTACGTGCTTCTTCTACTTCTACTTTTCCCAGCCCATCAGCTAGTAGCAGCCGCTGTACGGAGTAGGGTTTGGTTGGCCTATTGGTCAAAATAATAGATTGGCCAAGTTTAATATTGCCTTGAGCTACTTTGCCTATCGCAATGCGACCCATGTGAGGGTTGTAATCAATCGACGAAATTAACATTTTAAAGGTAGACTCGACATTGGTGACAGGTGAGGCAAAATAGGAGACTATTTTATCCATGAGAGGTCTAACATCACCTGGTAGCTCTGAGCTGTATTGCTCGGGGAGAG
>DALYFH010000018.1:0-9535 GCA_031972135.1 Candidatus Woesebacteria bacterium
GTCGTCTGATGGCGGTGATATTAGAGGTAGGGGGGGTGGTATTGTTTGGATCTTTGATTGCTTTTGTATCGGTCGAAATTTTGCGCTACCAAGAGGATTTTAATATGAGGCGGATACTAGAGCGACAGGATGAGCTACATATGAAATTGGATGAGCTAAAGAAGCATTTGGATTATTTGGTGAGGAAATAGGTAATACTCGCTTTACGGGTTCGGAGTACTTTGCGCAAAAAAGCGGTCTGTCTGCGCCTGGTGGCACAGCGACCTCGATCTCGGCCTACCCGGCCTGCGTAAATTTTTTGACTGCAAAATACCCCTGCACCCGAACGCTCGCTACGCTACAATACACATATGAAATTGTTATTAGTCGATGGTAGTGCGCTTTTGCACCGAGCGTATCATGCATACCCACCACTAACGTCAAAAACTGGCCAGGTGGTCGGTGCGGTGTATGGTGTAGCATCCATGCTGTACTCTGCACTTCTTGAAGTGAATCCAAGTCACGTGATGGTAGCATGGGACCTACCCAAGCCAACATTTAGACACGAAAAGTATGTGGGATATAAGGCACAGCGGCCTAAAGCTGATACCGAGATGGTAGAGCAGATCCCAATAGTAAAATCTGTAATTGAGTCGATGGGGATCCTGCAGAGCGAAGTAGAAGCATATGAGGCTGATGATATTATCGGAACACTTTCGAGAATCGACATAGATGGTGAAATAGTTATCCTGACAGGCGACCAAGATACGATGCAGCTCGTAGATCCAAAAGTCTCCATTCTTACACCACCAAAAGGCAAGCTACCAGCCAAAATGTATGGAGTAAATGAGGTACTAGAGAAGTATGGAGTAAGGCCAGATCAAATAGTAGATTACAAGGCATTGATAGGAGATGTCTCAGATAACATTCCAGGTGTGGCAGGAGTAGGACCCACCACAGCCTCAAAATTGCTCCAGCATTTTGGGACTCTGGATGCAATTTTTGATGCTTTAAATTCGAAATCCGAAATCATAAATCCTAAACTGAGAGAGAAATTGATAAGCGGCAAAGATAGCGCCTTTTTGTCACAAGATCTATCGCGCATTGTGACTGATATGCAACTTAGTATCCAGCTCGCTGATATGGAATATGTGGATATTAAAAAAGACTTGCTAAAAAATAACCTGGAAGAACTGGGTTTTAAAAGTTTGATCAGGCGGATCTGGGGAGATGAGGAAAAAATTACAAAATCAAAAATACCTGACAATCAAATGGGATTATTCTAATGAAAATAGCTCTTGTACATGACTATCTAAACGAGGCAGGGGGAGCTGAGCGAGTACTTCGGGTGCTCGCTGACATGTATCCTACCGCGCCGATTTATACGGCATTTGTAAAAAATGGAACTGCCCGTGCAATGTTTGGTGACCGCGAAATCCACGAGAGTTCGTATGGGTGGTTACTAAAGATTGGCCGGCTTTTTAGTTATCTGCGATTTTTGCTCCCTTGGATCTGGAGGAGCATAGACCTATCTTCCTACGATTGGGTAATTACTTCTACTTCGGGGGGATATATTGCAAGAGGGTTTAGAGTGAGGGAGAAGACGAGGGTGGTCGCGTACTGCCATACACCTCCTAAATGGCTCTATGGCTACGATACCCCAACTGGTGCGATGAGTAAGTGGTGGGGGAGACTGTTTCTATATGTGTTTGGTCCACCTCTACGCTACTTTGATTATATGAGCGCGCAGCGCGTTAATACCTGGATTGCCAATAGTCACGAAGTGGCAGGCAGAATCAAGAAGTTTTATCGTAGGGATGCTGTGGTAGTGTATCCACCAATTGAGTTGAAAGGTAAAAGTAAAAAGGTACAAGCAAAGAGAGAGGATTATTATTTACTTGTTGCAAGAATAACTGGTGCAAAAGGAGTAACAGAAGCAATAGAGGCAGCAGAGCGAGGAGGATTTAGGCTCAAGCTAGTTGGGGAGATGGTCAGTCCAAAGCTACAAGTTAAAAGTTCAAAGCATGTTGAGTATCAGGGTAGAGTTGATGATGTAGTGCTAGCAGAGCTATATAGCAGGGCAAAAGGGTTTGTCGCACTCGCGCGAGATGAAGACTTTGGGATGACAGTGGTTGAAGCGATGGGTTATGGCACACCAGTGCTCGCCTTAAATAGTGGAGGATATCGGGAGACAGTGGTGCCTAAGACAGGAATATTAATAGAGGATACGAGTGTGGAGAGAGTAGTAGCGGGGATAAAGCAAATGGAAGAGACTACGTGGGATCACTCAGCAATAGTTAAATGGGCACAGAAGTTTAATCGAAATGTATTTGAGACAAAGATTAGAGAGATTATATGACTAGAAAGAATGTGCTCAATAAAAATATACTAGAGTTTTTTGGTGTAGTTGGGGTCCCTGTTGTCTATCTCACAAATCTTTATTTAATTGCTTACCATAATACTGACGAAATGGGGTTATGGGTCATGGCTACTGGGCTCCTGATTGCGCTCATTGGGTTAGGACTTTGGATATATAGCTACCTGAGCTTGGGAAATAGTTTTGGGGTGTTACCCAGGAAACAAAAAAGGGTAAAGACTGGAATATATAGATATTTTAACCACCCGATGTACCTAGGTATTATGATGACTTTTGTAGGACTATCATTTGCAAATGGTAGTCGGCTAGGACTGCGGTTTAGCTTATTGATACTAATGCCTTTACTAATAATTAGGGCTAATTGGGAAGAAAAGGAGCTAGGGAGATATGCCAGAACTACCCGAAGTTGAGACAATTAGGAGACAGCTCGAAGAGTCGGTCATAGGTGCTGTAATTACCGATGTCGTAGTGAGGCGTGCAAACTGCTATGTTGGTACGCCTTTTGTAACTGATGAGACGATTACCAAGGTTTTGCGCATTGGTAAATATTTGTTTGTAAATTTTTCATCGGGACGTGGGTTTGTGATCCACCTCAAGATGACTGGGAGATTAGTAGTTGATGTTGCATCATATGACCTGTTACCACACACACGAGTGGTGATACAACTTGCTAACGGTCAAAAAATTTATTACTGGGACGCACGCACTTTTGGATATGTAAAATATGTAGATGATATACGACTAGAGCATGAGCGACAGAAAAGTAAGCTGGGACCTGACCCATGGGAGATCACAGAAGATGATTTTTATAAATTGATGCAAAAGTACAAAAGACCTGTCAAAAATCTGGTTTTGGATCAAGCGCTCCTTTCAGGGGTCGGGAATATTTATGCCAACGACGGACTGTGGGAAGCGGGGATTGATCCGAGGAGACTTGCAAATAGTATGACAAAAAAAGAAAGCAAAAAGCTTCTAGGAAGCCTGAGACACGTCATGGAGCGAGGACTCATTACAGGTGGAGCGAGTGATAATAGCTATGTGAATGCACTTGGGAAGAAGGGGAGTTACCAGGATGAATTTAGGGTGTATAAGAGGACTGGCAAACCGTGTCTTAAATGTGGAGAGAAATTAAAAAGAATTGTAGTGGGTGGTCGGGGCACGTGGCTCTGCGAGACTTGTCAAAAATAGATAAGCTATAATCCCAGGTACATGAGACTAGAGCGGCTGATACTAAAAAATTTTCGTAGTTATAAACTAGCGACCCATCACTTTGGAATGGTCACGCTACTTATTGCGCCTAATGGGAGCGGTAAAACAAATCTTCTTGAAGCGATTTATTTGCTGGCAACAGGCATGAGTGATCGTGCAGGCCGGATAGAAGAGATGATAAATTTTGACGCAGAACTGGGGAGTGTGAGTGGAATAGTCGAAAATTTGGGGGAGCGTCGTGACATATCAGTAGTTTTGACTAGAGGCGTCTATATGGGTAAGCGAACACCTAAACGTAGGTATTTGGTAGATGGGGTAGGGAGAGCCAGAGCGACATTTGTAGGAAATCTGCCAGCTACCCTATTTAGACCTGAGGATATGCGGTTACTAGAGGGATCACCCTCCCGTCGGAGAGGATATCTAGATCTAGCGATTGGGATGGCACACCCAGAGTATTTGAGAGCACTATCTGTCTATGAGGCAACACTTAAGCGGAGGAATAGACTACTGGATCAGATAAGAGACGGGATCTCCAAGAGGGTAGAGCTAGCTTACTGGGATCAGTCTTTAATAAAAAATGGCGAAATAATATCTGAGTACCGTAGGAGTTATATAGAATATCTCAACGACCATGCCCTAGTCCCGTTTGGGAAATATCGAATGATACATAAGGCTTCGATAATCTCACCATCTAGGCTCGCTCAATATGCTGAAGCAGAGGTGGCGGTAGGACATACGCTGGTCGGTCCACATAAAGATGATTTTGAGCTATACGAGTTAGATGGACCGACAGATTCCAAAAACCTGATGATATATGGTAGCCGAGGGGAGCAGCGATTAGGGGTGTTGTTTCTCAAAATTGGAGGGATGGAGTACCAGGAGTCAAAACTGGGGGTTAAATCACTTCTATTACTTGACGACATCTTTAGCGAGTTAGATATAGTCCATCGAGGTGAAGTAGTGAGGATGATGGACGGGAGGCAAGTCATTCTTACTTCGGCAGAGGAAGAGACGTTAAATTATTTTGATGATAGCGCTAGTATAGTTAGGCTTTGAGTAGAGAGTTTAAAGTTACTGGTATTTGCTTGATTAGGTCGGTCGGGGAGAAGAAAGGTCCCATTGAGCTAGAGAGTTCTTCTGATGCAGCTTTGAGGCAGTAGCTAGCGACAACACAGCTTGGGTAAGCAGGGGATTTGGCTGCTAAGCCTAACACTAGTCCGGCCAAGACATCTCCAGTACCACCTTTTGTAAGGCCAGGAGAGCCGCCGGGGATCGAGAGGCTCAGGTCGGCCTGAGTTATGGTATCGATCGGTCCTTTGGCGAGGGTGGTGGTTTTAAGTTCTGAGTACCCAGCACCTAGTTTGTTTTTGATAATTTCGAGCTCTTTGTAGTTTGGGGTGATTATCATACTATCCGTTAGGAGGGTGGGATCTACTTCTTGGAGTGCGCCGCCATCCACAATCCATTTTTTGCTAGGGTATTTTTTGAGTAAGTTGTTAACTATCTCTCTAGTTTCTTCACCTCTCTCCATGCCAGGGCCTATCAGGATGGCATCGTCCTCCTCGATATAGTGATCGATCTCTTCGTATGGCACGACGATCCCATCCCAAAACTTGTCTTTGGCACGCTTTCGCATGAGATCGTTATTCTCAAGGACTGGACTAGTAAAGTGCACCATGTCTACTAAGCGGCTGGCCATGGCAGCACTCCAGAACGAGGCTGCATGAAATAGCTTGCTGCCACCTATCACAAGGACACGACCATTTTCGCCTTTGCGAGAGATATTTTTTGGCATAATGATTTGACTAACATCATAAATTAAATGTTTATAAGGCATATAATATTATTATACCTTGCCGTAGAGATTAGATATCTAATAGTCGTTACTCTATAATGCTATGAGTCTTAAACTAGAGTTGTTATTTATATAGTAACTATGTGTAATACATAAGTATATTGATCTAATTTGAATATGCTTGACAATTACTATCGGTCGCAGTATGATGCTATCATAAGATGGTTAGTAAAGGAGATCAAGTATGAGTAACAGTATGATCAAGGACTTATTAAGATTTGGTGTTGGAGTAGCAGCTGTAGGAGCAGTGCTTCACCCGTCAGATGTTGTAAAAGCTGAACCACTGCCACCAGTAGTTCCAGGAGCGGAAGTGTGTAGACCTTTTGGTGAAAACGACACTTGTTTTGTTGACCCTGCTTTCGATACGATATTTAGTACAGGCATTCTGGGTGGTGGATTAGAGTCTGGAATTGAAGATCAGGATGCTGCACTTCTAGATTTTCTCCTGCAATTGGGTAGACGGGCGTAACTTAGGTCATTTTGCATATTTAACACTAGTAGTGTTAAATAAGTTTATGAGCGCATTGGTACGCAAATCTGGCTTAGTATTTTTGTTATTGTTATTATGTGGTTTGATGCTATTTTTATCGTGTAAGAATACCTTATTTTCAAATCAAGAGTTTCTAATTAAGCATCGATTAAAATGCCAGTCTATTGTATGGCACTATAGCGGATACTTAGCAGAGCCGAACGATTATATGCCACCTTTCACTCCAATTAATCCCATTTTAGTACTTAACAAAGGTAATGTTGGATATACATACAAAATGTATGCAACCTATATCGACTATAATGAGAGTGAGTCTGTGTTAACGGTTTTTGATTATAATCAGAAAGAATATCAGTTCAAATTAAGTAGCGAATACCAATATTATGTAGATATCACCAATATTTATAATAATGAACCAATTAAGTCAAAGAAATTATTGTCCGAACTTAAATTAGACGATAGATTAGAAATTATGTGGCTAGACGTCCGTGATTTGAGAGAAATCAATCTAGGATTAAAAAGTCAAAGTAGATTGGATATTGGCTTTAACAATGCATCTAGCATTATAAAAATTACGTCAGATTACACAAATCGATAAAGTCTCAATCAAGATTCTCAGATTAGACTTGTTGCAGTGAGTAGGATTGTATATAGTAAGAGTATATATGTACTTTATCAAGCTAGCTATATCTCTGTTCGTAATTTTTAATTTCACATTTATTTATACAGGAATAGATAGCGTTGAAGCTGCCCCTCCTGGTTGTTCAAATCCATGTGGATGTCCTCCAGATCCATGCTGTGTAGCCACGTGTGATCCAGCACCTCCCGACTCATCTTGTGTGTTTGATAGTAACTGTGGTGGCGGTCAAACATGTTGTCAAGGTCAATGTGTTGGAGCTGGAGAATGTGGGGGTGGTGGAGGTTTTCAAGGTCAATCGTGTGGTGGTGGGACCACACTAACCTGTGGTAGTCCTACTTTATATACCCAGAGCGGAGGATCAGTTACCAATGACTCTAATTTGGGGCAATGTGTGCAACGAGGGACGTGTGATACATATTTTCCCTCACGACACATAGTGACTGGGTGTGATGGATCTGAGATAAAGGGACGATGCCAAGATAACTGTGGCTGTTGTGCACCAGGTAGTACGTACACACCGACACAGACACAAGGTTCTACATATACTAGGGATATAGGATGTAATACGCCTACTCAGTTTGCATGCAGTGATTGGGATGATATCTTTATTTTGAGAACGCCAAGAGGAGGTAGCAGTAACTGTTATTGTGATTGCCCAGATGAAGAACGAGGTTGCGGAGCCAACTGTAACCAGAGAGGTGGGAGTTGGATTAAAAATGACCTGATAACTTGTCGTACTGTGACGACTACATGGGCGTGTCAATCCAACTGTACTATCACTGCACCAAGCAACCTGGCGGTAGTAGCAGGATCTACCTATGCGAGCGCTACCGCTATGTGGAGCGCGGGGAGTGGAGGCACACAATATATAAGTGTAGGGACTGATCAAGCCAAGGTCACAGCAGGATGCGTGAATGCTGGGGATTGTATAGTCGATATACAACTTGGTAGCACTACAAACAGCTATCCTATAAGTGGGATGTCACCAAGTACTACCTATTATGTCAGGATCGTTCGTTATCAGAGCGATAGTTGCTCTGGTGAAGTTGGAGCGACTCATACGACAGCCGCCGCTAACCAGATAGCTGGTACTGTGTATCTAGATCCTAATAACGTTTGTTCACCTAGTACTCCATGGACAGGGGGAGGGATGAGTGTAGCGCTATCTACTGGTCAGACCGGGACAGTAGGTGCTAACGGAACTTATACTATCAACGTAGGCGCACAGACTACCATTCCTACTGCTACCCTAACAGGATTTCCTACAGGCTATGCCTGCTCGACTGCATCAGGGTGTAACCAATGTCCGACAAAGACTAATGTATCGACGACAGGCTCGACCAATTTCTTTATTACATTAAATAGAGAAGCATGGTGGCAGGCCGTCGGGGGGAATATCTACGCATCAGGCAACGTTCGGAGTGAACTACCATCTGCATCTACGTATCTAATTGACTCGGGGCTCGGTGGGGCCATTGGCGCGCTCACAAGATCTAGTGGATCGGTAGACGTCGGAACCGGCGCAGTATCGACAGAAGGGTATAGCGCACAGACTAGATATCGTGGTAAGACAATGAATTATGACTACTTTGCTGCCCATATGGGCGTAACACCCAATACCCAAAACTACTGGGGTACCAATGTGATTACCAAGCCGACTACAGCAGCTGACTGGTACTACTTAGCTCCAACTGGAGGTAACTCAGCCATGATCACTGGTCTAGATGTATTAGCAGGTGAGAGCTATGTCATCTTTGTAAATGGAGACCTACGAATAGCCGGAAATGTGACGGTTGAGGATGGAGGATTTCTTGCCATACTAGTAAATGGGAGTGTTAATGTATCGCCGGCTGTTGAGGATATCCATGGGTTGTATGTAGTTGATTCTGCACTGACGACAGAGAGTAATGGGACTAGTGACGCACCAGCTAACTTTGAGGGTAGTATGGTCGCTTGGGGAGGAGTAAACCTGGGGAGAGACCTAGTATCCGACAACGTGAGTACTGCTGCAGAGAAATTTACTTATCGTGTAGACCTACTCAACAACATGCCTGACTCAATGAAAGTCTTTGCGCTAAAGTGGGAAGAAGTAGTTCCAGGGACGATAGGGAATTAAGAGAGCAGTTTAGTTTATTGAATTGGTGCTTAACATGAAGTAAGCCAGGATAATGATTACGATAAAACATCCCCCAGCAGTGACACCGACCCAGCCACGAGAATCGTAGTTCATGATTTTGCTAACTCCCTCACCGAGTAATGAGAGCCCAAAGAGGGAGGGGAGGATAAAGATCATCATGAGGAAGGTGGGATCGGTTGTATAGTTCATGAGTTTTTGGTGTTGCTTAAGTAATATTTGGCACCCTTGGTGTTGCCACGCCTGCTAATTAGTTTTTTGTCGACTAGATCGCGTAAGTCACGGAGAATTGTATCGTCGGAGACGTCTGGAAGGAGATCTCTAGCTTCGGCCATACCTAGGCTCACATACTTCTCGAGATACTCGACTAGTCTGATCTGGCGATCTGAGAGGGCGATCTGTTTGCCGCCAATGTTTTCTTTGAGATGCAGGTCTAGGGAGAGCTTTTGGACTAGTGTCTTGACCCGGTTAAACTCGATGCTGATACCTAGAACAAAATACTCGAGCCAAGTAGTCAGGTCGCCGGTGATCTCGACCGATTTTAACGCGTCATAATAATCTTGCGGATCCTGGTCATAATATTCGTCTAGACTAAAGAATTTTTTGATCTCGTAACCCTCTAGGAGCAGGAGGAGGAGGGAGAGGGCGCGGGTAGCACGGCCGTTGCCGTCGGTAAAAGGATGGATGCGGACTAGTTCGGCATGGATTAGCCCAGCCTTAATTAGAGGGTGAGTATCCTCTGCTTGGTCGCTGCCGAGCCATGCAAAAAAGTCGGTGATCATGGTCGGGACCTGGGGAGGAGCGGGGGGACGGAAGGTGATCTCGCCAGTTGTAGTATTTCTGATCACGAC
>DALYFH010000018.1:9545-17475 GCA_031972135.1 Candidatus Woesebacteria bacterium
TATGGTTCGGAGAGTTGGATAATTCGTTTTTGAGGAGGTCGATATAGTCCATGACCTCGCGGTAGTTGATGACCTCTTTGATATCGCGCTCACGCGCTAGAGATTCGCCAGTGTCTGGCTCTTCAACTATTTTCTCGACCTCGTCGAGATTGAGGTTGTTGCCCTCTAGATGGGTACCATGGTGGATAGTGCGGATACGAGCCTCGTTCTGGAATTTGCGCTCCCAGGCGGGGACGAGAGGGGCGGTGGTTATTACTTCGCGGGCGGCATCGACGGAGCCGACGAGAGTTAGGAGTTTGTTGGTGATTGAGTATTTGGGGGAGTATGGCATGAGGTTATTACCGCATGTTTTGCGGTAAATTGCAAGATGTTTAGTCGTTCTCAGTACGATTTTGCAGTGCTCACAGCTACCCGCCTGCAACGCTATGCGCAGCATTGCGGGCAGGTCTGACGTATCAGAGGAGACGCTCCGCGCTGAAAATCATACCTGAGAACTCCTTGTATCTGCAAAATACTCCTCCACCTTATAACTCGTCTACTACAAGATGCAGTACAATGTAATTATGAAGTTTAGAGACTTATGTGGATATTTTGAGCGGATTGAGGCCACGACTAAGCGCCTGGAGAAGACAGAGATCCTAGCTGAGCTACTAAAGAAGATCGAGGTCGGAGAGGTGAGGGTAGTGATCAACCTGGCACTGGGTCAGCTCGCTGCGCCGTACCTGCGGATACAGACTAACCTGGCTGAGAAGATGCTTATTAGAGCAATAGCGAAGAGTATCAGAATGAGTGTAGATGATGTGACAGCTAAGTTTAAAGTAATGGGTGACCTTGGGGAGTTGGTTAGAGAACTAGCCAGTACTGTAAAGCCCGGCGGTAACACAGAGGGACTAAGCATTACAGAGGTGTATCAGCAGCTCCTTTCTATTGCACAGGAGAGTGGATTGGGGAGCCAGGAGCACAAACAAACTAAGCTAGTACACTTACTGACGCAGTCAAGCTCAGTTGAGTCAAAATACATAGTCCGGATGGTAAATGAGAGTCTGAGACTCGGCTTTAGTGAGAGCACTATGCTAGACGTTTTATCTTACTTTGCCGCGGGTAACAAAGATTATAGTGCGAGGCTAGAGCAGGCCTATCAAATGAGACCAGATGTTGCTCTACTCGGCGAAGAAGTGGTAAGAGACGGGGTAGAGTTTACACTCCAAAATGCGAGTGTAATACTCGGTGTGCCTGTTATCCCGGCGCTCGCTCAGCGACTATCGTCGGTTGACGAAATGATTGAGAAGATGGGTAGGGTATATGTGGAGCCAAAACTAGACGGGACGCGGGTGCAGATACATTATTCTGCAAACCAGCGATTCGGTACGTCGGATAGTCCGTTAGTCGGTAGATCCGTTAGTCAGCAGGGGATGTTTGAAGAAGAGTCCTTCGACGTAGCTCAGGATAAAATTTGGGTTAAGACGTATACCCGCAATCTGGATGAAAATACAGCACAGTTCCCCGAACTCCTTCAGATTAAAAATGAAATAGATGCAGAGAGCGTGATCCTAGACGCAGAAGCAGTGGGATATGACCCAGAGAGTGGTGATCTACTACCTTTTCAGATGACAATTACGCGCAAACGTAAGCACGGGATTAGTGAGCAGCAGAAGAATATCCCACTCAGATTTTTTGTTTTTGACATTATGTATTTAAACGGAATGAGCTTGATCAATAAACCATTATCAGAGAGGCGAGAAATACTAAAAAAAGTGTTAAAGCCGGATGTGGTTTTGGCACTAAACCCTCAGATAGAGACTGATCAGGCTACCGAAATTAGAGAGTATCATGCAAGCCAGCTATCGGAAGGACTAGAGGGAGTACTGGTTAAAAAAACTGAGGGAGTGTACCAGCCTGGTCGATCTGGCTTTAACTGGGTCAAGCTAAAAGAAGTAGAGAGCGCAGAGGGTAAACTGTCAGACACAATAGACTGTGTGGTAATGGGATATTACCGAGGTAAGGGTAAGAGGAGCAACTTTGGGATGGGTGCTTTTTTGGTTGGAATAAAAGGTGTTGATGAGACCATACTGACAATTGCTAAGATCGGGACTGGACTAACGGACGAGCAATTTAGAGAGCTATATAGTAAGCTCCAAAAAATAGAGTCAAAGAGAAAAATAGCCGAATACGAAGTTGATCCGATCCTATACCCAGATGTATGGGTCTGGCCCGAGGTGGTAGTTGAGGTTGCGGCTGACGAGATCACAGTCTCGCCTAGTCACAGCGCCAAATATGCGCTGCGCTTCCCCCGACTCGTCAAATTTCGTGACGACAAAAGTGTGCAAGAAATAACAACACTAGATGAGTTAAAAAGTATAAAGCAAAAAGTATAAAGTATGGCGACAAATCCGACACAGCCAACTCTACTAGGGGATATCCTCTCCAAATACAAACCCAAGGAGGATGGGAAGTACATTTCGCAAGAATTTCAGGACTATGCATATCGACTAGCGATAGACCTAGATGACCTGGCACATAAATCACTATATATGAGACTGGCCAAAAGTACTCAGCGGGGACTACTAGATGCTGCCCGTACATTTGCCATGGATGCTCCTAATGCACGCAGTAAAGGGAGGATATTTATGTGGAAGCTAAGAGAGCTGAGGACTAAAACAGCGACGGGTAAATAGTATATAGTTAAGTCATGCAAAAGTATGCTCTGTCCCATCTGCCGATGGCACTCGTTTACGGCGGAATCATTTTTGTTTTAAAGGGACTACTACCGATTGGTGATATTAGTAAATATCTCAACTGGGGTGGGTGGATGATTGGGGTTACTGTTGGTGTACTCGTATTGTTTGTTGATCGAGTTGTTTATACATTTAGTTATCCAGGTACTCAGATCTCACAGCAGTTCTCGTGGTACTGGAAGCAAAAACAGTATTTAAATGCGCTATCGCTCCTATATGACCGAAGATTAGAAGCAGAGAGATTAACATTTCGCTCGAGCTTGTTTATGGCTCTGTGGGTACCTCTCGCATTTTTTGCGACTACCTCGACTCAACAGCTCTTTGGCAAAGGTGTGGTGATGGGGCTGATGCTACATATTCTTTATGATAGCTGGAGGCTACAAAAGAAGGATCCGAGGCGGCTGCACCTCCGACTTTTTTGGCTGATCAAACGAGAGGTCGCGGACAATGAGCGACTCGTCTTTTTGTGGGTGATGACCGGGATATTTGTGCTAATTAGTTTGTGGGTCAGCTAACAATCTACTTGCCACCTGACGACACAGCTACCTGCCTGTCGGCAGACAGGTCTGGCAATTCCAGAGGAGACGCTCCGGGCTGAAAATCATTCAGCTGGCTCGTACCAACATGTATATATGATCACAATTAACTGGTATGGATTTATTGTAGGAGTAGCCGCGGTTGTGTGGTGGAGTATTGCAGAGTACTTAGAGCCTAAGCTAAAGCGATTGATCCCGTGGATATTATTATTGTCTTTAGTGGGGGCAAGAGCATATCACGTGTTTGAGTATTGGGATTATTATCAAGCTGATATTACGGCCATACCAAGAGTATGGGAGGGAGGGCTTTCGATCTGGGGAGCATTGTTACTGGGTGGAGGATATCTGGCTTTTCGGGTAAAAAATATGTTGTGGGCAGTGGTCACACCGCTCCCATTAGCACAAGCTATAGGTAGGGTCGCAAATGGAGTAAATGGGGAGTTTACCAGCTTGGTTATGGGCGTTCCGTGGTGGGGGATGGAGGCAATACTTAACCTTTTTTTGTTTACAGGACTATTGAGAGCAAAAAAAGAGTGGAGAGTAGGGGGATATCTAGTAGGTTATGGTTTGATCCGACTAGTTTTACAGCCGTATAGAATGTAGAATCGAGACATGACTGAGGGTTGTACGCGTATAGTATGTTACTTAGCAGGGAAGGGGGAGATCTTATCGCTACCCCTAATTACTGTTGCCGGAATAGTGGATGGGATTAACCCCTGTGCTATAGGGATGATGGTGATGCTCCTTGGATACTTGCTCGTTTTTGTAAAGAAGCCAGAGAGAGTGTTAAAGACAGGATTACTTTATATTTTTACGGTATTTTTAACGTATTTAATCGTCGGGCTCGGGCTCTACTCATTTGTCTCACAGTTTGACCTAACCGCTGGAGCCACGATCCTAAACTATGTGGTAGGGGGAGCATTATTTATTGCAGGACTAATCCAGTTTAAGGACTTTTTGGGCATCGAGTCAGGACCACACTTGCGAATCCCGACTGCATCTAAAGCTCGGCTAATGTCGCTTATTGAGCGAGCTAATTATCCAACCACGATCCTGCTAGGTGTGCTCGTGACACTCCTTGAGACACCGTGCTCGCTCCCGATCTATGTTGGGACGGCGACCATCCTCTCTCAATCTGGGATGGCGTTCCCATTAATTGTGGGCTATTTTCTTTATTACAATTTCCTTTTTGTTCTACCACTCATTGTCGTTCTGATCGTGATGTGGAGGGGACAAAAGCTAATTGAGATGAAAGAGTGGGAGCATAAGGCAAAGAAGTGGATGCATTTGTCACTAGCAATCGTGCTCCTCGGGATGGGGGCTTGGCTACTCATCGGATAATAGCGTATAGTTAGAGCTCAATAAAAACTAATAGGAGGTATATATGGCAGGTGTCAATACAGCTACATTTACAGACCAAAACTTTTCAGACTCTGTAATGAAATCTGATAAGCCAGTTATGGTAGATTTTTGGGCCACCTGGTGTGGGCCATGTGTCATGGCAGGACCAGTGGTTGATGAGTTAGCAGACGACTACACAGGAAAAGTAGTTATTGGCAAACTGGATGTCGATGCTAACCAGACGACAGCTCAGCAGTATGGGGTAATGAGTATCCCGACAGTCATTATGTTTAAAGATGGCAAAGAAGTCGCTCGCAAAGTCGGGTTTGCTGGGCGCAAAATGTATGAGGATCTAATTAAGCAAGTTATTTAATTTGATGGTTCGTTTCGAGTTCGTCGTACCATCACACAAAAAACCGATCATAAATTTTTACTGAAATTTTGATCTATGTCTCGCTCTACCCGAGCTGCGAATATTTTTTTGGTTGCGAGATGCGACTACACTCTGCAACTCACCTATGTGGTATAGAATATTGATATGAACAAACACAAAGTAGCGATCGTAGGATCTGGGCCAGCAGGACTAGCTGCAGCGATATACACTAGCCGTGCAGAGATAGAGACTGTCGTATATGCAGGAGAAGAGCCGGGTGGACAACTAACCAAGACAACAGAAATCGAGAACTATCCAGGAGTAGTAGGCAAAACCGGGCCGGAGCTAATGGTAGCAATGACTGAGCAAGCACAAAAATTTGGAGCAAGAGTTGAATATGAGACTGTGTCGGATATCGAAAAATTGCAGAGTGAGTATGACGCCGTGATCCTGGCAATGGGCGCATCTCCTCGGCTACTAGAGGTAGGGGAAGAAGATTACTGGGGTAAAGGATTTTCGACCTGTGCGGTATGCGATGCAGCTTTTTATAAGGGAAAAAATGTTTATGTGGTCGGAGGAGGTGACTCAGCAATTGAAGATGCAACCGCCCTTACCAAGTTTGCTAGTCATGTGACCTTGCTCGTCAGAGGGACCGAGTTTCGGGCTTCTAAGGCCATGCAGAAGCGCCTAGAGCAGCATCGTGAACAGATTAGTGTGATGTGGAAGACGAACCTCAAAGCTATTAAGGGAGAGCGTGTTGAACAGCTCGTATTAGATGTGGATGGAGAGGAGAAGGCGGTGGATGTTGAGGGGTTATTTTTTGCGATAGGACACCTGCCTGCGACTGGATATTTGAAAGATTCTCAGGTTAGGCTAGACCAAGAAGGATATATCCTGACCCAATCGGCGAGTAGGCTCGCGGGAGAGGATATAGAAGTAACTTGGCCAACGATGACTAGTGTTCCTGGAGTATTTGCGGCTGGTGACTGTGTGGATCATCGATATCGCCAGGCAGGGACTGCTGTTGGGATGGGTATCCAGGCAGCTCTCGATGCGGAGCGGTGGCTAAGCGCCAGGTAGGCAAAAGAATCAGAGAGTAGTCTATATAGAATTACTCATAATGCTCGACCTGGGTTTGATTGAGGTAATGGCTGGGGCAGTGATGAGTGAGATCGCTTCACTTGTATCTTCGATATTGGATCCCTGCTATCAGTAATGCAAATAATTGACCTGTACATATGAGTGAGGTGCAAACTGGATTTTCTAAGTTTCCTCCAGCAGTTGCGAATATGTGCGCGACACCTCCAAAGACAATTGCGGGCATAACAACTGTTAATTGTTGCATGAAGATGAGCTTATTGTGAGCTTCCCTATATCTTCTCTCACGATATTTTGAGTATGTTTCTTCTTCTGCCATATGCATTTTTAGGAACTTAAATATAGTTGTTATCTTTTTAGGACCTGTTGAAGGCTATCCATTGTTAGCTCACCATGATTTCTAGTTATAGCCCTTATGAGATCATTCAGTGATTTGATCAGCGCCATAGGTGTTATGTTTCCAGTTTTAATAAGATGATCTACTACCAGTTCTTCTGGGGACTCGCTCAGAGCTCTTACATCTCTAGATGCTCTATAGGATAGGCTATCAAACTCACCACTACTTAATTCGTTTATAGCTTGAGTAGAAAGGGATAGAAGCGATTCTCCAGTCCATGTGATCTCGTAGGTATTGCCAGTAAGAATGTTAGCGGTTCTTTCTTGCGGACCAACAAGTATTGGTTGGACACCATTTCTAGTAGCTAACTCAACTAACGGGAATATTTGTTCTTTTTTTGATTTACCGCTAGCGTCGATAATTAAGATTGGCTCTTTATGTTTTCTGACAGTTTCAACTATTTCAGTTGTTGTTGGTTTTGTAGTTTTTCTGGTGCCGAGTCGGCTAAAAAATGTGGATTTTTTTATTGCTGTAGGAGAAGGTGCAAGTACAAGGCAAAGATGTGGCGCGAGAGTGAATATAGCCGTACTGGTATTTTTCTCTCTAGCTAGATGGACAGCATGCTCGAAAGGGACGTAAGTAGAGATAATATTTGCTAGAGAGATAGATAAAGATGCAGGCATGCTGTCAAACTGTTCAGTATTAATAAATGCATCTACGAGAAGATGAAGAGCGATCCTATTGGGTAACTCTATATCTGGATTACGAGAGTCTGCACTATTCACTACTATTGGTAGAAATTTGTTTTCTTTAACTCGTTCTAGATCTATGATTCTAGCTGCTACACTATATCCTTGTTGAGAGCCAATACCAGAGACTGTGGTTGTATCTCTGTCTATAAGCTTTGGTTGACTCCCTACTGAAGGAGGCTTGATAAGGAAATTAGCGAAAGCGCCATGTTGGATTAAATTTTCAGGTATTAAGTTTAATTCTGGGTTTGCGTTGCTCATATTTTTGACATTATAGGTTGGTAAGTAGTAAAATCGTTGACATTAGGTTGACATATGCCAGATATAGCCTTTAGAAATAGTCAAAAAAGTGAAGAGATGCGCTGGAGGAGTACCTACCGTGAGGTTTCGAACGGTTGGTTTTTTGAGCATGGGTTTTTGACGTTTCCTGAGCTAAAGAGTGATCTGCCACCACAGACTCAGGTGATATTGCCGAAAGAGCTCGAGTAGGATGAGTGGGAGCGGGTAGCGGAGTCATTTTGGACTGAGCTGGATCATTATTTGCCAGAGGGGAGAGGATTGCATGATAAGGTGGTAGTAGATGTCGGGAGGATAGGCACTGTTTCTTCGGCTTATTGGAGCGAGAAGCATTATTACCTGCGTGCTGATAGGAGTATAGGTGATCTGGCGGCAATGATGATTAATCAAACTCTATATTTAAAGCGACATGAACTAGGGATTACCTGGACCAAGCGGGAGGCACTCATGGACTTTATTATGAC
>DALYFH010000019.1:0-16990 GCA_031972135.1 Candidatus Woesebacteria bacterium
GAATTGATAGAATCCGAATGCAGTAAGTAGTAATAGGATGGCAGCGAAAACTAGTATTTTTTTTGACATAAATATCGATATTAATCAACTATACTACAGCTCATTGATCTCATACTTGTATGGCGGTAGGGGGCAGTGGTAGAATACCCACATACCCCTTCGCATTAATTATTGGGTAAAGCTACGGAGGTACGCAGTGGCAAAAGCAAAAAAAGGTCCACGACAATTGTTTGGTCTCGCATGTACTGTGTGTAAAAAGTTTAATTACATCACTACACGTAACAAACTAAACACACCAGAAAAATTGACTCCAAGCAAATATTGTTCTACCTGTCGCAAGCACACAGAACATAAAGAGTCTAAGAAGTTAAAATAGATTTGTTATAGTAAGGAGTTAAGTGTTCAAGAGTCTTTTGGAGCGACGTGAATATAGTTGTCCAGGTTACAATGATTTATTGGTAGAACTTATAACTAAAGTATTGGGACGCAAGCCAACGCAACTAGAAGTTGGTGTTGCTGCGCATTTAACTGGTCTACCATTGACAGAGGCCGTCGTTAGTTCAGCAATTAAAGGTGATGGTGGAAATAATTGGAACACAGTGATTTCCGCATTAGCAACATTGCAATAAATATTTGTTACAACTTTTTATAAACTTTGAGGATGTTGTCGGCACCCCTCGCAATAGTTGGGGCGAGACGGCGAGTGCGAGTGATTTTTAGACTATCTCGACATTTGGTGTAGAATCCTCAGTTATGAAAGGTGAGATACTACAAAATTTAGCATTACTTGAGTCTCTAGGTTTGGAACCTAAAGAGGCGGTCATCTACGACCTCCTACTAAAGAATGGCGAACTCCCGGCTCGGCAGATTGAAATAAAAACTGGTTTTAAGAAAAATACTTATCAAGTATTACGCAAACTCCTACAGAAACACTTAGTTATCAAGATGAATAGAAATAGTCATGTTTACTACTTGCCGGCGAGCCCAGAGGAACTGCGAGCACTTATGGGAGAGCGGATAAAAAGAGAGAAGATGAGGGCAGGAGAGTTGCTGGCACATTTGCCAGGGATGTTGCGACAATATGAGGTAAGCGTGGATCAGCCTACACTGAGCTATGTTGAGAGTGTCGAAGAGCTACGGGAGTTATATCTAAAGTTGTACGAAGAAATTGAGGGGGAGACGTATGGATGTTTGGATCTAGAAAAGATGAAGCTGGCAATCCCAGACTTGATGGATGAAAAACTGATCCCAAAACGCAACGAACGAAAGTCTAGAGCGTACGCGGTATTGGCAGATAATGAAGATGGACGTAAGACGGCGAGTCGAGATCATGAAGAGGGGAGAAAATCGATTTTGTTAGATCCCAAGAAATATCCTTTGCCGGCAGAAATATCAATTTATCGTGATAAAGTGGTTTTGATGACTTTTGCTAGAGCCAGAGCTAAAGGATTTGTGATTCGAGACCCAGATATGGTAGCGAGCTTGCGCTCGATTTATCGATATTTATTTGATCAGAGCAAGTAGTTTTGGATTAGGGTCACTTTTCTTTTGCCAAATGCTGGTTAGTCGGGGATGGACCTGTTTTTCTTTTGCAGAAAAACTCCATGTTTCTAGGTGATGGTCTTCTACGTGAGAAAACCCTGCGTAGGTAGCAAGAGAGTGGAGGGTCTGCTTGTCTATGCGCATGAATTTCCCGACAATTGGATTATTTCTACTAGTACTTTCCCATTGTCTCTCGAATATTCCGTAGGGATCTTCAGGGTGTTTGGCGTTGTACTCGCAAACTTCTTTTTCGTAGCCTAGGTTAGTATCAAATGCAACAAAGCCCTGTCTTCGTACTAGTTTGGATAGATGAATAAAAGCTCGTATTAATAACCCGGGAGCTATGTCCATGATGACTGAGTCAAAGAGGGTGGCAATATCTGCAAGTTTTAACAATTCATTCGGAACAGGATCAGTAAGATCATAGTTATAAGATTCAAACTCAAGCTGGGGACCTTGGGGCTTAACGTGTGGTTCGATAGCAATAATACGACTTGGTTTAATGGCATCAACAAAGCGGTATTCGGGTGATTGTGGGCGAAAACTACCTACACCGATCAGGACAACGGTCGGGCTTGGGAGATGCCTGGTGTGCATGTAGAGAGCTAGTTTTGGGTTCATGCATAATGAGATGTCGCTGTGTTGATAGTTGGTGGTAGCTTCGGCAGAGTTTTGTAGTTTTCTAGGGTAGTGGTGATAGAACCTTGCTTTCTCTGATTTCCAGGATTGGATTTGAGAATCTGATTGCTGTAAGCGTAGTGTTAACGATTCTGGTGAAAAGAGTTTCATGTCACGGATTCTATCACAACTATGGGGTAGTTTAGGTAATTTTGACCAGATTTCCAGGTGAGGCGATTGAGGCTAGATGAGGATATTGAGTATCTGTATGATGTCGCCTATGAGTAAATCTCAAGATACGGAAAAAGCGTCAGAGATGTTGAGGAGAGTTGCAGACCAGTTAGAGTCTGAGAGATTTATGGCTAGCTATTGGTTTTGGTTAGCGCAAAGTTTTTTAGTTAATATAGAAAGAAAAGAGTTTGATAAATTTGGAATAACTGAGAGCGAATTGCAGAATCTCGATTTTATGGGAATGGAGATGTTCATTGATAAGACTAAAATTCTTAGAGAATCTCAACATAGATCCGGTATTGAAACAGCTTTGGAGCTAGCGAGAAAGAGAGTGTTGGTACTTGATGCTGTACAGATGGTTGCGCGCGACATGCATTTACATGCTAAGCATTCACTCGATTTGAGAAATGAAAGACTAAAGGTAACAGGTAATAGTGTTGTATTTGAAAGGGGACAAGAGGATATGGGAAGTGGTTACTATGTAAGACAAGCCTTTGATGTAGGCGACAAATGTGTCGGAATGAAATTTGAAACGGGTCGAAAGAAGATGGATTTAAAAGTGGGATGGCGAGATAAAGCTAGTTGGCTGGGAACGTATGCGGTTACATCTGGCCCAAATACAGAGTCTCCAGGTTATAGTAGTATTACTGATGTAGGACCTGAGCATGATAGGTTTTGGGGAAGTATCGCTCAAGGTTATTATATGGTTGTTGGTGCTGCTTATGGTTGGCCTGAAAACCAATGGGCAGCACAACTGACTAATTCGAGTCATGGAAGGAATCCCGTTGGAGTGAGGGTGCCCTGGGCTAACCCTGTTAGCTAAAGAAGCTTAGATTTTTCGGTGGAGTTTGAGGATGTTGTCGGCACCCCTCGCTATGGTTGGGGCGAGACGGCGAGCGCGAGTGAGTGCTAGCTCTACCCAGGGGAGCTTGCCCTCGATTGGCATCGTGGTAATAGCTTTTAGTTGAGGTAGGATGTTTTCGATGTCGGCTCTCAAGGATACTCCCCAGCTCTCGGTCACTGCTCGGATATTTTCTTCCCATTCTCCCCAAGGTTTTAGGGTGAGGAGAAAACAACCAGCAGCCACGGCTTCGTAAGCCATGTCACCACTGGGCTTACTGATAAATCCATCTGCCCAGGGGAAAATATAATCGAGGAGTAATTCGTTGGCACCGATGATGTCATTGTCCCTAAAGATTCGGAAAGAGGATTGATCATCGTTTAACTCGCCAACTTTAATACTGTGGGTTTTGGCGAAAATGTTGAACATAGTCTCAAAATCTTCGTGAACCCCGGCGTAGGCGGCGATATGGACTTCGCCTTTTTTGATAGCTGGTGCGAGGTGGACTAGGAGATTTTGGATTTCGTCTTTGTTGGTACCGAGCCCGCCAGTAGTTAGGGCGAGGCGGAGTGGGCGGTAGCGATAGCCACGAATAGCAGTGTTTTTATCTTTGACTGGGATCCGTGGATCTACCGGGCAGCCAGTCACATGTACGCGGGACTGATCGATCTTGTGTCCGAGGATGTAGCCGAGTTCTATTACTCTCGCCTTGGTGGCTTCGTCAAAGACGGCCCAGGTTAATTTGGGATTATCTGCGTGAGTCAGGTATTGTGGGCGCACGTGAGGATCTGTTACTACCTGTAGCACAGTCTTGCCATTCTCGAGCAAGATATTGCCGGCTTCGTAGTGGAGGCTAATGATCGGGCGCTGTACTCTACCGGTTACGTAGGTGAGACCACCTCTGATTGCAGACGTGAGTGGGAGTTGGTTACGTAGCCTAGTATCCATGAGATCTTTGAGTTCTTTTAATAGGGGAGATCTAGCGATAAGGCGCCCCATCCGCTGAGTAAACATGATCTTGGGCCAGTCCCGAGCTGAGACATAGTTGGTAGGATCGATCATCCAAAAGGTTTTTTTGCCGCGCGTGGCAGCAACGACTAAAGCGTTAGCCATGCTGTAGTGGGCACGAGAAAATGTGACATCGGGCGTGTCAACACCAGGGTCTTCGCCAAATTTTTCCTTTAATTCATTCTTGAATGTTGCGCTCACGGTCACGATCGGGATATCGACGGTCTCGAGTAAGTGGCGTTCTTCGTGAGCGGTACGTTTGAACTCTAGATCTTCGGGGATAGGGGAGTGAGTGAGATTGGGCATAACTACACTTTAACTGTTTGGTGCCTGGTTTTGCAATAGCAAGTTATTGGGAGCAAGGTAGCTAATTAGGTAAGTTTGTATCCATTCTTCCATCGTGGCGCAAAACCTGCCATAAATGCAAAAAGATGAGCTTTTAGTCGAGACTCTCCGCGACTAGTTATTGCAGAAATCATGGCTTTTTTGAACTCTTTCAGGTTGTTGCCTTTATAATTTAGCTTGCCATTACTAAAACAGTATGTGCAGAACTTATCGTGTTCACGGTTTATCCCCTTAGGGTCTTTGGCAAAAGGCATCAGACAGCTATCACAATTTCCGATTAAAGATTTCTTCATAGATTAAATATATCAAATCATTGGATGAAAAGAATTATTCTAATGTATCCAAAATATAACTGCAAAATTAATTGAAAATGTGAGAACTTATGACATCCATGAGGTTCGAACTTGGTTGTGGCATAATGTTTGTATGGATAATGGTCGTGGAGAGAAAACAGTTGTCATTCATACTGATAATTTTTTGAAAAATGAATTTTTCAAAGTCAAAAGACTGGTTGCTCTTCAGGAAAATTTGAGGAGATTATTAACAGAGGCGGAGAATACTGGTAAGCGTATAGTCAGAATGGATCGCTCATCACCAGATGAAATAGGGGAAGCTGATGTGTACATAGTTGGTGATGATATTTCCTCTAAAGAGGCGTTGCGAGTAATAAATCCAGGCGATGTTATTAATTTAGCTGGTTTGTATGAAGATGTTTGTCTCGCGATGGTTTTTCGTGAGGCAAAAAGCATTGGTGCTCATCCGACAATTCTGGAAGATATGACAATTGACATGAGTGGTGATTGGGGTGAATAGATGACTATATCATAATAGATTACTGCAGGGGTACTAGGGCTCGAACCTAGATGAAAGCTTTTGGAGAGCTTCATGCTACCATTGCATCATACCCCTAGTAAGTTGAGCTGAGGGCATTATATAGTGCTTCGAGCTCTCGGGCAATCAAAGTGTCAAAATAATAAATGGTTATACAACCCTTATAGTTATCTCTTTTGCGTACACCCGTGTTTGGTTTTAAATATGCTTTACGGAATTGTGAAAGGGGTATATTTGTTATCTGTTGCCAGTATGAGTGGATCTCGCTGCTATCATGATATTCGTGTAAATGGATACACGCTCTGAACTTTGTCTTGTCTGTCGTAAAAGCTTGATTAAGTAGACCTAGGAAGGTCCTAATCATTGTGGGGTCTGAGTTAGTGAATCGAACATGGCTGAAGTTTTTATTTCCTTCTGCCCAGAACAACGTTGCACACAGTAGCTTTGTTATCGCTCGATCCTGTAAATCAATGCTCTTCAGTATTTCCAAAGCCTTTGAGAGGTGCATTTGTTTTTTTAGGATTCTTTTTTTATTCCATTTTAATGACATTCGATATCTATTTAATTGGTTTCTTCTATTTATCGCGGCTTTACCACTCGCAGAAATTGGCATATTTCGAAGCCATATTGAGGAGGTACTGATCGAGATCCCCAGGGTTTTTGCAACTTCCTTTATAGAATAACCTGCTCGACGTAGTTCTTTGGCTTTTTCCTTAATCGAAATGTCATGTGCCATTATGTAACCATAATAGACAGTTCGATAATTTCGTTCAAGCGTTCTATTTGTAACATCTTGTTTTACCTCTTATATCTCGTATAATTTCTCCTCATGAAGAAGAGTGAGCTAGTTGGGATCGCTGCATTCGCATACGGAGGCTGGGAGCTGTGGCTGGTGATACCTAGCGAAATACGAGAGTTGAGTTGTGGAGTGTTCTGCATTGCATTCCCAATTACTGTTTTATCTCTGATGTATATGGCAAATGAGACGCTCCGGGTCAGTGGAAGAGGGTTGTTAAATCAGCAGCCCGGTAAGAAAACTGATAGCAGGACTAATGAGTGCGGAAATAGGGGAGGTGCCGCCGGCGATAGGGAGTAGGAGCATGATCAGGATCAATGTCCCATACTGACGCATAAGATTGTCGTATTCGTGTGCGAGATCAGTAGAGAGGAAGCCTTTGAGAATTTTTTCTCCATCCAGAGGAAAAACTGGCACTAGGTTAAAAATGGCGAGTGAGATATTAATCATGATCATGAGGGGGATAACCCCAGCAAACAAACTGCCAGCGACAAAAAAGTTAGAGACGATGGATAAAATGATGGCGAGGATTATATTGCTCGCGGGTCCTGCGAGAGCGATTAGAGCTGTGTCTCTCCTGGGATTACGTAGGTTATAGGGATCAAACTCTACTGGTCTACCCCAGCCAAAGCCGACTACTAAGATCAGGATAGTACCGAGTGGGTCCAGATGGGCGCGGGGGTCTAGAGTTACCCGACCATTTGCACGCGGCGTGGGATCTCCTAGAGTATCGGCCACCTTGGCGTGAGCGTATTCGTGAATAGTCAGAGCTAAGACCAGGCTCGCGGTCCAGATAATGAAAACGACAGGATTGGTAAAAAGCGTTGACAGCATCTGTATAGTATAGCGTATGAATAAACACGAGATCGAAGCTCTAATGAATAATGAGGAAGCTAGGCTTATCAGTAGTAGTATTACTGAGAGTGCCATGAACTTGGCTATCAAACCAATACCTCCAGACTATGGCGTGTTCTTTGTGCTTAATTTTGACATTGAGATATATCGAGAATATCTAAAAGGTCGTGACGATCATAGCGATCTCGAAAGAGTTTTGGGTATTATGAAGACTTTTCATAAAGCTCATGGAATAGGACTGCTCCGAAACTTAGGTTTAGTACTTGACGATTCAGATTAAATTTGATACACTATGGGACATATGAAAAAACTCATTGCACTGTTTGTGTTTAGTTTTTTATTCGCTGCTACCTCCCCAGCTCTAGCTCGGGAAGGTGCAATAGATCTAACTAACTCTAGCGTATCCTGCAAAGGAATTTCGCTTTTTCAGAGTGGATCTTACCGAGTATTTGGACGCTGTGATGGCCTAGTTTATCCACACGAGACTACCTATAACAAATATGTACTCTGGGGCAAAACTGTTTCTCGAGGTGAATTGATCCGTATTGGGGCTGTCGATGCCGGTTATTTCTCTGGCAACATTGCTAGCCCATTTGGTGACATGGTAATAACTGCTGAGACAGACAACCTAGCTCGAAGACCTAGCGACAAAATAGTTGTTTCTGGTAAGTTAACCGTTTTTGATTTTGATAAATCCAAAGTAACCACTACCACTACGACAACCGCCACGACTCCTGTAGCATCGACTACTACTAGTGGTATGACAGTGCAAAATGCGAGTAGTACCACAACCAGTACCGCAGGTAGTGTGGTTGGGCGTATCCTGACATCACTCTTGGTTATTATCCTCGTGATTGTGGGTATAGCTATTGGTGCTTCACTAATCTTTAGAAACAGGGGTAGTGTAAGTCACTAAGCAAAAAATTGTCGTATGAAAGTTGAAGTTCTCAAAGACTTGTCAGTGGATTTTGTGTTTGATAATGAGTTTGATGGTAAGGATTTTGCTAATATTCTTAGCAAATTTGGTCTAGTAATTCCTTTTATTTTTGTTTTTGGGGTTGGAGTTAAAGCGCCACACGATCAGTTAGATCATGATTACTCTGGTAGACATGGAAATCTTAGGTATATTAGTAGTACCAGAGGAATACTCTCAGGACTAGCTAGAAAAGGTAAATAGTTACATTTTTATTTAGCTTGTGTTAAACTACACACCTATGGCAAACATGTGTGATTTTTGTGGTAAAAAGCGTGATGTAGGACACAACGTCTCTCATGCCAAGAACCGCACCCAGAGAGTACGCAAACCAAACCTCCATACCCACCGTATGCAGCTAGGCGAAGCCAGGCTCAGACTACGACTCTGCACCAAGTGCTTGCGCAGTGTTAAGGGTCGCGTAACCAAAGTAGCTGCAGCTACTGCTTAAACCAAGTTTCTCGATAGCATTTTGGTATATACTTGAAGGGTATGACTGCTGCCCTAACGACCCATCTGGTTACTATCCCACGCGAAACAGAGGTTACGCCAGAGTCGGCTGCGACATTCCTCTCTACATTCCCTCGCATTCTTCACAAATCACTATTCGATATCTGGATTAAAGGGGAACCTAAGCCTGTTGTGGCTCTCGAGATAGGGGTGTGGGAGCAGAAGATACGGTTCTTGGTTACCTGTTCATCTTATCTCTCTCAGTTTGTAACTGCCCAGATCCAGTCTACTTACCCGCTCGCGACCATTACACCGATGACAGATCCACTGATTAATCTAATTAGTGGGATGAATGTAGGTGAACTCAAGCTGTCGCAGGCATCTTTTTACCCACTAAAGACCTGGAGCGACTTTCGCGATACAGACCCCATCAACTCATACCTTTCGGTACTGTCCAAAGCCGAGCCAGGCGAAGTAATCTGGCTGTCCTGGGTCCTATCTAGCGCGCCTGAGGGCTGGCAGAGTGAGGGGAGGAGCGCACTGGACCGAGGGCGTAGCATGGGTGTAACGCAAAATAGCCAGGGATATTCTGAAAGAAGAGGGACACTATCGAATGCTCGAGGCATAGAAGATAAGATAGGGCACGAAGGATTTGACGTCAGTTTTCGGGTAGGGACAAACCGATCTGGGAGACTCGCGGAGCTATCTAGTGTTTTTGGCGTATTCTCCCGACCAGATGGTAATAGCTGGCACCTATCTAGTCCTATGTTTGGGATGGAGTCATGGCGCAAAAAACTACTCGCGCGAACACCTGTCGGCAAGCGCGTGGTATCTGTACCAGAGATGGCGACACTGTGGCACCTGCCAAGTGAAAAAGTAAAGATCCCTATGATCGTCTGGGGAGCACGGGTATTCTCCGAACCTCCTGAGAATTTGCCGGTTGCAGAGGGAGCGAGTGATGAAGAAAAGGCCAAGATTAACTTTTTTGCCCGAACAGTATTTAAAAATCGTGATTTAATTTTTGGGATAAAAGAGACAGATAGGCGTCGCCACATCTGGAGTATCGGTAAGACGGGGACGGGTAAGAGTACGCTCATTGCCAATATGGCGATTGATGATATTAAAAAAGGGCGAGGCATCGCGATCATCGACCCGCACGGCGACCTGTCTGAGACGATACTCGACTATATCCCAGCGAGTCGGATCAATGATGTGATCTACTTTAATCCAATAGATCGTGATAGGCCGGTCAGGCTAAATATATTAGAAGTCAAAGACCAGACTCAGCGAGAGCTGATAGTCTCTGGGATTGTGGCTATTTTTAATAAGCTATACGGCCACTCATGGGGTCCGAGGCTCGAGTATATTTTGCGTAACACACTCCTGGCACTATCGGAGACTCCAGGTGCAACACTCGTGGACATCCCACGGATACTCACTGAGCGCGGGTATCGTGCACAAGTAGTTGCGGGACTAAAAGATCCAGTAATTAAGAGGTATTTTGAGAATGAATTTGAAAAGATGCCAGATAAGATGATGCAAGAGTCGATCTCGCCAATTCTTAACAAAGTCGGGCAGTTTATTAGCTCACCCCTGATCAGAGCAATCATCGAGAGGCCGCAGAGCTCGGTAGATATAGAGGAAGTGATGAATGACGGCAAGATCCTGATTGCCAATTTGTCACAGGGCAAACTGGGAGAGGACAATGCCGCACTCATTGGGGCAATGCTTATCACCAAGTTTCAGCTAGCCGCCATGAACAGGGTGGATCAAGTCGAGTCAGACAGGCGAGATTTTTACCTCTATGTTGATGAGTTTCAAAACTTTGCGACCACCTCATTTATCAAGATCTTGTCTGAAGCTCGTAAGTACAAACTAAACCTAATGATGGCGAACCAGTATATGGCCCAGATCCCGATCGAGGTCCAAAAGGCGATCCTGGGGAATGCTGGGAGCATAGCCGCGTTTACGATGGGAGCGGATGATAGTCGGATCATTATGAAAGAATTTGGCGATGTCTTTACAGACAAAGATTTGGTAAACCTAGAGAACTTCCAGATAGCACTGCGACTAATGGTGGACTCGATGTCAGGAAGGGCATTTGTAGCACGTACTCTGCCGCTACCAGCAAGTAAGAACCAGAATAGGGATAAGGTGATCCGGGTATCGAGGGAGCGGTGGGGGAGAGGGTGACTCCCTTAGTTTTTTACCAGGTTACTAACTAGTTGTTGCGATAGTATAATAATTGAATATGAAATGGGGATTGAAAGTTACCGAAGTAATTTCTGAAAAAGATACAAAGCCAAAAACTGAAGCAGAGAAAGATGCAAGCGTAGTTCCAGAGATACAAAGGCAAAAGAGAGAGTCTGATGCAAGGATGCTTCAGGAAAAGAAGCAGGAAGCTTTACTTAGGAAGCATGCTAAAGCGCAACGAGCCAAATCATTATCTATAGAGGTTGGTCGTAACCGTCCCAGTAAGAGTGATTTTTGGGATTCATTGGCTGGACTTGTAGAGTTAATGGATGCGATTAATATTGTTTTTAACAGCAGATCACAAAGTGGTGATGGTGTGGTGACAGGAGAATACATGGGGGAAGACAGCAATCATAGAAAAAAGAACCCTAAACGAAAAAAACCACCAGTAGAGTTTGTTGATGGTGTAATTTTGGATGGCAATGAAAATAGTGAACCGACTCCACAAAGCTTACTGGATAAGGTTAATAACCAGATCCCACCAAAATACAATATCATGTCGCGACTCCCAAAGAGCGATGAAAAAATAATAGGTGGGCGTAAGAAAAAATTTTGAGTTGCTGATCAGCTACAGTATTAAACAATATTCTGATGATAGTTTACTTTGGTTTAAGCATTGAGGTAGTACTTTGTAAAGTCAGCGTACGAGATAGGGTTAGGTTTTCCTGGTAACTGGAACTGTGTATCAAGCGTTAGAGAGATTATCAACTCGCCCTTGGCTGTTGCTACCTTGGTCCAGACCCGCTCGTAGGTATCTAGGGCGCGGATAAGGTCTGTGAGAATGTTTTTGGTACGCTCTGGGTGGTGGGTTAGTCGGAGATTGATTAGAGGGTTGGTTGTTTCATCTTTTGAGATTGGCTTATTCACTATTAGTTTTTCTAATGTATCCCACTCGATGTAGCCAGATTCTCTCTTTAGTTTGCGCGTAAAGATAAGTTCGGCAGAGCTCATCACTGGAATATCTTTTGTAAGAATAGGATTATCGGGTTCATCTAGATATCTGAGAAATAGCTGTGTACCTATTTTGAAGAGACGGGTGAGTAGAGTAGAGGTGGTGTCGACTGGGAGTATATTTTCTTTTTGTTGGGCGACTAGCTCGCCATTGTCTATGCCAATGCCGATCGGGAAGAGCGAGATGCCAGTTATTTGATCGCCCATAGCGATGGCATACGGACCGGGTGCGACGTTGCGGTACTGAGGGAGGAGGGAGGGGTGGAGATTAAAGAGATTTCCATCAAATGCGGTAATGATTGAGGTAGGGAATAGGTGGGGGAATGAGGCAGATAAACCAGTTGATTTTGACTGTTTAATATAACTGATCAATTCATCTTTATTATCTTGGTAATATAATACTTTTAGATCTTGATTATTTGCGATTATTTCGACTTCGTTTGGTTCAATAATACCCTTCTTACCTTTGGGTTTTGGTTGGTCAGTGACTACTAGTGTTGGAGCGTGATTTTTGCTTATTAATTGTTCTAATACCACTGCGCTAAAGCGATCGGAGCCAAAGAAGATGAGTGATATCATAACTAGTAGTATAACCTAAGACCGGAACCGTTTGGACATGGTGCGTGAGTTACTATTGTGAAACGCAGCTAAGTCTTTGACGGCACTACGGTTATGAAACCTATCTAGAGATGAGCTTACTGGTGTGGAGGTCGGAGTAGTGGTAGGTTCAGTAGAAGATGGTATTTTATAAGAAGTATAGATATCTATCGCGTTGTACTGGATTAATATAGTTTCGGGATAGTATCCGTAAATATCAAAGATCTGTTGACGAGTTTCGACGCTAAATTCGTTTGCGTGCAGGCTAAAATTTAATTCTGCTGTAGTTGCATAGATACCGTCTTGGAAATGTGTACCTATCTCTCTAAATGGTATACCAGGGGGGAAATTGACTAGATGATCATGGCCTGCTGAGTCCAAAACAGTAGTTGTGGCTATTTGACCGTTCATGCTTAACTCTGCAGTGTGAGTGAGTGATGATAGCGTAGTATCAACAGGCAGATTTTCTGCAGTATTGACTGGGATCATAACACTCCCATTGTTTTGAACACCTCTGCGATTGCTTTTGGCTAAATGTAGTTGTCTTACTAGCTCGTGGCTCATGGCAGGGTCGACCATCCCCTGAACGTAAACTCTAGGAGTGATTAGGTTTGGCATATCCTTGGCCTTGCCAGTAAAGTAAATTAGTTGTCCTGCTTGATCTAAGCCAATAACTGTTGTTATATTATTAGCGTCATTATGTCGATACAGTAGCTGAAATGTAGATTTAAAGCCATTGGTTTCGCAGTTTGTGATGGTGTATGGATGTTCAGTATTATAGTTTAACCATTTTTTGATCCACCCATACAATTTTGAATTGTACTCTTTGGCATCTTGATTCATGTCTTCGATTCTGCCTGTTACATCTAGATGGCTGTAAGTATGGCTAGAGGTGATACGCTTATACAGCTCGATTGCCTCTGGAGTATCGATTGGAGTCTGAAAGATGTTAACCCTAGTTCCGGCTGGACAGCTGAACTCGTACATTATCTGCTGATTGGTAATCCCATCTGCCTCGGTAAATCTATCTGGCTCGGCGTGAGTTGGTAACGTATCTGGGATCACTACTCCGTCAGGGTTGACGTATGGCAAAGGGGTAGCTGGAGTGACTTTGATCGTCTTGCCGCTTAATGCTTCTGCTCTGTCAAAATATCCTGTTAAATCTATGGGGAATTGCTCGATGACAGCAGGGGGTAGATTAAGGCTAGGCAGTACATCTGGCTGTTCCCAGTTAAGAATAAATCCATCGACTGTGTTTGGGTTTTCGGCGAGCGCTTGCTGCTCTAGTGCGTTCATGGCGTCGGATAGCAATACTCTGTACAGAGTATAAACTTGTTTGTTCCCGTTTTGATCAATATATGCGTCCTGGATTAGTAAATATGGATTATTTGGCTCTAGATTATTTGGCTCTGTTGGGAGGACAATCACAAATCCACGCTGATCGTCGACGCTGTCCGGCTGTACTACGACACTGCGACCATTTATTACTATTTTAGTGGGCTCGGTCGAGGCTTTGAGACAGGCTTCTCTCACCTGTACCTTAGCAGACTCGTTATTGAGAGTAGGGTCTTTTTCAATTAATAGCGTATCAGGGTCGATATATTTATAAAAAGCGTCACTAGGTGTGTTATATCTACACAAAAAATCAGCTCGCGCCTCGATAGCACCTCGAAAACCGATAGCAATATGACTAGGTCCGATGGTGAATGCAGTCATGATGGGATTGTTGGCATCGGGAGGGTGAGAGTTGATAGTTATAACTTGGTTGCCTTCGCGATCGTTAGTTAGCTCACAAGTCATCTGCGTAGGTGTGGGAGTGCCATCTGCATTTAGAATAGTACACTCAAACGGGTTAAATTGCTTGATTTCTCGTCTAAATTTTTTGAACTTTGATTTTCGACCGTGATCTTGATCAGGGAGAGGGGAGATAATGGGAGGGTGATCACTTTGAGTAACATACTCTTCGACATGTATCATGAGTTGTTAGTGTCTGTATTTTGACCTGCTTTATATGCTTTGTATACTTTCAGTGTTTTAACTGTTTCAGTATCAATACTCCCATCGGAGTGAAAAACATTAGTTTCATAAAGCGTGCCAAGCTCTCTTGCTTCTCGGTAGCTCGCATCTAGCATTCTTAGATTTTTTAAAATTAACTGCCAGGCAGCCCAACCAGCATCCTGTAACGGAGAAGGTTCAGGTGCTAAACCTAGGTTGCTTTCTATTGCAGCTCTTGTCTCAGATTTTAGTTTAGTAGTCATACGCGGAATTTACACTTTTAATGCGTATCTGTCAAGCTATAGGCTTATTACTCACCACTTAATGATTTTTGTGGGATCTTCGACCTGAATAAATTTGTCTTGCTCGTTATCGAGAAAGTAGAGGGGGAGATTGTGTTTTAGTGTGTAGTCGGTAAAGAGGATGCCGTCTAGGTGGTCTTGTTCGTGCATAAAGACGCGGGCGGGGAAGCTAGTGAGAGTCTTAAATATCTCTACTCCATGTTCATCAATTGCTTTAATTTTAATTTTTTTGGCTCGGGGGACTGGGCCATAGAGGTGGGGGATGCTGAGACATCCCTCGAGAGATGGGCGATCTGGAGTGCCACCAAGCGTGGTTTCTTCGCTCATATCAACAATCTCTGGGTTTAGGTAAATCCTGATCTTTTTCTCGAGGTAAGTGGCAAAACCGCGCTTGCTAACCCCAATCTGTGGGAATGAGAGGCCGACCCCCTCTGGGTCGTGAGCACTCTTTAGTGCATCAATCAGATCGTGGATTTCCTCCTGGACTTCTCTGGTAATACTAGTAATCGGCTCGCACTTGGTGCGAAGAGTGGGATGAGGGACTGAGATAATAGATGACATGAGAGTATTATAGCAAGCTAGCGATCTAATTTTAACCTTGATATCTTATAGTAAAGTGGTAAAATCTCGGAATGAGTAATCATAATGAGTTGTTAAATAACGCAGCATTTTCTAGAGTCCTACCTGAACTTGTGGGAGTATTCGCTGGTGCAGCTATGTTTACAAAAGACTGGTCAGCTGACAACATGGATCTCAAAACAGCTTTAGCCTTAGTGATCGGTTTATTTTCAGCAGGAAGTAGATTTTATGATGGCCCATCGAGGCATCCTGTTATAGATGTAGGTTTGAGTCTAATGACTGGCATTTCTGTTACAGTAGGGCTAAATATCCTAGACACCTTGGCTAATGGGGAGCAAATTAGGGCAATCCCTGGCTGGATGGTAGTCGGAGCGTTAGGATTGATGATTACAGAAGTTGGTATGACAGTGAAGCGATTTGTTGGCGAAAGACGTAGGGCAGAATACTGGGAGAACAAGTATGTTGGTATTGATGCTCAGTTGGCAGCAGAGGAACAGCTTGTTGAAAACTATCGTCGTAAAAAAACGCAAGAGGTCGCTGATACAAAAAATAGTAGGATGAGAAGAGAGGGGAAAGGTATAGTAGTATCAACTGCTACGCCTCACGACGGAGTACGATCGAATCTTCCAGATTGGGTAAAAAAGATTATGAGGAGAGTAGATGAGCGTGGAAGCAAAGAAGACGTCGTAGCGGGAAATCATAGGCTAGTATTGACAGATAACGGACCAAGATCAGTTTTGTCTTCGAGCATTGCAGATGGTAAGCATGGCTTCACTACTGGGATTTATCAGAGTCCAGGAGTATTAATGATGCGAGTCAAAGACCCAAGGACTGGTCGTAGTGTAGACGCATTTTTGCCGCCAAATTTAGACAGAGATGTGCAGCATAAGTTAATTATGAATATCGCATTATTGTTTAGGCATGATCGTACAACGGCGATGGATAGGGTGACAGCATTAATCAATGAGCTGTATACGATGGATCAAAGTGATTTTAAACCTGAAGTGTTTGATGAGAATGATTGAAAATAGTTAAATTGTTTGATTATTAGGTGATGTGGTATGATATATTTATATGACTGATTTGAACCTTTTTTTTAGTGGCGCGATTAAAGTGAAAGATTTAATGGTGTACATTTTATCTCTAAGATGGTTTTTTCAATCTGCAGAGGGGGCTACACACGATAATGATATTAGCGAGGAGGATATAGAATTTGAGAGATGGCTTGAATCAAGTAGAGAAAATATGCCTGTTAGTGATCCATGGCTTTCAGAAGTGATGACAAGACAGACAGGAAAAGAAGGGGAAGGATGGAGCAGTCAATTCAAGTAGTTGAGAAAGATACATATTTTGTACTAGAGCTAGTATGTACTAATTTTCTCTTTTAGCGCACTGCTATACGTAGCTAGGTGTTGTTTTGCACCACTGAGTAATTCTGGAATCAACTTCTTTTGATCTGTCTGCTCGTAGAGCAGAGTTAGGGCGTAGTAGGGACTCTCGTAGTTGGGCTTGAGGTTGATTGCCTGTTTAAACTGATCTGCAGCTTCTGTGTTTTTGCCTAAGCGAGTGTAGATGAGACCTAGGTTGTAGGCGAGCTTGGGGTCTGTTGGAGCTAGCTTTACTGCACCCTCAAGTTCAGTGGCTGCGAGATTATAATATTCGGCGTTAGCTGCGGATAAAGTAAGGTAGATCTTGGCACGACTTTTGTAAAAATTGAGGTGGTAGGGGTTTAATCTTTTAGTTAGCTCGGCTTCTTTGACTGCTTGCTCCTGCTGTCCTAGTAACGCATATGTCTCACCAAGTGCGCTGTGGTAGAGATCTAA
>DALYFH010000020.1:0-15596 GCA_031972135.1 Candidatus Woesebacteria bacterium
TCATCATGGTTTTAACGACAGCTTGGGGAGTACGGCTCGCTACACACATTGGTCTGCGTAACCTAGGCCAAAAAGAAGATTTTCGTTATGCCCAGTGGCGTAAAGACTGGGGTAAATGGTGGTTGGTTCGTTCATTTTTGCAGGTGTACTTGCTTCAGTGGCTCTTTATGCAGATAGTCTCTATCCCTATCCTACTCGGATCAGGTAGTGAGACGGTAACAGGACAGTGGCTACTAATTGGTTCTGCTATCTGGCTCGTCGGATTCTACTTCGAAGCAATCGGCGATTATCAGCTCACAGTCTTTAAAAGCAAAAAAACTAGCAAAGGTAAGCTCATGACCACAGGGCTCTGGAAATATACTAGACACCCAAACTATTTTGGCGAGGCCACTCTCTGGTGGGGTATCGCGCTCATTGCATATCTTAGTTCAGGCAACGTCCTCGCTTTCGTTGGACCCATTATGATCGACTTTCTCCTCCTCAAAGTCTCAGGCATCCCCATGCTCGAAGCTAAGTACAAAGGTCGTAAAGACTGGGCTGCTTATGCCCGCCAAACCTCAGCATTCTTTCCGCTCCCTCCGAAAAAATGATCTTGTAGTGTAAAATAGTCCCACAATCAAATATTTGCCGAGTCGTCTAATGGTAGGACAGCAGTTTCTGGAGCTGCTTATTGGGGTTCGAGTCCCTGCTCGGCAACCACATAGGATTAGAAGGAACAAGATCAGGTCTTTTGCTCAATATATCAGTATATTTAGTGAGTTCGAACGCTTTCTTTTCATTTATAGACCAATCTGAGACTTTTGAAAAAACAAAATACGAATTTTTCAGCTGTAAGGATACTTTTTTGTCTTTTAACGAAAAGTTCGAACCCAGATCTCTGACTACTCTACCTTTACTCATATCATCAGCTTTCTTAAACTTCTGACTCGCTGTTAAAGCAAACTCCATTTCATCTAACAATTCTCGATAACTACGCTTAACAGGTAGGACATTTTCAGTATTTTTAAGTAGGGTTATTTGGTCAGTAATCTTCTTTTTGGCTGGCTTATACTCAGCATCAGTAATTGTCCCATCTAGCAGCTTCTCAAGTAACAGGGTAGACCTTTTCTCGAGTACTACAATGTCTTTTGATTTATCAACAATACTGACATGTTCTTGTTTACTTTCCTCAGTCTCCAAAAAAGATGACCATTTACTGGCCCAGGATAAGAATTCTTTAGGAATACGTATACTTTTTACAATCTCCTCTAATTGTTCGTTAATCACCGACTTTGATATTGGAGGCTGTATGCAGGATTGGTTTTGTGACTTATGCGAACATCTGTAGTAATCGTATGGAACGGTAGTATTAGAGCTTTTGTTGAATTTAAATTTCCGTGACCCTGAAACCATACAGCAGCAATCACCACAAAAGAATAATCCTCTGTAGGGAAAATCATGCTTGCTTCTGAGTGATTTGTGATTAGGATTTATTTTGGTTTGTACCAAATCAAAGACTTCCTTTGTAACCATTGGTTTGTGTTTACCATGATACCAATTACCAGACCCCTTAGGCCACTCAAATTCACCATAAAAGAAAGGATTAGAGATCATCCTGTAAAACCCTGACCTACAAATCAACTCATCCTTACCACCAGCCTCTTTCCATGCTCTACAACCTTCCTCATAGGCCTCAACAGGTCGTTTACCCTGCAAGATGGAGTACCAACAGGACTTTAGATATGGAAAGCGTTTAGTATCAGGGACGATAGTGCGATATCCCATGAGTTTTTGAGGTGTATTTTTGTATCCTTCAGGTACAGGAGCAGGTAGCCATCCCATTTTGGCTTTAGCAGTCATTCCACGTCTAACATCAACACTTTTGTTATCATTTTCTAACTTCGCCTGCCCCCATTCAAACCCGAGGAAGAATCTATCAGTAGGAGAAGCTATATAAGAACGACTAGGAGTAACAATGGTTTGCAGTAGCCCTTGATCCATTAGGTAGATCATGGCACCAGAATCAACAGAATTGCGAGATAAACGGTTAGGATGCCAGACCAAAATCCCATTAATCTTCTTTTGACCAATCAGACTAATCATCTCGTTAAATGCAGGTCTACCTGGTTTTTTGGCAGATTTGGATTCCTTAAATGTAGCCACAAGAGTAATTCCTAGCTTACTTGCGAGTTTCTTAATCTCATCTTCTTGCGCAGGTAAAGACAGAGCTTGGCGATCATCGCTTTCTGAGGATTTACGAAAATAAGCACAGTATCTAATTTCCATGGCTTGCATTATACCTCCCTCTGATAATTGTACTTCTCATGCATCGTTTAATGACTGTTAGTAAATAGTCATTAAACGGGGTCGCAGAGAACAGGGTCGCAAAGTACACGGAGGAAAGATGTTTTCGTCCGTTGTCCGAAAACATCTGTTGGAAGGGTCTGGCGCAAACCCTTGTCAAGGTCGCTTCGCTCCCTTGACAACAACTCCGACCCCTAGCCGTTACCATGGCTCCTCCTCAACCGCAGGCACAGGGAGCAAAGCCTCCTGCGTAGGCTTTTTGAGTAACTCATAACCAACAGCAAAAGGAGCATTTACTTTGTTAATGACTAGCTCACTAGGAATAGAAAGGGAAGTAATAGGGTAATTGTTCACAACTACACCAACTCCCGATTCAGCAATCATTTTCAGATTGCGAGTGATTGTGCTATTGTTGTAGATCATCTTCAAGTTCTGCTTTTGTGCAGGACTACCCATGTATAGCTGGTGAAACAAAAACAAATTTTTAGCTTTGACCTCCCCATGAACAACAGACAGTAAATCAAAAATGGTTTTAGGAGAATCAATCCGTATCTCGCTGGAGCGAATGAGTTTAGAAAATAGGGAATTGAGAAGGGAGTAGACATATTCTCGATTTTCTAAATCAGCTAAATGGAAACCTCCTCGCTTATCCTTAAAAAGATCATTGAGTTTAGCCTTACGTAATTGCATCTCAAATCGCAAGACACCTTCGCTTTCAATCTTCATGGCCTCAGCATATTCGCGGTTATAATCTCGCAAATCTCGAAAACCCTTATCAACATACTCAGGACTTTTGAGGTAAAAGATGCCTGAGTAGGCCTTGCCACGATAAACGATAGAGGTATCGTAATTAGCAGTCATTTTGCGTGGGTAGCTGTACCCTCGCAGACTATTGAGCAAAGATTGAGCTAACTCCTGAGTAGGTAGCTTCCATGCGTAGCAAAGATCTAATCGTTGTAAAACCCAATCATTGACTGGGGCGTACTTTACTTGAAACCAATCACCCATCTCAAGTCTAATCTCATTTAATAAAGCCATCAGATTATCGGGGTAGTACAGGTAGACATTCTGACCATAAACCAATTTTGGAATGGAAAATTCAGCATATAGGTCATGACGTGGGAGCTTCTCGTTGTAAACCATGAAGAGGTGAATCGTAAAACTATTGTGGTATACGAATGTCAGGTTGCATTGTTTACAAACAACCTTTCCCTTAAAATCATGTTTTGTAGTAACTACCTGGTGCAAACTCATATCATCAAAATCAACGTGAGTGATGGGAATTTTTAGCTTAATCGTGTCAATCATGTGTCTCCTCAGCAGTAAATCTGTAGAGGTCTAGGAGGTACACGGCTAATTTTCTCGCTTCAATCAGGGTAAGAAGAACACCAAATCGCTTTTGATAATAAGCCTGAAACTCAATGACTGCCGAATCAGGTAAATTGCCAGCAGAATACCCACGATTACTCGTGTTGGCTAAATTCTTTGTCTGGGAATTACTATCTTGAAAATTACACGACAAAGCTGGCGACTTATCGTCCCCATGACCCATATGATTTCATACAATGGATACAGCTCGTCTAGCCCGCTTTACCAACCGCCCAATTGGTAAGGTACTTTTACACCCATAGTGTGGGAAAATCAAGTTACTTACTAACAATCTAGTAGAAGATCACGTTAAACTAGCAAAAGTTTTGAGTTATTAATAAATGAAATTGCTCGTAACTTCTTTGATGTATTTTCTAAAATAAATGATGATTTATTGTCGCCAGACAACTTGTCAGCACTTGCTCTAAAATCAACTGCACCAGATGTTCGCACACCTTCCAACCCCTGAGCAATTCTCCCATCTGTAGTTAATAGGTGTGCAACTGTAGCTTTCCAATACGCCAGTCTATTGATTGTGTCCAAATTAGAAACAACTTCATCCACCATAGTAGAAAGTTCAGCCGGAGGTAAAGTTTTGAAGTCACTCAACATTCTACTTTGCACCTCGCTATTGCTGTAAACATCTCCATCTTGACTACTATAGCCAGATATAAACAATGATACCTTAGGGGCTATTGAAGCCACATTCCTTTGCATCAACACTTCTAAAAATTTACTTGCCTCTGGTATTTTCTTGATCATGCCCCTAGCTGATTCAGTCAATTTTCCTCTGAGCTCATCCTTACCGCCAATTTCACTGGCCACACTCTTATTTTTTTGGCTCATAAGAGTATTTACTAATAGTAAAATTCCACATAAGTATTGTGACTCATCCTCACCTTTAAGCCTTTCCAAAGCAGGAATATCAATGTTTGCAACGGCTCCTTCAAATTGAGCTTTATATTCATTTGTGATACCTGCAGCAACTTGATATTCGTCAACTACCAAAGCGATAGGGGTAACTAGTTTATTCTTTTTTCTATACTCTTCTACCACAGAACCCTCAACAAGGGGTAAGTATCTCGCTAGTTCAACGTGAGTAGATTCATTAGACATACAAGCAATAATTATATCGCAGTTTCACTCAACGACAAGCAAGATGAGTTCAGAAAAGCAAATGTATCTAAATTGGAGTTCGCAATCTCGTCCCAGATCCGCAACCAACATATAAACCACTATTTTACCAGGTTGTATATGTCCTCAAAAAAATCAAATACACTACTTTTTGCTGTCGGTTCTCCAGAAGATATTAGATCATCGATATGGAGAATGTGGGTTAATGGTGATGATATTTACCTAGGTGCACGTAATACACTAAATGCTTTTAAAGTAAGTCTCCATAAATCAAATAATTGGCGTGTTGCATTTGTTAAAGAACTTAAGAGAGATAATCCCGAATCAGATCGAGTTATTATAAAATGGAAAAGACCTGGAGAATTTGCTCCTGGTTGGACACCGAGTATAGGAATACTTATTTCCTCTATAGATGCAAAAAATCCTTTTAAGAATAGGACAATTGAAGATACTCGTATTCAATGGTTCTCCTCTCCCACAAAAGGAAGAAAGTTCATTTTTAAAATATTATTCTCTATCCCAGGGTCATCTGAGATTGATTTAAAAAAAGTTACTATTTCTAGTGACCGACTTGTCGGTAAATTAATGAAAAAATCTGGAGAAGTTGCTTGGTTAGTCCTACGAGAAGACGACTTAACTGCGGTTGAAAAAGCAAAAATAGAAGATGTTATGCAAAAAACTAAAATCCATTTAAAACCAGGTTCATCTGAAAACTCCATCTTTGATTCTCGAGCGCATCTCGTTGTATCAGATGATATTCCGTCAATTCTAAGCCAGCCGACAATACTTGATATAGCTTTAGGTAAAGAAAATCTTGATATATCATTAAGTGCTTAACTATACCGACTACTGGGTCTTAAAGGCTGTTCAACATAAAAATAAGACTTTCCTATACGTTTTTTACAAAATGATCCAGATTACTCGAACTCGTAGGGTGAGGGTCCTACACATCAAGTGCCGTAGGCACCTAAGAAATGCCTCCATATATAATGTTTGGGAGACCTCGGGCAACTTTCTAAGTATGTTAATATCAGTCTATGCAATTTGAAAAATCTGTATTAATTACTATATTAGTAGTTGGATTGACTTGGGCAGTATTTTCTAAAAAACAAAAAGAAGCAAATTATTTGAACGAATATGGCAACTGGATGGAAAGCATGCCAAAGTGGGCGAAGATAATATTTGTTATAACGGTTTGTTTAATATTGTATTGGTTTTGGTTTGCTCTGTAGTTAAATAAGATCCATTATCTTCTAAGACACACAAGTATAGAAGAGTTATAGAGTCAACATATAATAATCTTTGGGTGATATAGTATCTTTATAGATTAATTAGGAGGATATATGAAGAAAAGCACGGTAAAAGATAAAGTTGCAGAAATGTGTCAGGATTGTAACTGTAATTGTGGCAAAAAGAGTAGTAGTGCAGAGAGCCCGCTCTACGGGATCGGCCTCATAGGCGCTGCATTCTATTTTCTCCCAGGATCAAATGGATTGTCAGAGTGGCTCTGGCATATCTTTCAGACCATCACTTGGCCAGGATTTTTGGTTTATCATCTAATGCAATTTATAGGTATGGGGAAATAACAACATATGTACAAAACACTTTTAACTCTAGCTATCTCAACACTTCTTTTTAGTCTTACTCCATCCGACGTATTCGCCAAGGTCCAGTATAGCGAGGGCGAGGTAGTAATTAGCAAAAACGAAGTAGTATCCGACGACCTTTATGTTGCCGGCAAGACCGTGCGGGTCGAGGGAAAGGTAGAGGGTGATCTCTACATCGCCGCAGAAAGTGTTTTTGTAACAGGCGAAATAACAGGGGACATGACCGCTATCGGTGGCACGATTGACGTAGATGGTCGAGTTGGCCAGGACGCATACCTCATCGGTCAAAATATCGACCTCTCAGGTGCCAAAGTAAACGACTCACTCCACATGGCAGGTCAAACCATGACAGTAAGCCAGGATACTCTCCTCGGTGGATCCGTCATCGCAGCCGGTGAAACGATCAAAAATAATGCCACTGTTTCTCGTAGTCTCATGCTAGCTGGTCGTAACCTCAGACATGACGCGCCGATTCTCGGCGAAGCTCGCCTAGCTGGGGAGTCTATCTATCTGGGACCCAAAACTACCATTGCCAAAGATCTAACCTATTTCTTATCTCCCGAAGAGGGGAAGTTGGATAGTCAGGCAGTAGTCAAAGGGAGTACAAATGTGGTTACCGAGCCAGCCGAGTGGCGTCAAAATAGAATGCAGGATAAGCAAAATCAGCAAAACTTTATGTTGCTAGTTAGGGTCTGGTCCTATATCGGGATGCTGCTAGTCGGTGCAGTTTTATTATGGCTGACTCCCAAGCTATTGGATCTAGCCGTATCCTCACTTCATAACAATAGTATGGCCGCTCTCGGCTCGGGGTTGCTTATATCCATCCTCACTATCCCAGCTCTAGTACTATTATCCCTAACAGTTATAGGCATACCACTAGCAGGCGTTGTTCTCCCACTTTATCTAGTACTTCTATATCTAGGAAAAATAGTATTCGCTTTTGCACTAGCTCGGACTGTGAGTACTGGTGCATCTCTCAAAATGACACCACTCATGGAAATGTTTGTAGGTGTGACACTACTGCATTTACTCAAACTAATCCCAGTAGGTGGCTACTTTATCGGCATGATCGCTACCTGGATCGGTGTCGGAGCAATCTATCTATCAGTTAGAAAAAAAAACTAGTTAAAATTTAGAGTTCGCTAGGATGAGGCTCTGGTGGCATAAATTCGTCACCCTCTGGAGTCTTAGCGTAGTCATCTACTTTTAGCCATTGGACATAGGTACATCCTGTTGCCTGCTTGTTTTCTCTATCCCATCCAGCAGTACTACATTTCTTCATTTTTTTGCCAGCAGCTGTTGTATATAGAACGAGTTTTTGCCCGCACTCGGGACAGTCTTCATCTAGCTTTTCGGTAGTGCCATTGATCCATTCTATGTAGTCACATCCCTCAGCTTTTTTGGTATCTTTGTTCCAGACATTGGTGCTACACTTCTTCATCTTCTTGCCAAATCTAGTGACGTTTAGGACTAATGGGTTACCACATTTGGGACATTTTTCATCTAACTCCTGTGGCTTTACCTCGAGCCATTTGACGTAGTCACAGCCCTCATTCTTTTTGGTTTCTGGGTTCCAGGAGCCTGCACTACACCGCTGCAATTCCCGTCCAGTTTTGGTCGTTGTGACTGGTGATAGCTCTGATCCACATTTTGGACATTTGTCTTCCATAGTCTTCTACTATAACACATGAACGCGTAGGGAGGTACAATAGAGGTAAATGAAAAAAAACCAAAAATGGGCAGTCGTCACTGGTGCTAGTAGTGGTATTGGTCTAGAGTTTGCGCGGATCTTTGCCAAGAACAATGTCAATCTGGTGCTCGTAGCTCGCAATATTAACTCACTTAACTCCCTAGCTACCGAGCTAAAATCTCACTACAAAATCAAGGTCCTAGTCTACGAACTAGATCTCTCAGAAATCTCTAATCTCGAGTTATTAGTAAATAATATTGATAAGCAGAAGATAAAACCAAAGTACTTGATCAATAATGCTGGCTTTGGTGACTTTGGGACATTTAGAGAGACCAGCTGGGACAAAGAGCTAAAGATGATTAATGTAAATATTATCGCCTTAACCTACCTGACCAAAATGTTCATTACTCGGATGTCCGGCAAAGAACGTTCATATATAGTCAATGTCGCTAGTGGCGCGGCCTTTCAACCTGGCCCTCTCATGGCAGTATATTTTGCAACCAAATCTTATGTACTCCATCTCTCAGAGGCGGTGGCAGAAGAGTTGTCTGGATCAAATATTACTCTCACTACCTTATGTCCTGGTCCTACTCAGTCTAACTTTTGGTCGGTCGCTGGTAAGAATAAAACATTTGGGATCATGGGCAGGATGCCCACATCCAAACAGGTCGCTGAGTACGGATATCAGGCTATGTTGGACGCTCGTCGTGTCGCAGTCTATGGCTGGACTAACAGGTTAGGGACTCTCCTCGTTCGTTTTTTGCCGCGATCATGGGTAACCAAGGCACTTCTATATGCCCAATCAACCTAATAACGCGTATTGGGTCTACGTCCTACTCTGCGAAGGCAATAACTACTACACTGGGATCGCCAAGGATGTCGCCAAGCGTTTTGCCGTACATGTGAGTGGTCGTGGCGCCAAATATACCAGGAGCTTCCCACCCATCAGGATTGCATATTCAGAACAATGTATAGACAAATCATCTGCGTTAAAGCGGGAGCACGAAATAAAAAAACTGACTCACAAAGAAAAAGCTGAGTTGAGCACCAACTAGAAGCCGAGCTCTTCTTTCACCATAATTAGATGAATACGATTAGGTAGAAACTCGTTATTCATGATGAGTAGTTTGCTAATATTACTACCCTCCACTCCGTAAGCGATGCGTGCTCGTTCTGATTCGAGAGGGAGTACATATTCATTAAGTCGTTTCATCGCATCATCTAGATTCTTGCTAATTTTTTGAGCACCCACAACCCATATAACCTTTTCGGCACCGTAAGCATAAGCAGGCAGTTGGCTGCCTGTTGCCGAAGCAATGATGATCTGACCATCTTCTGTAACACCATGCACGCTACCTATAGCGAAGGCTGGTGCTGCCCCCATCTCTTGCATCTCTCTACTCTGTGTAGAACGACCCATACTCATTAGCTTATTTTTTAGTGATACATATTCACTTGATTCACCGTTAATAGCCTCGGATAACCCTACTTCATCTAGAGTTCTTGATGTCATGGTCATTACTTCAGACCCTTTAGCAACTAGTGCTAGAGCAGCATTTTTTGCTTCTTCTTTAGTATTGACCAGAATAGTTGCAAAGCCACGTTTATTTAGTGACTCGATTGTTTTGTTAATAATTTCTTGACTTGGGATTTGTTTGTAATTCATATACAAGCATCATAGTCTCACACATTCATATTGACAAGTACACACAATATAGTAGTATACACACCATATGGATACTAATAAGTTAAGTTGTGGAGGTGTCGAGGCTACTCTCAGAGTAATAGGGGGCAAATGGAAACCACTGATACTCTACTTACTAAGAGATAACAGTCTTCGTTATAGCGAACTCCAGAAGAATATAGAAAATATTACCCAGAAAATGCTAACACAGCAGCTAAGACAGCTAGAGATAGATGGTCTTATTAGTCGCAAGGTTTATCCTGTAATCCCACCTAGAGTAGAGTATTCACTCACGCCGAGCGGTACATCACTACTCCCTCTACTCAAAAAGATGGCAGAGTGGGGTAGTCAGCACTTAATAAAATAAGGCAAAAAAATATCCCCGCCTAAGCGGGGATATTTAATTTTTATACTAATACTTTTATGTCTTAGTAACTGCGGTTGCCGTAGCCACCACTGCTGCGATTGTTGTCGCGTGAGAATCCGCCGCGTGAACCGCCGCCAAATCCGCCACGTGAGCCGCCACCGAATCCACCACGACTAGAATTGTCGCGAGGTTCCATTGGGCGAGCTTCGTTTACAACGATAGCGCGACCATCTAGGTCTTTGCCATTGAGCTCGGCTACTGCCTTTTGAGCCTCTTCGTCAGTACTCATCTCAACAAAGCCGAAGCCTTTTGAGCGACCAGTTGCGCGGTCGGTTATGACCTTAGCACTGGTTACAGTACCTACTTGGGAGAAAAATGCTGATAATGAATCGTCCGTCGTCGCCCAAGCGAGACTGCCGACAAATAGTCTGGTTGCCATGTATGGCACCTCCATAAATTAGCGTGCCAAAACTTTTTAACCAAACTAGCAGTGAAAACTCACGAAAGTAGGGAAAAGCCTGAACACATATATAACTAGACGGTATTATAACACACTTAACCTTTTGCCTGTCAAATAGGGTCTTTTTCTCGAGATAGAGCTCAATAGTACTAATAATATGATTGCTATTCCGAGCCACCAATGGAAACGGCCAATTCCAGATGAGTCGAGAGCTAATCCTGCTAGTATGTTAACGAAAAAATGGGGTATTCGGGTCATAAAAGCTAGCGTTGATAGGGTAGTAGCCCTATACTTTGACTCCGTATTCTCGTTGACTACGCTGGATGTCCATGGGTCACCCAGATTACCTGCAGACTCAAGTAACCATAAGATACCTATACCCCACATCCCAATTACATATGTTGATACCACAAAAGCTAGTCCTGATATCAGATTCAGGATACGTAATCCCCAGTAGTCGCCCATCAACCTTCGCAGTCTAGGCATCAATCCGATGCTGACAATATTTAGTATTGCCAGTATTGTATAAACGATCGACTGACCTTGAGAATCAAACCCAAAGCTCACTGCCATTGCCGGCTTAGATAGTCCCCAGTCATATAGTTCAAAAATACTAATTACCATAAATGCAGGTAAGAGGTATGGGGCCAAACGCTTACTAAAGAGCTCTCTAAACCCGACTAGTAGCTCCTTAACTTTGAATTTTCGCTCTAAGAGGTGATGTTGCTTGGAGGTATCCCTGAGTTTGAGCACCATGAGTACCGACAAAAACATACTGATCGCTTCGAGTATGTTTGGTAGCCTAAAATGAATGTTGTAAAGAAAACCTCCGATAGGTACAGCCAGAATATATGCAACCAGAGATATCTGGATTGTGGTACTCTGCAAACTATCCCAATGAGAATGTTTACCACTACTCTTCAAGTCGTCATAGACTATTGCTTCTAGTGCCCCAGAAATAAAGGCTCGTCCAATACTCATCACACTGACTCCAGCAACTAGTAGGACAGCATCACTTGCGCTAGTTATAAGTATGGCACCCAAAGACAGTAGGATAGTGCCACCAACTACAGATTTTTTCCTGCCATATTTATCTGCTATATATCCGGTTGGTATCTCTGCTACTAGTCCCAGAATTACTAAGAATGAAAAAAATATTCCGATTTGAGAGTATGTCAAAAACCTAGCCCAGTAGAAATACCAGACTGCCTCAATAAACCACAAACTCTGCAAAAAACTATAAATTAGGTAGATCCGGGCGTTTACGTTATGTCGAGCGATCCCAATAGCTTTGAACATTTCTCAATTATACGCTCGAGACTTAAGGTATTATAATAAGTTAGCAATAGAATCAATGGGGGTACATTATGAAAGGTTTTCTTAATTTTATCCGTGAACAGGGAGTAGTCGGTCTTGCCGTCGGCTTTCTCCTGGGTGGTGCAGTCTCCAAGTTGGTAACTGCCCTTATCACTGATCTCATCAATCCAATACTCTCTTTGGTATTAGGTTCAGTCGGGAATCTAAAAGATGCTAGTTGGGACATTGCTGGCGTATCCTTTATGTGGGGGAACCTGCTCTCAACTTTCATCGATTTTGCAGTCATCGCTGCTGTCGTCTACTACGGCGTTCACGGCCTCGGCTTAGACAAAATCGACAAACCAAAAGATCAGAAAAAATAATCAAATCTTTCTCGAATCATATGACCAGTGCAGCAGTGCTTGTCTCTGTACAGGACGACATGAATAATCTCCCATCCTGCAGTTCTTTTTGACCTGGGCCACATGGCGCTTAAACATCTGCCACCGCTTGATCTGCTTGGCATCCTCAACCGGTATCCGTCTGCCCATAAAGTAGCGGCAGTACCACTGGAACCACCCTCGAGGGTCTTCTGAGAAAATCCATCCCTTAGCTCGCCAAACAGATAATGGTTGACTAGCATTAATACCAAAAAAGTTAAGTTTTGGATCGTGCCTTTCGTGACATAGCTTGGCATTCTCATACCAGTCTGTGGGATACTCATCTCGACAGTCAGTCATATACCTGCCACCAAATACTCCTAGCTCTAACATCTCTTTTGGCGTGAGTTCAGGAGCAAAGCCATCATCAAAGTCCTCTCCCATAGGAGCTACCAGCTCGTACCGATAGTCTGTCTGCATGAGATCATTTACCACAATTATCTTCCCCATACTATAATAGTATCCTATGCAACATCTTTTTCTTACTAGTAGTATCGGGATAAAGGGAGTAGGGGAGAGTATCCGCCGCCGACTCGGTCATGATAGGCCACTAAAAACAGCATTCATAATTACTCCGGTCGAAGGAGACAGTGATCAAGAAGATCTATCTTGGGTCCAAGAAGACCGGGATGGCTTAAACAATAATGGCTTCATCACCTTTGACTACACTATTGCTGATAAGACTAATGAACAAATTCGGCATGACCTCAAAGGCATAGAGGTCTTATACATTTCTGGCGGTAACGAATTTTATCTCAAAGAAAAAGGTAACGATAATAATTTTGCAGATTATGTCAAAGAATTAGTAAATTCTGGAGTAATCTACATGGGCACATCTGCTGGTTCCATAATCGCAGGGAACAGCATGGCAGAGCTTCAAAATCCTAAGGATTTATCTACACTTAAGAATCCTGTTGATACTGTTGGGTATAGCTTGGTTCCCTACACCATCATTCCTCATTGGGGTAGTGTCGACTTTCGAAATAGATGGTTATCAGACGAAGCGTTTAGCTATATGTTTAGCGGCAAGACTCCACTATTCGCACTCAACAACTACCAATACATCGAAGTAATAGGTGATGAATCACGCATCATCGACGTGAGGACCGAACCATGAAGAATATATATTTGGCCTCACAGTTTTATGTCAGTGGGTTATCCATTAGCCAAAAAATTAGTGATGAACAAAAACAAAAAACTGTCTTTATTACAACATCCATCAAATACAAAAACTTCAAAGAGTCAGAGCTCGATTGGCACTACAAAAATCGCGCAACTCTTGATGCTGGTGGATTCATCTGCCAAGACTACGACATCACAGACAAGTCCGAGGAGGATCTAGTGAGAGATCTCGCAAACTATTCTGCGATGTATGTCGAGGGCGGGGATCCATTCTATTTTCTCAAGCAGGCTCAGACGAACAACTTTATCAACTATATAACCAAGAGGGTAGAGGACGGAATGGTATATATCTCCGAGAGTGCCGGGTCAGTAGTCGCCGGGATAGATATCAGAGCCAATGGAAGGCCAGGAAAAAATGCCGAGAAATATGAACTAACCAGTACTGGTGGCATCAACTTCATTAACGCCGTCTTTATGCCTCACTGGGGACTAGAGAATAAGCGAACAGATTATAGTGAACACAAATTCCCTCAGACCTACAACGAGGATCACGCTCATGTCTTCCTCCCCAATAATTGTTATATCGAAATAGTAGGGGACTCTTGGAAAATTATTAATACCTAAAGGATCTATGAACGATCTGCATCCCAATATCTTAAATAGTAACAATGAAAAAATAGACACACTTGTCGAATGGGATGAGTCAAAAAAAGGTATTAGGTCGAACGTTATCATGGTTCATGGATTAGGTACTGATAAAAATGAGACTGCCAATTACTTTGTAGATGTTTCGCATGCCCTAGTATCTGATGGCTATCGAGTTATCAGATTTGATCTAACAGGATATGGTGCTAGTGAGGGTAAACAGCGCGATGCCTGTTATACCAAACATGTAGGAGATCTAAAGGCAATTTTTGATTATGTTCAAAAAACATATGGTGAGCCAATATATATCTTTGCTCAATCGATGGGATGTTTTGTAACTGCACTAGCAAATATTGATGGAATCAAAAAAACAATTATGACAGGGTTGCCGAATGCTGATACAGATTTAATTATTGAGCGTGTTTCTGCCAGATTTGGATCTCGTCCTGGGGCAGTTCTTAACTATGATGGGATCAGTCTCCTGCCTCGCTCAACTGGGAAAGTGCAAGAAATCGGACCTCAGTTTTGGGTTGATATACGCAAACTTAATCCAGTAAAAACTGTGGGTGAATTTGCCAAGAAAACTAAACTATTGGTGGTGAGCTGGGAGCAAGATGAAATACTCGGTACAAACTCACTCGATCAATATGACACTATTCCTGAGCTAGAGCATATCTGGTTGCCAGGTGATCACGCTGTTAAGAATGCAAATGATCGTCAAAATTTTATTAACAAGATGTTAGCTTTTTACGCCAAATAGTATGGTCAAAATATAATGTCCCGCTCACAAAAAATATTCCTAGCAATCCTCTCACTATATGTCATTTATGACTTTACCCTGGGATCTTTGGTGGGACTATATCTATGGGAAACAACCAAAGAAGCTAGTAAGATCCTCTCTTACTACATCGCTCTTTTTCTGAGCATCCTATTGAGTACTCAGTTTGCACCTAGGCTTATTAGCTCCTACGGGGCAAAGAAAGTCTATGTCGCCTCAATAATCATTGGGATGCTCCAAGCAGGGATATTGATGCTAACTGGAGCTAATATCACCAACATAATAATCCCATTCGGCATCCTAGCAGGCATAGATATTGGTCTCCAAGCGATGAGTTATTCCATCATAGTAGGACAGATTACAAACGGTTCAGAAACTACTAAGTTTCTTGGGGTCAAGTCATCAATTATGAACTTAGTAAGCATAATATCGGTCCCACTGATTACTAGTCTTATATCATCTCTTGGCTCTTACCAAGTGAGTTATTATCTTAGTCTATTCGCTGGTATATCGATTGTGATGTTAATATCCAGAATCCCAATAGCCAACCTTTCAACTAACACCAATAGTGCTTCCTATATCTCACTTTTGCAGATCGAGGAGGTCAAGATATTTGCCACGACGAGATTGTTATACGGTTTTTATAACGGGCCTATGTGGGCAGTGCTAGGAGTAGTAACTTTTATGTTTATTGGAGATGTCGCCAAATGGGGTTATATATC
>DALYFH010000021.1:0-14451 GCA_031972135.1 Candidatus Woesebacteria bacterium
TGCCAGTCTAACAAGTTTTTGCTTGACCAATGTTTTTTCATATACCGAGGCTAATTAACCTCGCTTAAGTGACACATCGTACCAAAAACTCTTCATTTGTCAACTAATTATAGGACACACGTCCAGATGTAGATTATGTTCATACCAGAGGTGAATAAGTATATATATCAAAGTATATCAAAATATACCGATTTACGGATTCACTGGTTTACGGATATACTAAATACATGAAGTCATTCGCAATTAATGGTTTTGGACGGATTGGCCGCTTAGCTGCCAGAGTCTGGTGGCAAAAGCACCAAGAGGACATTAATCTAGTTGCCATCAACACTTCTGGGTCTATGGATATCGAGGGCTGGGCACATCTCCTAAAATACGACACCACCTATGGTCGCTTCGATGGTGAGATTGCATACGAAAAGTATCAGTCATCCAAAGAGGCAACCGACGAGGATCCATTAATCGGCCACTTAATCCTAGGTACCACTCACAAAATCCCAGTCTTCGCTCAGCGCGATCCCGCCAAGATCCCATGGGGAAAATACGGGGTCGAAGTAGTTATCGAGAGTACGGGTGCCTTTACCTCTCAAGAAAAGGCTAGCTTGCACCTCCAGGGCGGTGCCAAGCAGGTAGTCCTCTCTGCACCAGCCAAAGGGGGAGGGGTCCCTACTAGCGTAATCGGCGTTAACGAGAAAGAGGTAGTCGAAGCTGATCGCAAAAATACTATCAGTGTTTTAAATAATGCCAGCTGCACCACCAACTGTGTGGCTCCAGTAGCCTGGGTCCTCCAGGATAGACTAGGGATAGCCAAAGCCGCCATGACTACCATCCACAGCTATACTGATGACCAAAACCTCCAGGATGCTTCACACAAGGACTTGCGTCGTGCCAGGGCAGCTGCCCAAAATATGGTCCCGACTAGCACTGGCGCAGCCATCGCCACTACCGAGACCATTCCAGAGCTCAAAGGTCTCTTTGACGGGGTCTCAATCAGGGTACCAACCATCACTGGGTCACTCACTGACTTTACGTTTGTCGTCAAAAGGACGACCACAAAAGAAGAGGTAAACAACATTCTACGCCAGGCTACCCTCGAGGATAGATTTCACAACATCTTGGCCGTTACCGACGAGCCACTCGTATCTTCTGACATAGTGGGCAGGAGTGAGTCGGCCATTGTCGATCTCGATCTAACTCAGGTAATCGGAGGGGATTTGGTCAAAGTTTTTGCCTGGTATGACAACGAATGGGGCTACAGCAATCGCTTGGTAGAGACAGTGATTGACATCGCCAACGCTTAAATATTACTTCTTGATTAACTTGGTTTACCTGATTTATCCGTGACACTTGCTATTTATGAGGCCGAGATGGGATTTGCACCCATGAATCCGAGGTTTTGCAGACCTGGCCATTGACTACTCTGGTACTCGGCCGACGAACTTTTTCATTATACAGCAAACCCCCGGTTTCCCAGGGGTTTGTCTTCCAATTGTTACTAAGTACTTTTTACTTTTTTACCGCGATCTTCTTTGGCTTAGCCTCTTCAGCTTTTTTAAAGCTGATACTAATTACTCCATGCTCAACCTTGGCTTCTGGCTCGACCGAGAGATCTAGATTGCCAGGGACCGCAACTCGGTAGGAGTAAGAGCGACTACTCTTCCTGTAGTACTTTTTATCCTCTTTTTCCTCGCTCTCTTCAGACCCAGAGATTGTGAGGATACCTTTTTCAAAGGTTACATCTACTTTGTCTGGGTTTACTCCAGCAACAGCTGCCTTTACCACTACCTCATCTTTTGTCTCATAGACATCTAGGTTGTCTGCCGCATTGGGCATAAAATCGTCATCATCCCAGACGTTTGGCCAGCGCAGTAGGGCACGTGTTGGGTCCCATCTAATTATTGTCATATGTTTTACCCTCCACCATGATTTAGATATTCTAGCAGTCTCATGGTTAGACTGCCAATACGAATATAAAATAGGGGAGTTAAGTTGTCAAGAGTCTAAGATGATGGTCTACTGCCGTGGTAACATATAGTCATATGCTCAAGTTAATTGTGGTCATTATCTCTAGTTTGATCTTGTCAGGTTGCACAGTCAAAAACCTTTTTGTCAAAAAGCCTGCAGGTCTCGAGATCTCAACTAGCGCACCCGCCACAGTCTACCTGTCAGACAAAGAACTAGGCAAAACCCCTCTCAAAAATCAAAATATAGCACCAGGCACCTATACTCTCAGACTGATCCCAGATGACACGACTCTAACTCCCTATGAGGCTACAGTCGAGCTAGAGAGTTCGGCCTCGACCGTCCTTTCCCGCACTTTTGGTGAGACTGTCCTCGACAGTTTTGGCTACAGCCTCAACCTTGTCCCTGACAAGACTGGGCTCTCAACAATCTCGGTCGTCTCAGACCCTGACACCAGTAGTCTCACAATCGATGGTGTCCCCTCTGGTTTTACCCCACTGAGCAAGCGTGAGGTGAGTCCAGGCAACCACGAAATAATCGTCGGCACCCCTGGTTTTGCCGAGCAAAAAATCCCGATCATTGCAACTACTGGGTTTAACTTAGTCGTGAGCGTCAAACTCAAGAGCGAGCCCATTAACCTAACCATTCAGCAAGAGTCGCCAAATCCAGAGCCCGCAACTCCTGCAACCCCTGCCGCAAGCGCATCAATAGCGCTCTCTTCACCTAAACCATCAGCTACTAAGCCATCCCCCATAGCCTCTCCTACCAGGCCATACGTAACCGTCAGCGACTCCGCTGATGTGGTATCAGCCGGGGGTCTCAACGTCAGAAAAGAGCCCAGTAGTAGTGCCGATAGCCTAGGGCGTGCGAGCGTCGGCGAACACCTCAAATATCTAGGTGAAACCACGAGTGCAGGCTGGCACAAAATTGAGTTTGAAGGAAGTGTTGGCTACGTCTCAGCCAAATATGTGACTATCACCAAGTAGTTAGTGACGTTATACCCCGTAGATCATCAGTAGTACCATGAGTCCCCAAACAACCACAGTACCAAGGAGGGTTTTATCGCTCATTAGCACTTTGTGTGGACTCTCACCTTCATTTTTTTCGTAGATCAGCTGCATATATCGCATTATCCCAAAGATAACTATTGGTACAGTCGCCATCAGCCACTTCTCTGCAACTAAGGTCCGGGGTAATAGCGATAAAAGCTTGAGAACTTTACCCTCTGCCTGAAAAGGTGGGTGCAAAAAAGTAAAAAGGGCATAAGTAAGCCAGGTAGTATTAGCAAACATCGAAGTATATGCGTCTAGGAGTGAAGGCGTGTAATGGATCAAGCTACTCCTACTACTGCCCCCTTGCCCGGCCATGAGTGTCATCTCACTCCTACGTTTCCCAACCGCCAAGAATAGTGATGCCGAGATGACGGTTAGGAGGAACCACACATCCATGTGTGCATTTACCACAAAACTACCGGCATAAACCCTGAGCACAAATCCAGCTGCAATTACAAACACGTCGACGATCGGGATCGCTTTCCACCAGAGCGAATATAAAACATTCAACATAAAGTACCCGAGCTGAGTCACAAAGAAGAACGTCGAGGTCGCGGCACCTAGCCAGAGCGATATTACCAATAGGGTGATAAACATAAAGACCGCTGTCGGTAGGGGTAGCTCACCCGATGCTATTGGCCGCTTCTTTTTAAAGGGGTGGAGCCTGTCTTTGGGGGCGTCCACGATATCGTTAAAGAGATAAATTGCCGAGGACAAAAGACAAAACAAAAACGTCGCCCAGACTACCGTCACAAAATATCCCGGCAAAAAAAGGAGTCCCGAAAAAACAATCGGCGCAAATAACACAATGTTTTTAATCCACTGCGTTACTCTTGTCGCTTTGAGAGCAAGCTTGAGTTGATCCATAAAATAACACCTCCGACCACTATGGCTATGAGTAGGATTGTATAGATCTTCATCTGGCTATTCAACTGTAGCGCCACTATTCCGAGTAAAGCGGTAAATCCCCAATAAGTAAAAGCAACAGTTCTCTTGCTCCAACCTATTGCTAGTAGCTTGTGGTGCAGATGCTCCGCATCTCCCCAGACAGGAGACTTTCCTCGTCGAATACGCCTGATAATCGCATAGACCACATCCATTAGAGGGATACCGAGGACTATCAGGGCAGTTGCTAGCTTGGCTCCCGACATCATCGAGATGACAGCAATCAGGTATCCCGCCAGTGCTCCCGCTCCCCAGCCTGGCATAATTTTTTGTGGGTAAGCATTAAAAAATAATAGTCCCAAAAAACTCCCAGCGACAGTCGCTGCCATAAACGCACTCTCGAGTGCAGATGGATCAGGTACAAACCGCCACGAGACTACCCCCATTACAATCGCTGCAATCACTACCACTCCCGGCAGCTGTCCGTCGAGCCCTTTTGCCCCCATATTCACAAAATTCATACTCCAGGTAATCCAGAGTATCGAGATTAGTGTTGCTAACCACTCATACCCGACAAAGGTAATCGGTGCACCCCCCATGGGGTTACTCACATAAGCTATAGCCACACCATACACAACAACTAGTGTCGATGCCATAAAGCCTGCAATTAGCCTAAGGTATGGAGAGATATTAAATAAATCATCTAGGACTCCCATAATAAGTAGTATTAGAGCTCCCGCGAGTATTGCCACTCGGTCTACCGAGCTAGGCAAGAAGACGAGCATGGTAAATGCGACTGTGATAAATATCGGGATCCCTCCACCCCTGGGGACTGGTGTCACATGGATATTTTTTGGATGATCTACATTACTCGATCGATCTACTATCCCAAGCGCTCTGTATGCCAGGATCGTGAGTGAGGTAATCGCTAAGGAGATTATTAGTGAGAACCCAAATGGTAATAAGACATACTGTTGCCACATCATAAGAAGAATGATTGTAGCATCCCCCACAAAGCTAGGATCATGAGCAAGGCAAAAATTACCGCCGTAATCGATAGTATCCGGGGCACTAGACTGCCCCCACCGCCCCACAGCTTTCCTAGTGTGATATTAAGCAAAGTGACTACTAAGACTAGTCCTCCGTAACCATACAAAAACATCCTCGGCCCGAGTCTTCCCTCTCCCCAAGGCTTAGTTAAGAGGATCGGTATTCGCTCGGGTAGTCGACTATAAAATAGCACTGTAAAACCAATGAGGAGTATTGCCATGATAATCGCAGCGAGATACATGTTGCGGTTAATTTTGTTCGGGACTAGTTCTTCCGCAGCCTGGGAGATATTAAATGTATGTTTGACGAGTTCGCTCACTGTATTTTTTCCTAGTCTATGCGCCAATATACTGTGGCACCACTATAGTTATATAGCTCTACGTATTTAGTCGCGATGAGTCCTTGCAGCTCTTCAAACTCATCAGATCCAGGTAGGACGACGATAGCCTGGGGTTTATTTTTCATGAGGTTCTCCATCACATAATCATGTTTACGTAGGTCACGTACATGAAAGCTCACAATATACTTGCCACCGCTCGGTACCGTATTGGTTAAGTTATAAATAGTTGGGTCGCTCCCCCAAACATAAATTTTTTCATTTTCACCAAGGCGAGATTTGATAAAGTCGGCGACCTTATAATTGCGCTCTGCATTATCAAATTTATTTCGGTACTCTTCTTTTGTAATCTTACGAGTAATCATATGCCAGTAATTAGCGTACAAAGGTTTACTCTCATACCCCCAAAAACCAACATCTTTTTGGGTCAGAGCTGAGAGTGCTATTACCACCGCCCAGACCATCCACCCCAAAAGGCTTGAGGTCGAGAATAGGGTCGGGATGAGTAGACTCACGGCAGGTACTACTTCCTGCAGATAATGTGGGTATGGTCGGTACGATAGTAGTGCACCAAATAGGGCAAACCCGCTCCATAGCGCACCAAAAACCAATCGGCGATCTAGTTTTTTGCGTAACATATACAGTACTAAGGTATAAACTCCGAGGATAAATCCTCTGACCACTAGCCCACTTTTAAACGGATTAAACGTGGTAAAACTCTCACTCTTCCAGGAGCTCACATATCCTAGGTTTACCGTAAACACAGTTGCTAGGTATGACTCACCATGCCCCTTGAGATAGTAGTAGGCAAATGTTAGGAGTAGCGGCGTGACAAAGCCTATTCCATACAGCCAAAACTTGAGGCTAAAGAAGCTCTTAATGCTCCCCCATACTGTATTTTTGGCAAAGACAAAGATAAACAACATGATCGCGAGGACATCAAACATAACCGGAACCTTATAGAGCCAGCCAATCCCAACCACGAGCCCAGCCAACAAGTATTTATAGTAGGGGCGGACCCCCGTGTCCGCCCATGCAGCCAAGCGGACCCCTGTGCCTGCCTGCGTAGGCAGGTCCGCCCGATCATCCCAAATCATAAGAAGCGAGGCCGTAACCGGCAGCATCATCAGTAGCTCAGCATTTACAATATGACCTTCGAGCGTCGGGATGGTCGAGAGCACGACAAATATCAAACTAGAAAGCTTGGCGAGTATCGGGTGCTCCTCACCCCAAAACTTCTTTGAGAGTAGCCAAAAAAGATAGGTGTGTACTAGCATCGAAAGGAGTAAAAACCCTCTAAACAAAGCAACAGTCGAGAATATACCGGCAACAATATAGATTAGCGGTGGCTTGTGGTCGAACATCGCCTCATATAGTGGGACGCCCATGTTCCAGGCTCTCCCCATCACAAAATAAATCTCTTCGTCACCATAAAAATTGGGGGTAGCGAGTGTCGGCAGTCGAAAAACAGCGACCAAAATCAAAAGTATCAGGATCCACTCTCGTTTGTTACAAAAGCGATGCAACTTCATAATCTTTTTTAAGACTTCCCTCATACCATCATGGTACAACATTACTTGTCCAGTGGCGATACTTTCTCAGTGACTTTGTATTCAATATACTTGCCGAGCATTAGTCGAGTGTGAGCATCTATTCCTGGGAGCGCTGTAAAGAAAAATCCAACAACAGGTAGGGTCACAAACTCTATCGCCTCAAAGATGTAGCCAAAAATTGGGAACCTCTTGCCTGGTGGGTGTGGTCTAAGTTTGTAATTAAGGATGATCATGACCAGTAAGGCGAGCAAACAAACTGTCAGGATAGCCGAAGTTACTTGGGGTAGAGTCTTGCCAATAATCGTCCGTGAGAACTCGGCATTAAGTAGTGGGGGTAGTAGTGCCCCGATCGTGATCGCAAACCAGTTAACTGGCCAGAGGAAATGGTCTTCGATTACACGTAGGGTCCTGATTGTCTTCTCCCAAAAAGGTACATCTGTACTCGTAATCCACCGGGAGATCACATAAGGCGTGTCAGACACTCCCCAGGCCCATCTCTTTACCTGTTCGTACTGGTTTTGGTAGGTATTCCAGGTCCCCTCAGCTTCGGCCGCATCGGCCATAATCGGCAAAAATACTGGCTCCACACTAACCTTGCCCTGAAGTGAATAAAATGCTTTAAAGAAAAGTCTCCAATCCTCCGGGATCACGTCTGTATCCCAGTAACCTATTCCGTTAATCATTTTGAGCGAAGCGGTATAAGTCGAGAAATTGATTAGTCTATCTCGTCTCATGACAATTGCGAGTTGCATCACCGAGCCACTTGAGGCAAAGACTCTGACAAATAGCGGCACCTTATCTATGTTGTTATAAAACTGTAGGATTGCCTGCCAGATAGTCGTATGGCGATTGCTACTACTCAAAAAATGATAAGTCAAAGCCGCAAAATATGAAGGGGGCAGTAGTGCATCTGCATCCTCGCTAGTAATAGTTACCAGATCAATGTCATATCCTTCTTGATCTATCAGTATCCGCTTGGCTTCTTTTGCTCCCCAGCTCGTATTGCTTGATTTACCTTTTACTTCACCTGGGAGGTCGGGGTGATGGGTCGCCCAGACATGCCCAAATGATTTTCCATACGTCGATATTAAGGCTTTTGCTTTATCGCGTGCATCCTGTCCCTCTCGCTCCTCAAAAGACACCATAATATGGATTTGCTTAAGGGGATAGGTCTGTTTTTTTAGGTATTCAAAAGTACGCTTTAGTGTGTCTAGCGGCTCTTTGTAGGTCGGGATAATAATAATGTGATGCGTACGCTTCCACTCAGGTAGTTTTTTTACATCACTCATCCAGTCATATATTTCGTATGATTTAAGTTTAAAGTAGCCAAGCACCGCAAGTAGCGCCGTACTCATCGAGCGGTAAAACCAGTACACCGAAAAAGCAATTATGTAATAAGCCACAATTTCGGGAATCACCAAAGATCCCCAGACTGGGAATAGTATCAAAAACCAGGAGACCGTCCCCGGCAATATCTCTAGTGCACGCTTAGTCCGGATTGGGTGTCGATGCACCCATTTGCGTAAATTTTTCATCTCTTACTCTATTTTATATAGTGCTCTAGCGTTTTGAGTAGTCATCTGAATTAATGTATCTAGTGATTCATTTCTAAGTTTCGCTAAGAACTCTGCCGTTATTCTAACATTACCAGGTTCATTTCTCTCCCCGCGATGCCCGGTCGGTGGGAGATAGGGGGAGTCAGTCTCGAGTAGTAATCGGTCAAGGGGGACACGCAGGGCGAGCTCTCTCAGGTTTTCTGCGTTCTTGTAGGTAATATTTCCGTCAAATCCTACATAAAAGCCGCGCGAAAGAACATAATCTAGCCACTCTATGCTCCCGCTAAAGCAGTGCATGTGACCTCTCGGCAGCTTGGGGTACCTCTTCATCAAATCCCACATCTCATTTTCGGTATTACGCGTATGAATAACGACCGGGTAATCGTGATCTATAGCATGATTTAGTTGAGCTTCAAAGACTCTGTATTCTAGCTTGGGGTTGATTTTTAGTGGTGTTTCATCCAGCCCTATCTCACCGATCCCAATTATTTTTTTGTTTTCAGTTATTATGCTCCACATCGTCTCTAGGTCTTGCTCCCAACTCTCATCCCGTGCTTCACCTGGGTAAAGTCCGACTAGTCCATACACCTGTGGGTAGAGCTTAGTGAGTGCATCGACCTGTCTTGCATCCTTTAGCGAGGTAGAGGGGTTAATCATCACATGTACCCCTGATTCCTCTGCTCTCGCTAACACCGAAGGAAGATCTGCAACGTATTTGGGATCAGTTAAGTGAGCATGAGTATCTATCATGTTAAGCGGGGAAATAGTGGAGTCATCTTAGTGATAGATGGGTTGGTATAGTTATCAAGGATTTTTTGTGCGGTCGTAGGGAGTAGTGGCAATAGGTCAGTTGCGATCCCGACAATTTCTGTGATCAGTTCGCGGAGTATTGCAGATTTTTCTTCTCCTTTTAGCTCCCAGACCTTTCTCTCACTTATCAGTTGGTCAGCTTTTTTGATCCGATCCCAAATATCTTTCATCGCCACTTCAAACCTGTATTCATCCATTGCACTAGAAACATTGGTGCTTAGTTTTGTGCTGTGATTTTGATATCCAGCCTCTCCGACCGCCATTGCCGCCACTCTCGAGACTAGGTTGCCTAACCCATTTTGTAGGTCAGCCTTGTATACTTCTTCAAATTTTTCGGCGGTAAAGTCAGAGTCTTCAAATGGGTCAATCTTGGCGAGGAGGTAGTAGCGCAGCGCATCAACTCCATACTTATTTACATATTCAAGAGGATCCACCGTGTTGCCTAAGCTCTTGCTGATCTTCATTCCGTTACTGGTGATAAATCCGTGGATCATGATCTGTCGCGAGGTAGGTAGTCCTGCTGCTAGGAGCATTGCCTGCCACATCGAGGTCTGCTGTCTCAGGTTATCTTTGCCCGCGACCTGTACTGCATTGGGATGGTCTTGGCTTCCCCAAAACTCTTCAAATAAATTGGGCTTGCCCGCCGGAGCATCAGCGGAGGAGGGCCACCCTAGCGCAGAGATATAGTAGGTAAGAGCATCAAACCAAACGTACATGACTTGCGTCTCGTCTCCCGGAACTGGTACACCCCAGGGCATTTTTGATTTGAGTCGTGAGATCGAAAAGTCAGATAGGCCAGATTGTACAAAGTTAGTTATTTCTTTTTGGCGGTGATTGGGTACGACAAACTCCGGATTATTTTTGTAGTAGGCTAGTAGTTTTTCTTGGAGTTTAGAAAAACAAAAGAAATAGTTCTCCTCGTCAATTAACTCAATTTCTTTATTGGGATGTAGTGGGCAAGCTCCGTCTATTAGCTCGCTCTCTTGCTTCTCTAGTTCACACCCCACGCAGTACTTGGCTTGGTATACTCCGCGCCTGATATATCCTGCCGAGTCAACTCGCCTCCACATTTCTTGTGCAGCTAGTACATGGTGCTCATCTGTCGTGCGAGAGAAATGTAGTAGCTCAGACAATCCAAGTTGCTCCTTGAGGTCACGGAACTTGGCGGCATATCGATCGACATATTCCTGGACATCACACTTTTCTTCTTGAGCTTTTTCATAGATCTTTTTACCATGTTCGTCAGTTCCAGTGTTAAAAAATACTTGATCACCTAGTAGTTCGTGATACCTTGCCAGCACGTCAGCCTGGATAATCTCGAGAGCAAACCCTATGTGAGGATCTGAGTTTACGTATGGCGCGGTCGTGGTGATGTAATACTTACCCATTCCCTAATTATATCTCATTTAGGGTCTCTAGTTCTTCATCAATTTCTCTAGTGCTCGCGATATCCGGATGCTCCACACGTCTGCCCATTCTTCGGCTTTTACTCTATTTAGCGCCATCTGCATGCCTTTTTTGTTCATCGATTCAGAGACTGCCGCAACCGTAGCTGATGAAGCCTGCAAAGTGTCATGGATATGCTCATATGACTGTCCTTTGTCCAAAAACACAGCGATCGCGAGCCTCTTAGCGATAGTTATGGACTCTTTCTCTGTCAAAAGTGAGTTGAGGATCAGCTCCATATCAGTCTCTGTTTTGGCATCAGCTAACACTTGGTAAAAGATTTTCATTACTTGTGACTGGATATTCTTGTTCATACTCTATTTGTATCAACTTTAGTACTCTAAAGCAACAGTAACACACCGGTCAGAACCATAACAAAGACGCTAATGATTAACCATTTCCACCCACTACTAACTAGATATGCGGTATAACCGGTCGCGGCACCGATCATTATGATCATGGGTAGATACAGATTAGGTATCAAAATATCTCTAATAGTTAGTGGGTCTATATATAGTACCGCCGAGGCGACTACTAGCCATACTGACAAAACCGATATCACTCTCAGAACATTTAGCATCACTTCATTATATGCTTGGTATACAATAAATCTATGTCTCTAGAACTGTTTCTCATTGCACTTACTCTGATTATCCTAGTTGCGGGGTACCTCTTTATTAGCTCACTCAGACGTGAGCTAGAGAGTATTAGGTCCAGTGTCGACGCTAGTAAGAGTAGTGTGGCCAGCTCTCTCCTAGATACCACTCGTGACATTACGACTCGGCTCGAGCGAGCGAGCTACGTAATCGGTGAGCTAAAAAAAGAAACAGGCGCATTTAGCGAGATTGGTCGCTCGATGAAAGATCTCCAGGATTATCTGCGCTCACCTAAGCTGCGCGGCAATATCGGCGAGGCAGTCCTCTCTGATCTAATTAGCCAGATCTTCCCAAAATCAAGCTACGTGCTCCAGTACGCTTTCAAATCTGGTGAAAAAGTTGATGCTATTATCAAAACCGATGCAGGGATCCTCCCAATCGATAGCAAGTTCCCCCTCGAAAATTTCCAAAAAATATACTCAGAGAGTAATCCCGAGCAGGTCGTAGTCTATCGCCGCGCCTTTGTCAGGGACGTGCGGCTCCACGTCAAAGCCATTAGTTCCAAATACATTAACCCTAGTGAGAGGACACTTGATTTTGCTCTCATGTATATCCCTTCTGAGAGCGTCTATTACGAGATTGTCCAAGCCGACGGGGTCATGGATTATGCTAGGAGCGAGCGAGTCTATCCCGTCTCACCGAGCACTCTCTATGCCGCCCTCCAAACCATTCTTTTGTCCTTCGAGGGTAAGCGCATCGAGACACGCGCCAAAGAGGTCTTTACTCTCCTTAGGAGTATTCAAAAAGACTACGTCAAAGTAAGCGATACCTTTAATACTCTCGGCACTCACTTAACCAATGCCTACAACAAATATAGCGAAGTAAGTAGTGGTGTAACCACCTTAGGCCAAAAGCTAAATGAAACAGCAAGACTACATGACTAATACTCACAAAGACTCCTTTAAGGAGGCCTATGCCTCGCTCAACAAAGAGCAAAAGATGGCCGTTGATACGATAGACGGGCCACTACTAGTTTTGGCCGGTCCTGGTACCGGCAAGACCCAGCTCCTCTCCGCTCGTGTCGCCAATATTCTCAAAGAGACAGATGCCACACCCAGCAACATCCTCTGTCTCACCTTTACCGAGTCCGGTGCCGCCAATATGCGGTCGCGTTTGAGGAGCTTGATCGGCGAGGCCGCATACGGTGTGACCATCAGCACCTATCATAGTTTTGGTAGCGAAATCATCAAAAGTTATAGTGAATATTTTCAGCAAATAGAGCTAGATCGGACTGATGATGTGCGTCTAGAGCACCCGATCGACGAGTTGTCTCAAATCAAGATTATTGATGAGATCATAAGCAAGCTCCCCTTTGACAGTCCGCTCCTCTCTGCCCGCTACTACGTGAGAGATGTAGTCAACACTATCGGCGATCTCAAAAAGAACCTAATCAGCCCAACTCAGCTAAAAGAGCTAGGGGAGAGCAACCTTAAGCAGATCAATGAGGCTCAGATCATCCTCGATGAAGTGATAAACCGAGTAGGTGGCATCTCCCGCAAAAAAGATCAGCTAAGGGCTCAGTATGCGACTCTTTTTGAGCGGCTATCTGTCCTTGTAGGGAGCCTCGTTGCGCAGGCTACACAAGAACTAAAAGTTGCGCATGATGAGTCAGAACTCATGGCCACATCAACTCCGCTCACTAGCTGGAAAAATAATTGGTTATTCAAAGATGAGAGCGACCATTTTGCACTAACCAATCCAAAAGTTAGTGAAAAAATGCTCGATATGGCAAAGGTTTTTGCAGACTATGAAAAGGAGCTCAAAGAGAATGCGCTCTACGACTTTAATGACATGATACTCCGCGCAATCAGTGGCATCAAAGCGAGCGATGAATTACGCTTTAACCTCCAGGAGCGCTACCAATACATTCTGCTCGACGAGTTTCAGGATACCAATCCCTCTCAATTTGAGCTCGTTAAGCAACTAGTCAATCATCCAGTGCACGAGGGTCGGCCCAACATAATGGCGGTCGGCGATGATGACCAAGCAATATTTGCATTTCAGGGTGCTAGTATCGGTAATATTCAAGATTTTCTGGACTCATTTAGAGACGTTTTAGTCATCAATCTCGTTAACAACTATCGCTCGCACCCTGATGTGCTCCACGTTGCAAAGAATATCGCTTCGCAGATAAAAGCTCGCCTCCATCACAAACTAACCGGTATCGACAAAGTCCTCCTGTCTTCTAGCGCTTCATTGCCTGATCAAGCAACTATTATCAGAACTGACCTACCCTCCGCTGCCTCCGAATATTCCTGGATATCTAATCGGATTGTTCAGTTAATCAAAGAGGGGGTAGATCCCGGGCAGATCGCCGTTATCTCACCCGTTCATCGACTGCTCGAGAACCTCGTACCCTTTTTGTCTGAGCACTCAGTCCCAATCACTTACGAAAAACGCGAGAATATCCTAGATACCGAGATCATCAAGATCATCTGTCACTCAGCTAAGTTGCTTTATGCATTGCACTCTCATGATCAAAAAACGATTAATGAGTACTTACCGCTAGTCCTTAGCCATCCTTATTGGGACATCCCCACTCTTGAGCTCTGGCGTACCAACTGGCAGTTCGCCAAAATAGATGAAACCAGGACTTGGGACGAGATCGCAGTCGAAAACGAAGCGCTTAAAAAAGCTGTTGTGTTTTACATGGAGCTAAGTGCCAAAGTCTCTATCACTCCACTCGAATCTATCCTCGACCAGCTAATGACCGAGAGTCCTCTCAAGTCATATTACTTTGCGGTAGATAAGAGGGAGAGTGATGCAATCCGGTACTACGATGCGATCACTCATCTAACCACCATTCGCACCCATCTCAGGGAGCATCAAAATAGCGGCAGTAGAGCACTCACCCTATTAGACTTCCTAGACTTCATTGCACTGTACGAGAGTGCTGAGGAGGGACTGCTCAATACTCACCCGATCTCGCAGGGGAAAAAGAGCGTCCAGCTCATGACCGCATACAGCGCCAAAGGACTAGAGTTTGACCATGTCTTTATCTTGCAAGCACACGATGATGTTTGGGGGAGTGCAAGTCGCGGTAGAGGCAACAAAATCGCCCTGCCACCTAATCTGAGCCATATCCGCTACGTGAGTGTCGGTGACGACGAGCGGCTCCGCCTCTTTTTTGTCTCACTCACCCGT
>DALYFH010000022.1:0-14415 GCA_031972135.1 Candidatus Woesebacteria bacterium
TCATATGGGAAAAACGATTTTAAAAATTGACTCATGTCAGACTTAAGTAGTTCTTTCGCGTGTTTATGAGCTTCAATGCTAACACCTTCATGAGTCTCTGGTAGAACGAAGTAGTAGGCATCGCTATTGGGGAATTGTTCCATTGCTGACTGAGTCATGCTATAAAACATCTCTAAATGACGCTGAAACCCTGATGATAGATAAAACAAATACTTTAGACCATTCTCTCTGCCAAATTTTAAACCTTCATTTAGTAGAAGTGATGAGTTCTTTCTGGCCAAGTCAGTAGTCACAGTGGGGGATTGTAAAACCCTAAAGGTCTCTCTAATTGGGGATAACTCAGATGTTGGGGTATCACAGGTGGTTAGAATTAGAACGTTACTCTTAAATTGATCAGGGATAGTTGATAGTTGTTGAGATAAATCTAACTTTTTTCCAAAAAGCCTCAAGATAGTAGGGGGAAGTTTCGATATACCAATTTTTTCTTTGATTGATCGTGAAAATAATTTGGCTTGAGCAAAGATAGGTTCTTTTCTATTCGTCATTTAAGTAATTATTATACCCATAATAAACATATGGGTAAATTCCCCTGACGGCGTAAAATAGCGCGTAAAAATACTGATGTCAGGCAGAAGAACTCCGCGGGTGAGTAGTCGGCGGCACACACCCGAGTGGAGTGAGTCAATCACTGGATTATCCGAAACTGTTACTTGACGTTGTATAGATTCCATTCTATTCTTACCTCATATGTTCTTTTTACGTAATCTCTGGCTATTTTTTCTCGACTTCCTCGAAACGATCGTCGTCTCACTCGCGATCTTTGCTGTCGTCTATATTTTCCTCTTCCAGCCACATCAGGTAGATGGCAAGAGTATGGAGCCCAACTTTCATAACGCCGAATATATCTTGACCGACAAGATCAGTTATCGTATCAGCACTCCCAAGAGGGGTGACGTGGTCGTCTTTCACTCTCCACAAGATGCAGGGACCGACTTTATCAAGCGGATAGTTGGCGTACCCGGTGACATGGTCATGGTCAAAGACGGCTACTATTACCTCAACGGCACTAGACTAGACGAAGAATACATTAATGACCCAGGCAAAGTGGCTCCAGGTCGCTTTTTGCGCGACGGCGCAACCGCTGAGGTCCCGAACGGTCAGTACCTAGTCATGGGTGACAATCGTCTCCACAGCTCAGACTCACGTGAATGGGGCTTTGTTCCCCGTACCAACATCGTTGGTAGAGCGTTCTTCCGCTACTGGCCAGTCGATGTCTTTGGTACCATCCCAACAGCCGAAGCCGAGCTAACCATGGGTAACGTCAAAGGCGCCATTGATGCAGCCAAGTAGCCTATGAGCTACTCAGTCAAACGCTCAGCAGTCCTCAACCTCACTAGCTACATTTACCTATTCATCGCAAGCATTGCGACCACGCCAACTCTAATCCGCTACCTAGGCCTCACCGACTTTGGCACTTACGTATTATCACTTGGAGTCCTGGCCTTAGCTACCTCGGTCGACTTAGGTCTCTCTCGCTCGGTCGTCTACCACCTGGCTAAGTCAAAAAATGAATTTATTACTAAGCAAATACTCTCAACCTCACTCTTGCTACATTTTGCCCTTGGTACCATCTTTGCTCTCATTGCCACTATCTGGTTTTCACCTCATCTCAGCATCTTAATACTCTCTACCTATATCCTCGGACACTATCAGGCATACCATGAGTCGCAGGGGAACTTTGGGATGGTTAACATGCGAGCGTTTGTGATAGGAACTACTAATACTGTAGTTGCTGGACTACTCGCTTACTTTGGGTACAGTGTTATTGCTATCCTAATCAGTTTGTCGGCTTCGACGCTCCTCACCATCCTAGTGATGGCGCTATACACCCCGACAGGAAGTACACAATATTTTTCCTGGTCAGTCGCCAAAAAAATATTAAGCTATGGTCTAAAACTACAGGTTGGCAAACTAGTTAACTCGCTCCAGGCGCAGTACCCCAAACTGTTATTTGCGAGCGATGCTGTAGCTCTCACTGTCCTCTCGCTTAGCTCTAGTTTGGTCGCCAAAGCAGCCGGTGCTGTTTCACAGGTCGCGATCGCCATCTTCCCATTTAGTATTAGGACTCGCGGCGAACCGGTACTAAGGATTTACTACAATTATGCTCAGCTCTCGCTCCTTGCTCTAAGTATCGCGACCATAGTTATGTATTCCTACTTTGGAGAGAGCTTGCTGTACTGGTGGCTAGGGGATCGCTCACTAGTTACGCAGCTACACAACTTCCTGCTGTCATACCGCTATTACGGACTCCTCTTAGTATTAACACCCCTTGCTAGTACTATCCTAGACAGTCGCAATATGGCTGGCAGGTCCTCATTCTACGCGCTAGTCGCGCTCCTAATAGAGCTGGTAGTCGTTACATTCACCTATCCGGTATACGGTGTTATGAGTATTGCCTATGGCAGTATCGCTAGTCTCTTGGTTATGGTCCCGATCCTCTTAATCACTACTCAAAAAAGTGTATCTCTTGACGATAATTAGCTTCGTTTAGTGCTCGCTTTATTATTTTTATCGCGTCAAATAATCTGTGTCTATATGGCTTGTGACCACCAATTATTTGCTTTTGTTTCTTTAGCTGCTTCTTAAGTGTCGCTTTACTCCATAATTTACTATTCCAAGCGATCGCTATTACGTGCTTAGGATTTAGCTTTACTTCATTATCAAATGGTACCGATATTCCGAGTACTACTTTTTGCCATTTTTCGGGGACTAGAGTTGAGAGTCCATACGGGGTATAGCGAAAATAATCTGATGGGTGCATATGGATAGGGAAGTTCTGTTGTGAAGAGAGGATGATCGCTCCATTCTTTTTTACTACTCGCTGTATTTCTGCTGTCATCATCCACGGGTTATTTGCATGTTCTAGTGTCTCTAGACAGATGATCAGGTCAAAACTATGGTCAGGGAAGGGGAGGTTATTAGCATCAGCGACCACATCTACCCCGACTCCGTCCTGCATATCTAATCCTACGTATTTACTCTTAGGTAAGAGCGGTCGCAGGTTACAAATCTCATCCTGCTGGTCCGCCACGCGTGAGCCGATCTCTAGTACTTTGAGTGGTTGAGAGCTCATGTTCGAGAGGATCACTTCTAGCGCTGCTCGCAGTTCTTTGGTCATGTGCCTATAATACCACTCATGAAGACCAAAGTATTTGCTCTCATTCTCAACTACAATAATCCTAGTTACACAGTCGAGGCCGCCCTATCGCTAAAAAAAAGCGATCTGGGTGACAATGTTCAGATCGTCGTGATCGATAACGGCAAAACCCAAAATAAAGATCACTTTACTAGGTCCATTCCGGGCAGTATCTACATAAAATCGAGGGGTAATATCGGCTTTGCCGCCGGCAATAACCTAGGGATCAAATATGCTCTAGATCATGGCGCTACCCATATTCTTATACTCAATCCCGATGTCAGGATACCCAAGGTATTTATTAAGCCGCTCCTAAGTACTTTTAAGGTTCACCAAAATGCAGGTTTAGTCGCACCTGCCCACAGGGAACCTGGCTCATTAACCTATGGTCTAGGTGGCAGTATTAACTGGTCTAACTGTACATTTTCACTAGATAACACTTCTAAGCTGCCAAAGAATGAATGCGAATATGATCACCTGACTTTTGCTTGTGTCCTAATCAAAGCTGATGTTATTAGACAGGTAGGTCTCTTAGATGAGCGATACTTTATGTACCTCGAAGATGTCGATTACTGTGTACGCACAAAAAACGCTGGTTTCAAACTATTACTTAACCCCACTGTCTGCGTCACTCACAAGACATCATCTTCATTTACAGATAAGAGGGGTAAGATAAAACTAAGCTTATCCAGCTGCCTAAAATTTATTAACAAATGGTACCGCTTCCCATCTAACATTATTCCCTATCTACATTCGCTATATTTTTATCCCATGACCTACGTACTGTGGACACTAAAGTTGTGGAAGAAAAAGCTATTACCAACGCCAGTAATGTGAGTGGATATTAATTTTTTCTATCTTGGATGCATTGCTTAGGTTCCCTGCACGATCTTCTGCTGTAACTTTTACATATATCTGCTTAACTTTTGGTGTCGGTAGCCATTGCCAGTTGTCTCTTGATTCGATACGGTTAGTGATTACATTCTTTTCTGTTCCCCACTCAACAATATACTTTACGGCATCACGACTAGGTGTCCAACTGACTATACTAAACGGTCGCATCCCAATGCCCCAAATATGCTTTACACTACCTGGTGGCGTCATATCTATGTTGGCGGGGTTACTTTTTAGAGTGTAACTTTTACAGTTATTCAAGCTGTCGCAGATATTTGCGGTGACTGTACAGGTCTGATTCTTACCTTCACGACTGATCACACAGGTAGGGGATACAAATCCAGTTGGGAGGTTAGGGTCGCTAAAGATGAAAGTAGCAGTCTGTACTGACTTATACCATCCAGTAAAATTATTTGTACTCACATAAGCGGGTGGGGTGATATCGAGTGGTTCAATAGTTGGTTCACTCCCACTAGTGCTGTAGCTTATGTTCCAGCTACTGTCACCTGCTGGTGCTGCTTGATCTAGGATATCTACTGCACCATCGGCATTATATACATACACTTTAAACTGTGACCCAGCGGCTCCCGGATTATTAACATTCAGTCGATAGCTACCGTCTACTGGCTTTGGTAGCATTAGCACCTTAGCGCTAGTTGTCGCACTACTTCCTACATCGTCATGAATACTCTCAACATAGGAGTTAGCGACATTACTACCTGAGAATAATAGGTCTAGATCCATATTAGGCTCACCCACTATCATGAGATACGATAGGTCGGTATTACTAGGTGTATAAGTATTTACACTAACTAGTGGATCTAACTTTGGCTTAGATTTGCGGCTCTCATCTAATGGGTCATTAATCATGTAAGTAGTATCGTCATGGTCATGTAGTGTGACAAAGTGTCCACCTTCATTAACTATCGGGTATTGTCCACTCTCGATCTCATCTGCTGCGCTACCATAACTCTTAACAAACTCAAGATCGGTTGGGGAGTTTCCCGCTACTCTAGATTCACGAGCGAGGCGACTGATTGCCAGCCAGTTAAGCAGACCATTACCGATATACCCATCTGGCTGCGAGGATAACCATGTATTCAACTTATCAGGATTTGCTATGTCACCATTTGGCATCTTAATATCGTATTCTTTGAGTACCATCGCGACCGAGGTGATAGCGCATCCCCAGCGCTCGATACTATTAACCTCTGACCCAGCCCACGAACTAGCATTATCATATGGCAATTCCTTCCATGCTGGGTCGCGCTGAGATAGGTAGGGAAAAGAAGGTATGGCTACAGTGTTATTAATTTGTATACGGTCGATCTCTATTACTGGCCAAGAGCTAGTAGTGGACACGATATCAGGGTTACCAAACCAAATACTGTCTATTTTTTTGCTACTAATTGTTGTTCCTTGAAATATATCGTCAAGGTAGATTTCATACATTCCAGGACTTCCTGATATTTTAAGATTATGTAACCCAGTCTGGTCGAATATCTCGCTATGGATGAACGGATATCTACCAAGTCGGAGTTTAGGTGGAGCCCCCCAGTTCCAAGTCCACGCAATTGAGTTGCTTCCTACATCATAATTATTTCCATTTACTGGGTAATTGTCATCAATGATTATTCCAGCTCCAAATACTCCAATATATGAGTATCTGAAGTCTATTGATATGCTCGCTACTTGTTCACCTATATGTTGATTTTTTAAAGCTACATATGGGAAATGTTTCGCACTGTTTGGCGCTGAAAGTATGAGTTTCCCAGATTCGACGACCACACTTCCAGAGTTCGTACTAACGTTATAATTATCTAGCGAAGATTGAGAGTCAAATTCATCTATGAACGCAAATACATCACTAGGGTAAAATAAACCTAGTAACACAAAGCAAACCAACTTGAGCAGTAAGTTTTTCATTGCTTATAGTGATAATACTAAATAGATAGAACGTGTCAATATATGAAAAAAGTAGCGATAATTAGCAACTTACCGAGTGGAGGTGCAAGAACAGTACTAAATAGCACCAAGGGATACTTAAGTCAGAAATACTCTGTTGTAGAGCTAGGAAAATCAGTAGAGAGCTATAAAGTAAAAGGGATTATTAGCTACTATTATTACGTCATCCAAGAGATAATATCCAATTACAAAGTTTCAAAATTAATTAATCGAGAATTTGACATTTTATTAGCGTATCAGTCATGGTTAACTAAGTCACCGATAATATTTCCATTTATAACTATACCAATAGTTTATATATGTCACGAGGCGCCGAGAGAGCATTACGATTCGCAAGTTACTTCAAAACACACTATCAAAGAGAAAATCGTAAATAGGATATTTTTGTATCCGATTAAGTTAATTGATCGATTAAATCTAATGGCACATAACAATAATTTAATCCTAGTTACTTTATCTAAGATTTCCGGAAGTATGATAAGTAAGACATACAACATAAAGCCTAGAATAATACACCCAGGAATTTCATTAAAAGGGTACGGTAAATATAGTGGGTATAAGGATAGAAATAATCAGGTAATAATTGTTGGGGCAATTAATAAATACAAGAACCAATTATTCGTTCTTGAATCAATAGCCCAAATACCTAGAGAGAAGCGACCAAATGTAATAATCGTAGGAAATGGTGGAGACGCACAGTATATAGCTGATTTAAGAAATTATGCACGCATAAAATCAATCAAGATCGACATAAGAATGGGGATAAGGAAATCAAGTCTAATCAAGTTGTATAAATCTTCTTACGCGTTAATGTATTCGCCAGTTAACGAACCGTACGGTCTAGTAGTACTAGAAGCAATGAGAGCTGGGTTACCAATTATCGCTGCAAAGGGAGGAGGTTATGAAGAAATTCTTAACTCAAGCAATGGGTATGTTATCCGAAAAGATGCAAAATTGTGGGCAAAAACTTATATGACGCTCTATAAAAATAGAGAGTTATGGGAGAAATATTCACAACAGAACTACACAGATAGTGCAAATTTTTCAGATTTAAAGTACACAAAAAAAATCACAAACATAATAGATAGGCTGATATGACCACATACATCATCCGCGCATCACACGCCAATCAGTACGAGCTACAGAACTACGAGCCGATAGCAGCGGAGCATGACATAAAGGTAATAACCTCACGGCATCCACTCACAAATGTTCATATCCCTACCATCCAGTTATGGTCACCAACAGATCTTCCCACCTTCCCATATCGCAAGCAGATCCTAAATAGGTTAATTGGTGGCGAGCAGTGGCTACTGGGGCTCGAGGATCTTGTAACAAGTGAAGATATCCTCCACACCGCTGAGACCTATACTCCTTACACGCACCAAGCAGTAGAACTACGCAAACACAACAAAATCAAAAAACTAATCTGCACTTGTTGGGAAACCATCCCTCACAGCAACGAAAAGTTTGCTAGATTAAGGCAGTGGAAAAAGGATGCATATAAATACGTAGACCTTTTTCATACTCCCACAGAACTTGCAAAAAACGCATTAATAAAAGAGGGAGTTAATCCCAAAAAAATCAGAGTCATCAACTACGGCGTCAATTTATCTCACTTTGTGCCACCGGCTAAGAGATTAACCTCACCTACTAAGCCTGTGGTACTAACCGTCGCAAGAAAGGTTAAAGAAAAAGGGCTAGATACCTGGAATCAACTAAGTAATGAGTTATGCAATAAGATAAATTTCAAATGGGTTGACTCAGTATCATACGAAGAAATTATCAAAGAATACCAAGCGGCTGTCGTCTTTTTACTCCCTAGTAAAGAAACAGCGACATGGGAAGAGCAATATGGCATGGCACTGATAGAAGCTATGGCGTGTGGGTTGCCAATAATCACGACAAATACAGGTGCAATACCTGAAGTAGTCGGTGATGCAGGGAATATCTGCACTGAGAGCTATCGCTCTATACGAGGTAGTCTCCTAAAACTACTACAGTCTCCTAGCGAAATCAAGAAATATCAAAAGCTCTCTCTTGCTAGAGCAAGATCTCATTTTGACCGTAATATCCAAGCAAAAAAATTATCTTCACTATATAAATAATCACTCTCAAGATCTATATCCCAGAGATTCAGAAGCTAGACAAGCTTTTTACAATAGTAGCTCAGTGCATTCCCTTCAGGGAAACCTTCGAGCTTTCCATAGAGAGTGTAGCCGAGCTTCTCGTAAAATCCAGGTGCCTGCCAGGTAAATGTATCTGTGTAAGCAATCGTGCACCCTCGCTTTAAGCCTTCAGCTTCTACCATACTCATAAGTCTCTGGCCTAAACCCTGCGAACGAGCCGACTCATCAACCCACAATGTCTGGATCGACATACCATTCCACATGAACGAGACCATGACACATCCTAGTAGTTTTGCACTATCATCTTTTACTAAAACAGTATAAGTCTCAGACTTTCGAGGATGTCCCTTACTTGCGTGGTAGGCTAGCATGCCATCAACCATGATTTTCTTATCTTCTGGATTTGGCTCACCTTCGATCGGAATAAATTGTAGATTATTCATACGTACAGTATATCAAGTTTCCTAATATCGTCGTCTTTTAAAAAGATTGGGCGAGTGTAAACACTCTCGTTAGCGTAAGTCGAGCTCATGAATCAGAGTAGAAAAAGTAATTTGGTATTCATTTGTAGCTGTGATACAGTTAATTAACTGCCCTATGAAAAAAACTTCCAAAAATAAGCGTGCCAAAGGATCAACAAAAAGTAACCACACAGGCATGGCGCTACTGTTTTGTTTTTTGCTCGCTAGCATTGCTGTAGCCATTGCACTACGCCAGATTGCCCTAGAGCGCAGGTTAAGCCGAGAGTTAACCCAGAACCCAGCAGCCTCCAACATGCTAGGTACATATAGTGTCACAGTGACCGCAGGTCGCTTTAGCAACAAAACCATCACGATAGATCTAAATAATGATCGGACAGCCAAGCTCACTTATAACTCTCAGACAGAAGACAGTCAGGTAACCGAAGATGGCAACTGGAGCGGGGACAGTAATGGCACGATCATAACCAACTTTAAAGACAAAGTTTATGCTTTTAGCTACTCACCTGCTGGCACACTCAGACTCCTCAACCCCGATCTCGATCTATGGGGTGCAGCAACTCTCACGCTCACAAAAGAATAAATTAAAACTAGTCAAAAACTACCTGCCCTATATACGGCATCGTCCGATACATTTCATCATAATCCAGGTCATATCCAACAACAAAAGTGTTTGGGATCTCCCACCCAACATATTTAATCGGTACCTCTATCTCACGACGACTCGGCTTGGATAAGAGGGTGAGTGTTTCTAGACTTAGCGGCTCTCTAGTCTTTAGTACTTTGATAGCCGTATCTAGTGACCTGCCAGTATCTACGATATCTTCGACTATCAGGACGTGGCGACCCTTAATCGGATTCTTTAGCTCTTTGGTAAAGTTAACTACTCCCGTGCTATCTATGCCGCTCTCGTAGCTGCTGATACCGATATAGTCTTTGTAGACCGTAGTGGTTAGCCCTGCTCTCCATAGTGAGCGAGCAAAATCAGTGAGTAATGCGGCCCCTCCATGCAAGATGCCGATTATCACTAGTTCTTTTCCCTGGTAGTCGCGGGCCACAGCGTTGGCCAACTCTTGGATTTTGTTCTGGATCTGCTCTTCACTAAAAAGTACATCTACATGATGTGGTTTGGCCATAGTTTAGTATACAATACAAACATGACAAATCTCGTAACCTGTCCATCCTGTGGTCACAGTTTCTCTCCCGACGATATCCTAACTCACGAAATAGAGGTCGAGCTAAGAGCCAAACTCGAAAAAGAGCTAAAGTCCAAAGCCAAAGAAGAAGCGCGCACCGAGATACTAGACAAAGAAAATCAAATCAAAGAGCTGCAGCAAAAAGCCAAAATAGCCGAAGAAGCAGAACTACGGTTGCGCAAAGAAAAAAGAGAGATCGAAGAAGCTCGGGAAAAGTTTGAGCTCGAAAAAACCCGCCAGCTAGATGCCGAGAGGCAAAAAATAAGAGAAGATGCCGAAAAAGAGATTCTGGAAAAAGAAAAATACAAACTGGAAGAATACGAAAAAAAGATCAAAGACATGCAGGCCGCACTAGTCGATGCTCAAAGGAAAGGCAGCCAGACCAGTCAGCAGCTACAGGGCGAGGTGCAGGAGCTCGATCTCGAAAACACGCTCCGCAGGCTCTACCCATACGATGAGGTAGGCGAAGTCAAAAAAGGTGAAAATGGTGCCGATATCAGGCAGACTGTCAAAACAGACAAAGGGACTATCTGTGGCAAGATTTTGTGGGAGAGCAAAAGGACCAAGAGCTTCTCTGAGCTCTGGGTCTCCAAACTCAAAGAAGACATGCGCAGAGACGGCGCCCATATCGGTGTCATCGTGACTCAGGCCATGCCACTCGGTGTTACGGACAGCATTACTCAGATCCAAGGTATCTGGATCCTTATGCCAGATTCTATCGCGCCACTATCCGCACTACTGCGGAAAAACCTGATTGATGTTGCTAGGGAGCGACACGTCGCAGCCCACAAGCAGACAACCGCCGAGAGTCTATATGATTACGTCACCAGCAATGTCTTTACTCAGAATGTAGAGCGGATGCTCCGGGTTTATCTAGATATGAAATCAGCTATCGCCAAAGAAGCAGCCAGTGCCGAGCGTGGCTTTAAGGCTCGCAATATGCAGGTCGACATATTAATCTCTGGCATTAGCGGGATCTATGGGGAGATGCAGGGGATCGCCGGTAGTAGTCTGCCTAGCATCCCACTGCTCGAAGAAAATTAAAAAAATGAAAATAGCAGTCATCATTATCCACTACGGTCTCATCGAGACGACCAGGCATTGTCTAAGCAGTCTCAAATCAAAAATTGGTGATAACCAGCTCATCCTAATCAATAATAGTGAAGGTGATATAAAAGATCTTGCAAAGATTATAACGGGCACTACTCTCATCGATAATCGCGAAAACGTTGGTTTTGCTAAGGGTGTAAACCAAGGGATCACTCTGGCACTCAAAGACAAGACTGTTGGTGCAGTATTCCTGATGAACAATGATTTAACCCTTACTCGTGGCAGCTTTAGCCAACTAGTCATGGTATTAAATAAGATACCCTCTGCAGATATTGTCGCCCCAATACTGCATCACAAAGGTGGCTATGACTGGGGAGCCAAACTAAACAAATGGACTGGCACGGTTAGGCACAAAAACTGGGACAATAAGCCAAAGACGATCCAGCCTGCCCAGCACGTCGCCGCTGCCGCAATGCTGATCAGGAGAAAATTAATCGACAAAATAGGTTTATTCGACGAGAGGTTCTTTGTCTATTACGAAGATGTGGATTACTGTCTGCGAGCTTATGACAATCTCTCGACCATCCACATCACTCCCGATGTTGAGGCAGAGCACGTTGGCTCGGCTAGTAGTACTAGACTAGCTCGCACTAGGTACCAGTGGGTCTCACGTTTTCGCTTTGTAAATAAATATCTCTTTAAGCACGTCTATCCCACTGCCTACATTTATTCTCTAATAATATATCCAATATTTATGTTAAAAAATATCATAATAGGCAGTAAGTCATGAATATCCTTAACCTTACGGTCCTCACTCTAGACACCCCAGACATCAAAGATTTTGCTCTAGAGCGAAACAAGCTCCTAGCGAGTGCCGAGACATATTGGGTGCTATTTTTGGATAGCGACGAAGAGTTGTCTCCTGATCTAGAACAAGAGTTAAAAGAGACACTAAACTCTAAAAGTTCACATTACTACAGTGCTTACCGTATTCGTCGACAGGATACATTCCTCAATCGTGTTCTCCATCATGGCGAGACAGGCAATGCGTATTTTGTGCGACTAGCCAAGAGGGACTGGGGTCGCTGGGAGGGGAGAGTGCACGAAAAATGGCAGGGGAGTGGCCTAGTAGGTAGACTAAATAATCCAATAATTCACAATCCCCACAGCTCTCTCTCGGTATTTGTCGACAAAATTAACAACTACTCGAGCCTCGCTGCGGATGAGCGATATAAGGCAGGTATTCGTAGTAACTTTTTTCATATCTCCACCTACCCATTAGCGAAATTTGTCCAAAATTATTTATTCCGACTAGGGCTTCTCGATGGAGTCCCTGGCCTGATTCACGCCCTCATGATGTCGTGGCATAGCTACCTGACCCACACCAAGAACTATTTATTATGGCTTCATATATAACCAGGTTGCTACTGACTACTCTCGTATTGTCACTCGGTTTTGGCCAGCTACTCCGGTTTGAGTTATTTGGTTTGCCTCTCTATCTCCACGACTTGTTAGTGCTCAGTGTCATAATCATTAATCTAAGACATCTAACTCTGTCGACTCACAGTACAGGGTTAAAAATATTTGGCTTAGGCTTATTGCTCGGGTGGGTCAACGCTCTATTTAGCTATCCACAGTCGGAGCTCCTGATCCCCGCGCTCTACACACTCCGTTTAGTATCCTATCTCTGTCTATATTTAATCTTAAAAAGTAAAAAGACAGTAATTAACCCAAATGTATTTAAAATCTCTGGGTTGATCATGCTGGTGCTCGGTCTCTCACAGTATTTCTTTATGCCCGACATGCGCTGGGCACAGTATCTAGGGTGGGACGATCATCTCAGTCGCCTCATACTCCCGCATTATGATCCGACCTTTACCGGTGTTATGTTAGCTCTCGCGCTCCTCTCTCTTGTCCCTATCAGGCTCCACCTAAAATCTTTCGACTTTCAACTTTCTGTTTTCTACTCACTCTCCATCCTCCTCACCTACTCCCGTTCTGTCTGGCTCTCACTCATGATGACCGGATTCTACTTTATTAAAAACAAACTAATCCTGTTAGCTGCTGCTCTCATCATGTTCCTCGCAATCATTGCGCTCCCAGATCGATTTGGGGAGGGGACTAACCTGCTTAGGACCTACAGTATCAACTCTCGCTTTGAGAGTGACCTAGGGTATATCAAAAAGTACGGCTGGTCACTACTCATTGGTCGTGGTCTTAATACTCTAATCTTAGATCAAGAGGCAGTATCACTCCCCAATCACGCAACAGGTCCCAATAATAGCTATCTCTATATACTCTCGACCACAGGTTTGTTGGGACTAATGGGATGGGGGATATTTTTACAATCACTTTATAAAAAATCTAAAAGCAAGCCGATGTTAATCTTTTTCTTCGTTGCCTCAATCTTTAACAATGTGATGTTATACCCGTTTGCGCTCCTATGGGTTCTGGTACAGGAATCAAATAGATATAAATTTATCTAGAATACTATTAAACAAATCTGGTTGTTCCATCGTTAACATATGTCCAGAATTTTTAATAACAACTTTCTTAACAGACTTAATACTCTTTTCTAGTATTGATGCAATATCGTGATAATAATTAAGGTCCAATTCACCTGTAACCACTAGGACTGGGCATGAGATTTTAGTCAGTCTACCAATTGCAGGTTGAATAGGTCTGATTCGAAAACCTGAGTTTTGCCAGTGCCATCCAGAGTAGTCTGCAACCATTTTCTTTAGACTTGATAACACACTAGGGTACTTGTGAGTGGAAGCAAAAACAGGGTGGTTAATCCAATTGACCTTAGCCGCTTCAAGTCCAACCTCATTAATATGGACATCCCAGTCAACAGTGCTGCTAAACCCTCCTAGTGAGGAAGAAACAAGTGTCAATGATTTGGCATAATCTGGATAGTCTAAAACAAAATTGAGCGCTTCCTCTCCTCCGAGAGACAAACCTACAATATGAGCGCTCTTAATATTTAGGTGATCTAGTAGCGACTTAAGATCTTCATAATAACTATATTCCTTACTAGGGAGACTGGACTTGCCGTAACCTCTCATGTCAAAAGTTAAACATTGATATCGGTTACAAAAATAACCTACCTGTTCGTCCCACATTCTAGAATCAAGTGAAAACCCATGCAAAAAAACTATAGTTTCCCCATCACCACAAATATTGTAATTTATAGATCCACCGTTAAATGAGAAGTTTCCATTCATAACTTAGATTTTAGGGTTCCCAGCGCAACTTAATAGTAGTCACAGCTTCGTTACCAGCTAAGTCTACTGCTTTTACAGCAATTTCTTGATCACCTTCAACTAGTTGATATGGTAGATTAAAAGTCCCATCACTCGATAATATTGCCATTCGCTCGCCGATATATACCTTTACCCCTTCTTCATTCACTCCACCCACAAAAGTGGCGATCCTCTGCGACGTCCCCCTAAACACATCTCCATCCTTTGGCGAATCTAACGTTACAGTTGGCTTTTCGTTAT
>DALYFH010000023.1:0-13345 GCA_031972135.1 Candidatus Woesebacteria bacterium
TGCTCGAATCTGATAGATGATTGTCTTTGAGATACTCCATGCATGCTTTGATATATTTGTTTGAATTACTACTCACCACGGGAGATAGGGTATTGGAGGCCAAAGTAAGGTTGCCGATAGGACTAGGGAGGTCAAAACTCTGATTGAGGAAGGTGCCAAATTGACGAAGTGAGGCGAGAGTGCGACGCATGAGTGTGCTGGAGCTACTCAGTTCAGGTTGTGAGAGGTAAGTCGCATAGTTCTTGGGATTGGTAAGGGTTTGGATGGAGAGTTCACTAAAAAGACTTGAGGCGAGCAGGCGAGCTATATCTGCAGAGTAAAGCTTGCGGCTGATACTGCTTAAGCCGAGAGCAGCCAAGTAGGTGCGGAATGCTGCTAGTAGAGCGGCGTGAGTGGAGGGTAATTGGACAGTATTGTTCATCTGGAGTTATACGTAGTTATATCGATATACACCCACTATAGTAATACGCGAGGGGTGCTGTCAATACTCAAGTCGGATGATATTAACCGCAGTGACATTGCGGTAATGTTTACACTGATTACGGTAATGTGAAAAGCATTTGGCGATGTGTGGCTGCATGATTTCTCGTGCGAGAATCTCATCTCATGTCATAACTAAGTAGCTCGTCGACCTCACTAGTGTTCGGACTTCGCTTGGTTAGTTATTACTTGAGTATTCGTACTTACGACTCGAAATCACTTGCAACCACACATCGCTATAGTGTGATCGCATATTTACTCTGATTGCGTGAGATCGAGAGGACGTGAGTGAGTCCATCTGGGGTGCGAACTGTTAGGCTACTGTAGCGCGCCAGGCGCCTAATGTATGCTCGTCCTGTGCTACCTAGTTCGTAAAGGACTGGCGTTCGTGAGGTGACGAAGATGCGACTAGTTAAGTCACCTAACTTCGCTGTGTGGGTCGGCCTACTATGGTATACGATAAGTGATCGATAGGGTCGATTGGTCGAACTATCAATGATTGTGATATTGTATCTCCTACTCCAGATTATGATTAGCAATATAGATAGTGCTACTGCTAGCAACAAGTAGTAACCGTATGCGAACAATTGATCATCATTGATCTGGGAGATCGTAGCTGGCAATATGATCAATTTTGCAGGCAAATTGACTACGTCCTTGAGAATAGGCAAGATGGGCGACTCAGTAATCCCAGGGATAGTGGTAGTAGTTAGGTTGAGGTAGAAGGTAGGGAGGGTAGTGGTGAGCCCGGCTGCGTCAAAGCTGGTTACAACTACCTGGTGCCTGCCAAGTGGGAGTGAAGTCAGGAGGGTTGCTAGGCCGGAGCTAGTTGTAGGAAGACTTATTGAGGTGATTGTACCGTCTGCGAGAGTTATGCTCACAGAGACCGTTGCATAGCTCTCGGTGGCAAAGATAATCTTGATCTCCTGTGGTCCGGATAGATCAAAGCTAGTATCCTCAGAAATTATAGGTGATAGGTAGACATCATCAATATTGATTACTGTTAATATGGGTGGGGTCTGGTCAATGGTAAAGCGCCAGGTAGTAGAATAACTGGCATTATTGCTCCCATCTGTAGCCCTAACATACCAATCGTAGATCCCGGCAGGTAGATCAATGGTCGGGGTCAGATAAATGTTGCCATCCCCGATATGGGAGATGTAGTTATTCTGTTGGGAGTTGCCGGTGTTACTGATCCCGAGGTAGGTTGCGACATTGTTGAGATATACAGCATAAGTCACATAGTTACTATTAGAATCAAAGGTTGTCTTCCATACTAGTTCGGGACGTGATTGATTGGTTGTGGCGCCGTCGTGTGGAGATATGAGTATGACGGCGGGTGGGGCGTTTGTATCGCTTGTAGACGGGCTAGCACTAGGAATGCGAGCGGTTGCGCTGACTGTTGCTGAGATGGGATCTGTCGCGGCGTGTGAGGGTGCATAGGAGCTTAGAAAGTAGAATGTCGAGAGTATGAGGGTGACGATAATTTTGGGCATGAAACAAGTATCCCACTTCACCATTGGTTTCGCTAGGGATATGCTAATTTAGCGAGAATTGTTTTCCAGTTCGGCAATCTTACGTTTTAACTCATCGATCTCACCATCTCTTTGATCGTTCCTGTGGAGGAGGTGCCTCTTAATACTGATGCCGCCGGCGATCATAACTAGTATAACTACCAAGATGGCTGCAATTAGTCGGTATGGGATGATCCAGAATGGTAGGTCACGACTAGTGGTAAGCCCTGGGCCGTAGGCGACAGTCACGGTGGCTACATATTTGCCTAGTCCCCAAACCTGGTCCCAGCGAATGCTCTGAGTGCGACTAGTGAAGGGGAAGATGTTGACTGAGTCTAGTTTGATAGGCTCCTGCGAGCGTCCTATCATGTCCTTGACCACAATTGATGACTCAGGGCTGATATGTGTGTCAGACTGATTTTCTAAGGTGAGAGAGAAGTCGATCGGGCCAAATTCGTTCACAAAATTTTTGAGACTAAAATCCTTGATTACAGCATCGTAGTTGACGTCACCCGCAACATTTAGGGCAAAGAGCGATCCTACCTGAGTAGTAGTATAAGAGACAGTTCTCTTTTCGCCACGCTTTTCTTTGGGTTCAAAGAAAATGCCGGCATAGTGACCACCTGGGAGAGCATCACTAGGAGCTGTGATTATGACTGTTAGCTGAGCTGTCTCTTTGGGTGGGACAACTAGTTCTTCGGTTTCTAGAGTAAACCAAGGGGATGCTAGGAAGCGGCCTGAGGCTTCGGTGGTCACTTTGATCGGAGTACCTGCATCATCTTTGACGATAAAGTCGATAGTTTCGGCACCTAAGATTAGCTCGGTCGGACTCGTATTGGTAACTTTGATGGTTTTTTGGATGGTCTCACCTGGTTTGATCTCAATATCGGTGCGAGGAGGGGAGACGACAAGGCTTATATCCTGAGCTAGGACTGGGGTCGCAGCATTGAGTAGAAAGTAGAAAGTAGAAAGTAGAAAGAGGTAAACTTTTTTCATTAGAAGGTTCCGGTAGCGGTATAAGTAATCTGGTTTTCGTAATCACCGGCCGCTTGAGTGGCGCCTACGCTGAGCCGGTAGCAAACGTATGCATTCTCCGCGTTGGCAACTGTTGAGCTACTAAAGATTGTCTGGGGGGTCTCACTGCCAGTTATATCAGCAAACTGCTTGCTACGGAAAGTATCACCACTGGTGTCATACTCAAAGGCAATTGCTGCTGCATCTACGTTTTCGAGACTGTAACCAAAGCCGTTGTTGGTGGCTGTTGCCCACTCGACAGCTGAACTCTCGGTACAAGTGCCACCGTCGCAGGTAGTATCTGGGATAAATGGTGTAGTGCCACCTCCTAATCCTAGTTGATCATTTTCACTACTCGTGACTACGTAGCCACCGCTAGCGTTGGTGCTGACTGTTAAGTCCTGTGCAAGAGTTTTAAAGTTATTGAGGATCATGCTGCCAAAGGGGACGCTGGTGGCTGTAGTTGTGACATCTGTGCTAACCCCGCAACGTGTAGCACCTGAGGCGATACCTGCGATGCTAAAGCTAATTGTTGGTTCGACTGTGGCGGTGACTCTAACTGCTTCGATGTGAGCGACCCGAGCGCTAGTTGAATCGACTGGGGTAGCAGAGTTGGGGTTGGTATCTGCGGCGAATTGGCGAACTAAGACTGGGTAGGTGTCGGCAGTACCCTCAGTATGAGCAGTACCGGTGGCAGGAGCTATGGGAGTATTGCTACCATTGGTGTTGCCTATATATAGAGTAAAGGCTTGACCTACACCACCTGCACCACTGTAGTGGAACTCAAAACAATGATAGTTGGCGGGACTAGTACAACCGGTGGCGCCAGCAGCAGTTGCGACGCCTGTGACAAAATCAAAGGTTGAACCGACGTCAGCGGGAGCAGTTACATTGACTGTGGTATTAAAATCATAACCTTGGTCATCTGGGTTGCCGTCGTTGGGGGTGGTTGCATCAGCGGGGAGGAGGACCTGGAAGTAACCGTTTGAGACTGCGCTTGCAGTAGTAAATTGAACAGCGTGTCGAGGACGCATCTTTAAATAAATGGGATCGTTGTCGTCGGCATCGCCACTAGCGAGTACAGGGGTAACAGTAAATTCGTCGGCATCAATAATATCGACGACAGTGTAGGTACCAGTACCAATGACCAAACTGTCTTGGGCACGAAGGTTGCCAGTGCTAATGGTGTTGGCTGGGGCACTCGCTACGGTCTTGAGTTTGACGTTACTACTCCCGACCGTTGTACCGGTTGCATCAACTCGCGCATTAACCGAGAGACGAGAGGATTGCAAGGTATCTTTGACACTAGTTAAGTTGGCGCCACTGAGTACCGTTGGGTTGACCAGAGTAAAAAGAGTGGAGAGGATTAGGGCAGAGTAGCCTACTAAAAGCTTGGACATAGATAACTATCACTTTAGGCTTTTTCTAGTCTACTTGTCAAGCGAATCTTTCTTAGGATAGGGATAGAAATTAGGATGAGAATAATAATAAATACTAATAGATATCTAAGGGGGAGTATCCAGATCACATAAGAGTGCTCAGTCAGAGTACGCCCACCGATTGTCGTGAGCTCGATAGTGAGGGTGTGTGGACCAAAAGCGAAATCCGAAATTAGAAATTCGAAATCAGAAAGTAGGCGGGAAGTATTGCCGAGGATTAGTTTGGGGTCAATATTTGATTCGGTAATTAATGATTTGTTCGGTGATAATAATTTGACCTTACCTTGGACTTGCAGCATGATACTAGTTTTGTTCTCGGCTTTAATATCTAGAGTGAGTGGACGAGTAGTGTCCTGGATGATTGGGAGTTTGGGTGGAGTTAGAGAGATATTGGTAGGGAGTGAGCTAGTTGGGGTGACAGTTGCTAAAAATAGAGCAGTGATGCCTGGAGTAGATGCGGTCATGGTAGGGCTAGAGCTCGGATTAATGGGTCTTGCGAGGAGTGCAAAATAAACATCTTGTGGCTCGTCCAGATTGGCAGCCTCGAGCTCGAGTGTGATAGGGAGTGATTGACCTGCTATAAGTTGGATTGGTTGATCTAGTTCCGTCCCGATGGTTTTTATAACTAGTGGGATAGAAGTCAGGTCAAGAGGCCTCGGATTAATGGTTGAGTGGCCGAGATCACCGGTTGGAATGAGTGTGTGGAGAGAGAAGACGACACTAGTGTCGTCGCCATCGTTTGTCAGCTGGAGGGTAGTACGCAGGGATTTGTTGGGAGCAATTAACACCTCAGTGACTGGAGGACTAATACTCAAGCCAGTTGAAGCAAAGGCTTGCGTAGGTGAAAGTAGAAAGGTGAAAGCAGAAAATAATATTAATATTTTTTTCATAGTTAGAAAGTAGGGGTCGCGATATATATAATGTTAGTGTAGTAGGTACCGGAGGCTTGAGAGCCACTAGGACTTAGCTGGTATGTGACTGTTGCTGTCCGATTTTTGCCAGCTTCGACTGTGGACATGATGGTTGCGGGATTTTCACTAAGGGAGAAATCTGGAAAAGGGCGGAAGTAGGAACTACTGACAAAATCTGCGGCAATGTCGTTACCTGTTAAATTGTAGCCAAAACCGTTATTGCTAGATGTTGTCCATGGTTGGGCACTCGTCTCGGTACAGGGGCCAGAATCACAAGTAGTATCGGGTATAGTGTCGAGCCCACCACTGAGTGTTAGTTTTTCGGTCTCAAAAACACTAACGCTATATCCCTGGCCAGGCGCAGTGACCACTAGGTTGTGAGTATCTGTGCTAAAGGTATTGGGGGTTAAGGTTAGGTTAACTGAGAGGTCACTGATACTAAAGCTAAAGTTGTAGAGTGTGTAGAGATACTGGAAACCTGCTTTGACGTGGTATCCAGTACCGGAGAAATAGTTGGCGACGGTCTGGCCGACCGTGTCTGTCAGGCTATAGCTGCCGCTACTTTTTAAGCCGCTAGTTATATTAAAGTTCCCAGTCCTGATCGTGTAGTTATTGCTATTCATCGTTTCGCCACGAGTTGTTTGGGGGAAGAATAGGGAAGCAGCGATCATCAAAAACACTAGTAGGTAGGGCATACCTTTTAGTATAGCAAGGATTATTTGTCTAGCAGTAAGCGAGGATTTAGCTTGGCATTATCTTCTATACCTAGAGGCAGTGGGGTAAGCCAAGGACGAGCGCTACTACTATAGTCGCTAGCACTACTGTGTAGCGGACTATTCATATAAGTCGAGTTGACGTTGTCGTGAGAGTGCAGGGACTGGACAAGCGGAGAGAGATTATCCTGGTTGATCTGAATATTTTTGTACTTGCCCTGGTAGATCGTGCCTTTGACACCATAAGTTTTGTTGTAGTACATGGCGTAGCCGACTGAGAGCCGGCGCATCAGGTTGCTGATCCCTGGTTTTTTGCCGCCTTGGTTTTCTTTGAGTACAAGATGGAAGTGATCGGGGAGGAGGAGGAAGCTGTGGAGGGCGACGGGGGTACTACCTAGCTCGCTCTTATTTCTTTTGTCTACCACGGTCTTAGGGTTTAGGCGTTTGACCCAAGAGAGAGGAGTCGCATCGGGGAAACGGAGGTAGTAGGAGAGGAGGAGGATAAAAGTCTTGTAATCGGCCTCGGTCGTAAAAAGGAGTGTGTCCTTTTTGGCCTGATGCTTGATGTGGTAGTAAGAGCCTGATTGGTAGCCTCTTTTTAGTAAAATACTTGGCATATGATCAATATGACATAAGTGACGGATCGTTGTCAATGATCGGATTATTTGCCAAAGTTACTTATGATTGTGTTGAAATCGAGGATGGTGTATGGGTTCCCAAACTTGGTAATTAGCAGATTAAAGTCCAAAATCTCTACTCGTCCATCATTATTAAGATCCCCAGGAATGCTAGTCTCTGGGAGATTTAACTTAAGCCTAGTTGCAACAACCATTTTTTGGTCAAAGGTCCCAGGGACACTGCGTGTTTGGGTGCCTATCACATAAAAGTCATTTGCATCAATTACTTCATTGCTATCTCCTGATATGCGTGCGAGACGTGGGTAGAGGAGGGGAGTTTTTTGGATATCGCTGCCACTCCAGAAATCATAGTTGGACCCAGGAATAAGGGTAGGAGCGCTCCAGTTGACGAGATCAGTTGAGAGTCTAAGGGTAGCACCAACTGACATATCAAAACCGACCCCTATGTAATAGGGGGTGTTGTGGACTTTTGCCACACTAAAGCTAATGACATCGGCTATTTTGCGCTGATAACTGCGACCTGATCCAGGGGTAGGTCCGACCATGCGGAGAGTAGAGTTGAGTATATCGCTACTGCGTCCTCCTTTGACTGAAAAAGAATTGTAGTACCGATCTAGCTCGAAACCAGGTGGGAGGGCAGAATCGGTCCAAGCTCTGTTGTAATATGTTTTAAAAGTTGATGGATCTACGCCTTGGGAGGTAATGGGTGCACGAATAACTTTGAGTCCTGGTCCTCTCCCTAGGGCAGGATCACCTTGACTCAAGTCTTCGTAGTATACGTAGAGGTAATTATTGTCCACAAAGCCTGTGGGTTGCCTAATCCCACCATCGGTTGCTTTGACATAGCTAGTCCCTCCGTTTAGAGATTCGATGTAACCGTTGGCTGGCCAAGCGATTGGGCCAAAATGTTGAAGCGTGGGGTTGCTTAGATTATTAGTATCAAAGGGGAAACTGCTCAAACTAACAAAAGCATTGTAACTACCCCACCAGAGATTTGGATCACAACTAAGCTCGCCATATCCCATATCGGGAAGAGGAGCACAACCTGGGATTTTTTCGCCCATATTACTATTGTTGCTACCAGCCTCGCCGTGATTAATGGTGTAGATGGTGGGAGTAGAGTTTTTGTTAATTAAATGGGCGGAGAAAACGCCATAGTAGTCTCGTCGCCATAGAGGGAGCGTAGGAGCGATGTTGTAGGTAGATGAATCGAGGAGAGGAGAGGTGAGCGTGCGACAAGTGCCTCGGTCGACGATGTTCTCTGTATATGAGAGGGCAAATATATTGCTGGGAGTCGTGCAAAGAGTAGTGTTATAAGTGGAGATAAAATAAACTTTCCAGCCACCAGGGTTAGAGTAGCTGAGATTCCAGGGAGTGACCTCGGCTGTAAAGTGATTGGAGGTCTCGTAGTTATTGAAGTAAATTTTTGATGGTTCAATGTTTTCTAGCTGAGATATGTCTGGGCGTGGTGGGGTGGCTGCGACGCGAGTCGTAAAGAGGATCGAGGCTAAGATAAAGATAGTGGAAGCAGCGAGAGATTTTGACATGAGAGTAAGATTTGCTTATGATCTGAGTGTAGCATAATAGTTAAAGAGAGGAGAGTGGATATGATGAAACGTGTTTTAGAAATGACTTTGGTAGCTCTACTAGTAGCAGGGGTTGTAGGAGTTTACTTTAAAGTGGTGGGAGCCCTCCCAATTGCTGTTACTCAGACCCAGAAAATGACAACATTTGATGTAAGTGGAGAGGGTAGAGTGGTAGTAGTACCAGATGAAGCTACACTCCAGCTAGGAGTAACCGATCAGGGTCGCAACCTAAAGACCGTACAGCAATCTATCAATATGAAGATGGAGCAGGTAGGTAAGAGTCTAAAAGGAATGGGGATAGATGACAAAGATATTAAAACCACAGGATATAACGTATACCCAGATTATCAAGAAGAAGGTCTGTACCGAGCTCAAGCTAGCTTGAGTGTAAAGATTCATGATCTAGATAAAGTATCTGATGCATTAGATCTAGTGGGAAGTCTGGGACTAGATAACGTTTCTGGTCCTAGCTTTGGACTATCTGAAGAGCTAAGCGAGAAGACCACGCGAGAAGCCAGAGAAGAAGCGATTGAGAAAGCTAAAACTAAAGCCAGTGAGCTAGCAGAGCTCTCAGGCATGAAACTAGGTCGGATTGTAAACATTAGCGAAGGATCTATGGGTGGCTACCCAGTACCTATGTACTCTCGAGATATGGCAGTGTCCTCGACGATGGAAGCAAAAGTTGAGACACCAGTTGAAGCTGGGAGTAGTGAGGTAGTGGTGAGTGTCACACTGTCTTACGAGACTCGCTAATCGGTTTCTTTATCAATGGCTTTTTCGAGATCTAGGCTAGTTTTGTATAGAGCTTTTAGATCTTTATATAACGTAGTTAAGTTTTCGTGGACTTCTCTCGCCCTAGTTACTGGGATGGTGTTAGAGAGGGTGTCGAGTGCGTTGACTAGAGTATTTTTTAGATTAAGTGAGAGGAAGAGGAGGGTATCGGTTTCTTGATGGCTTAAGTGGTGCGTTAGGCGTCTTCTGGTTTCTTTTTCTTCGAGACTAACCTCATACTGATGGCCAGTAAAGAGAGCCAGCGGGGTGATCATGATGAGCGCGCCGAGCTGGGAGAGGTGCATGAGATCGCCCAGGTTGGTGCCAGGTAAAAAGATGAAGTAGAGGATGAGGGCGCCAGTTAAGACTAGGGTTGCCTCGATCTCGTAGAGCATAGAGACAGCAAAGAGGAGGAAATAGAGGAGGAAGAAGAGGGGAGAGGTTAGAGCACCTGTTTCTGTGACTAGGAGGAGGATCATAGAGGTCAGGATAGTTAGATCCAGCGTTACACTACTCCTATGAAATAGCTTGGGGTAGTGCTTTCTTAGACTATGCGTGGAGAAGTAGAGGAGAGTGAGCACACCAACTAACTGGAGAGTATAGGGCTCTAGAGGGGAGAGGAGCCAGATTAGAACGCCAAAGACAGCGGCAAAAAGAAGGATAGTGTGGAGAATAAACCGGGCAGGCATAAATATGATTGTATAGTATCCAGTTGACATTTCACAGTATAACCTATAGTATCTCCATACTAACATGACTGTAGATTAGTTTTTATGCCGTACAAATCTCATGAGAATAAGCTGCATTGGAGTGTGGGGATAAAAAGTTTTGCCGTACTTGGACTGATGAGCCTGCTATCTAGTCTGGCATGTGGTGCCAGTGCAGAAATGCTAGGGAATGTTGCGGCTGACTGTTTGCACCCCAGAGTAGATAACACTACAAACCAGCTATCACTTGATACTGCTAACTGTAATCCTGATGACAGATTAAACTTGGTCTTATTTCAGCAACTACTAGCTAACTATATAAGTGCCACGGATGATCTATACATTAATCCCAACTTTTTTGAAGAAAATATACCCAGTGCAAAAATAGAACCTGCCAATGGTGCAAATTCTCAAGAAATGACTATTGGATTGAGTGACTTACCAGATACAATAACACTCACTAAACTCGAGGGTGATAGTACTCTTTACGTCCCTACCAAGATGGTGTTTTTTGATCTGGGTGTTCAGCAACCATATACTGTTGAAGCTGTAGTCCCAGTCGACCGATTTGTGGCATCTATTAATAGTGCGACGGTTTACGGAGAAGGGGTAGAACTACCAACGGATTCAACAGATTGGATAAGACTATTGTTTTTTGGAGGCGGTGGGATCATAACTTTAGTCACCGGTTTTTGGCTGTATTCTATTTTTCGCGATGATACTTCTTATACTGGTGCTCGAGGAGGCCAAAATAAGCCAGCATATAAAAATACTGAAGATACTATCTATGATGATTTTAATCGCTCTTCTAGGGACAATTCCCCTGGACATGGATATCCTAGTATTGATTTGGGTACCAGTTATACAGGAAAAGTCACTGTGGATATGGATCACCTTGCAGGCTACGTGAGGGCAACGGAAGCAGCTGCTAACTCTATCGCATTTAATCTGAGCATGGCAACGCCAAGAGACCCAGGTTTAGTTGCTGATGCACGACAGGCTGTAGATGGTGCTCGTGAAATAGCTAAGGCAGTGTCTGATCTGCGTGGCGCCGGGAGAGTGGAGGGATTACCTATTCATGATGAAACAATACAACGTATAGCTCTTGCTATGAGTGATCAATATAGCGATGTGCCACCTACTCTTGATGCTATCGTCCATCATGCTATGGGTGCTCAGTTTTCGGGGAGAGTAGAAGCACTAGCTGAACATATACATAAAGTAGCTAGTATGGTGACTGATGCGACGGGAGATACGATTGCACATATGGGGATAGTGCATGGTGAGCAATTAATGGCTGCTCGAGGGGTAGAAGAAATAAAAAAGAACATTGAAGGGTTAAAAGAAGATATAGCACACTCTGAGCGTGTCAGAAATTCTATCCCACCAGGCAAATAGTAGACTTATAGTAGTATTGTGGTAGAATACGTGTGTAGGAGGTGTGTATGAAAGAACCTGAAAAATTGATGAATAGGAAGCAGGAAAACTGGGCGACAGAGGCAGCGGCAAGATTAATATATCCTGCAATAGCAATTTTGCTTGTTTTAGGTATAGCTGAATGCGGGAATGCCATAGGTTTTGCTAACCAGGCATTGCACTTCGCATTTAATCAGTTATCCAAAGTAGGTGATCTAGCTAGCGACGCAATCGAAGGATATAAAAATGCTCCTTCACTTGACCTGTTTAGTGCGTGGTTAGGTGGTAAAAATCCTGGAATCGAGATAGCTGACTCCTTATCACGAACAAATCATGATGTGATTGGTGGAACACAACGAGTGATTCTTTCGCTCAAGCAGTTAGGTAAATAACAATTTTCAGTTTATTGAAAGGTGTGTATGGATAAAGAACCGCGACGTGTAGATATGCCTGTTTGGATGAAGCAAATGTTTCTCCTTTCGATATTTTTTCTGACTGCTTGCAGTGAGAGTGTGCCTACTGCTGGAGCAAATACTATATATACGGTTGCTGCCTCGAGAATGAGCCCAAATACGTGCGCAATGACAGTGAGTGGAGGTGAAGCTCTTGAACCAGTCAAATTGATATATCCCAAAGAGCAAGTTAAGAGTGATCCTGGTCTTGAGGAATCAGAGTATATTGGTCTTGCTAATCAAGAGGTTAGTACAGGTGAGCGAACAAGTGACAAATTTGTAGATGGTTATTTGTATACCGGGGGTGAGATGTGGTGTCCTGCACCTGTAGCCATAGAGCTATCAGATACTGGTCAAGTGTTGTATTGCCAAGGTGGGACTAGTGCAGACTCTGAAACAACAGTTTGTAAGTAGTAAGCATGTAATGCATCTTAGTACCATATCCTCCTAAACATTGGTAAAATAAACATCATGAAGAAAACATACATCCTTGGCATGTTCCCATATCCATCTGGAGAAGGGCTCCATGTTGGGCATGTGCGGATATTTACCGCTTGCGATGTGATGGCTAGATATTTTCGGATGAAGACTGGGAAAGAAACGGTATTGTCCCCGATGGGATGGGACGCTTTTGGTTTGCCGGCGGAGAATGCGGCCATCAAGGCCAAAAAGATACCTCAAACCATGGTGCCACATAACTACGCCAACTTTAAAAAACAAATGCAGAACCTGTCCCTTTCTTTTGACTGGGAGCGGGAGTTTGCAACTACAGATCCACAATATTATGCGATCACCCAGTGGATCTTTCTCCAGCTATATGGAAAAAAAGATGAGCAGGGTAGACGGATCGTTTACAGGGAGAAGGTGGCCATCAACTGGTGTCCCAAATGTTTGACAGGACTAGCCAATGAAGAAGTGCTGCCAGATGGGACTCATGAGCGATGTGGAACAGTGGTGGGGAAGAAGCTCCTCCCACAGTGGGTGATGCGGATAACTAGTTATGCTGAGCGCCTACTAAATGACCTGGATATTGATTTAAAAATTGAGGGAAAGAAGCTCGACCCGACCCGAAAAGGACTTGATTGGCCCAAAGGAATCCTTGAGATGCAGCGGAACTGGATCGGGAAAAAGGAGGGAATCAACATAACTTATGATGTTGTTGATCACTCTGACAAAATTACAGTATTTACTACTACTCCAGTTAATTTTGGTGCAACATTCATGGTTGTCGCACCAGAACACGAGGTGGTTAAGAAGATACTAAGCGGGGAATACCCAGTTAAAGAAGAGGTTAAGAGAAGTGTTGTTGATTATGTAAAGAGAGCACAGCAGAAATCTGAGGTTGATAGGATGGTTGAGGGAAAAGAGAAAACGGGAGTGTTTACTGGACTATACGTGACTAATCACGTTACCAATGAGAATATCCCAGTCTGGATAGCTGATTTTGTACTCGCTCATGTAGGAACAGGAGCAGTGCAAGGATGTCCTGCACACGACAAGCGCGATTTTGAATTTGCAAAGAAGTTTGGGATACCGATCAAGCGAGTAGTGGTGGGTGAGGACGGTGATGAGAGTCCTGTCGAGCGAGTAGAGCAACTTGTCGAAAAAGGCATGAAGGGGACAATGATCAACTCGGACTTTTTGAATGGTTTAGATTTTGCTGAGGCGATGAAAAAAGCAAGACAGACCAACAATCTAGATGTG
>DALYFH010000023.1:13355-14345 GCA_031972135.1 Candidatus Woesebacteria bacterium
TTGAAGAGAAGGGTTGGGGAGAGCGAATCGTGAGTTATCACCTTCGCGATTGGGTATTCTCTCGCCAGCGCTACTGGGGTGAGCCCATCCCTCTAGTTTATTGTGAGAAGTGTGGAGACGAGAATGGAGTGGTCCCAGTACCCGAAGATCAGCTCCCATTAGAACTACCGACACTAGATTCGTATGAGCCGACAGAGACCGGAGAGTCGCCACTATCACGCGTCACAGACTGGGTAAACACCACCTGTCCCAGCTGTGGTGGGCCTGCCACTCGCGAGACTGACACTATGCCCAACTGGGCAGGATCCTGTTGGTATTTCCTCGCTTTTCCATTCTGGGCTGCCAAACAAAGTGGCGAAAAAATAAACAATCTTAATGATGCTAAAAAATATATCAAAGAATGGTCGCCGGTTGATTGGTACCTAGGTGGGGCAGAGCATGCTGTATTACATCTACTCTATGCACGTTTTTGGGTGAAAGTTTTGCAGGATCTTAACATCCTAGACTTCCCAGAGCCATTTTTGCGGCTCCGGTCGGTTGGGCTAGTGCTCGCAGAAGATGGTAAAAAAATGAGTAAATCGATCGGGAATGTGGTAAATCCAGATGATATGGTGTCAAAATATGGGAGTGACGCTACCCGGATGTATGAGATGTTTATGGGGCCATGGGAGCAGTCGATCGCATGGGACAGTGGTGCGATCTCTGGACAGGTGAGATTTTTGGATCGCATCAAGACGACAGCGCAAATGGATGGGAAGTTAGGCGAGGAGACCTCGCCAATCCTCTCTTCTAAGTTGAAAATACTGGTGGATCGGGTCGAAGATGGTGTCTTAAACCAAAAGTTTAACACGGCCATTGCGGGGCTCATGGAGTTTGTAAATGCATGGCGAGAGGATGGGCAAAACATCTCTAAAGAACATTTGGGCATGTTTGCAAAACTACTTTCACTTTTTGCACCAAATACAGCACAAGAATTATGGACTACGATTG
>DALYFH010000024.1:0-14193 GCA_031972135.1 Candidatus Woesebacteria bacterium
TACCCCACTTCACCTTACGGTTCCGCTAGGGGTTGTTAGGTCACTTAGACCTAAAAAAAACCCCGCCTCTGTGTGCGGGTTTGTGTATTTTGCTATTAATTAGCTCTTATTTACACAAAACCCAAAGCACCCCAGACGAGGAGGTGTTTAAAGTTAATGGTATAAATACGAGCTTGGCTGTTCATAACTTTTGTAAGTATCCCAAAAACAGAATTTTCTTGCAATATATCAAAATATATCAATTATCTCGACTCGCAACCCACTGTACTATCTCATGCAGTATCGGCTCATCGACGATTCTCTTTGCTAGTTCTACATGTCTCTCTATCTCAGATAGCAGCTTATCTTTGCCATACATTATCGCAAAGCTATGCTTCCCCTCCCGACTATCATTGCCTACCGGCTTGCCTGTTTTGCTACTATCACCCCACTCGGCCAGGTAATCATCTCGCAGCTGAAATACCCACCCCAGCTCCATCCCATATTTATATAGTTTGTCCATTTTTTCTTGGCTCCCTCCCGCTAGAGCAGCACCTAGTTGTAGAGGTAACACGCAGCTATACTCGCCAGACTTTAGAGCTAGGATATTTAGGAGGCTACTCTCATCCGCAGACTTTAGTACATCTAGCGTCTGTCCATAGCCAACTCTGGTAAAGTACTTCCCCCATACCTGAATTGCCTTAAGTACCTGATCTTGTGGCAGGTTAACCGATGATAATATCTCCACCCCCCACCCAAACGTATAGTCACCCGCAAGCACAGCTATACTCTCCCCAATGTGTCTGTCCGGATATCGACCATGGATAGTTGAGACACCTCGCCTTAGATCATCTTGGTCCATAAAATCATCGTGGATTAGTAGCCCTAGGTGAAATAGCTCCATCACGACCGCAGCTTTTATTACCTCTTTTAGTCCGCTCTCACTGCCTCCAGAGAGCTGATACCCGAGGACAGTGAGGAGTCCCCGCATCCGCTTGCCACCCACGGCGAGCTCTCGCATCATATCTACTATTTTTACCAACTCTGGTGAAATATCTCTAACTTCTTCTAATCTCCTACCCAGTTCCGCCTCAATCTCAATATCAATTTTTGGTTTATATATTCCAGTCAGATCAATCAAACTCATTAGACAATTATACAATGACTAAAAACTCTGTAGCTAAATCGCTACTCTTCCTCATCTTTCGCGAACTGCGGGTATGCAAGTTCGCCCAACTTTATCAATAATGGATACATACCTACAGTTTGGCATGTCATACGTCTGTCTAAGTCTCCTTTAAGATGACGCGAGTAAGCAGACAATCCTATTGTGACTATCTGGTCACCATACGCATCAGAATCAGAGTCACTCTCCTTGAGGGCTCGAATGCAATTTCTAGCGACTAAGATATTTAAGCAAACATCTCCGAGACATCCGAGAGTAATACATCGAGCATTATCAGGCTTTATTGCCGAAATTTGTTCGATAACTTCGACCATTTCGGGGTCAAGTACATACAGATTTTGCTCAGTCATAGAAAATATATTATAAGACAAATAACTAGATTTGTCTACACACTAATTACACACAATCAAATCAAAAGCTTACCCTCTTTCAGTACCTCTACCCCATCTATCGTCAGTACACTCCCTGGAGTCCGCATATCTTTTACAATATCCCAGTGGATACCAGAGTTATTTTCTCCCCCACCCCTTTTGTCTTTAAAAGCCATTCCGAGCGCCATATGAATAGTCCCCCCGATCTTTTCGTCAAACAGCGTATTTAACATCCCGCGAGTGATACTAAAGTTGGCCCCAATCGCAAACTCCCCAAGATAGCGAGCACCAGGATCAGTATCAAGCATCGTAAGCAGTGCCTCCTCGCCTTTTTCGGCTTTGGCATTTATTACACGACCGTCCTTAAACTCTAGATGGATCCCCGATACCTCATGACCGTATGCGAGCGTCGGTAGCTCAAAATAGACTTCTCCATTTACCCCGTCTGTAACAGGAGCGAGGAAACACTCCCCATCCGGGATATTACACTCAGCACTACATGCCTGCGCCAGCCTCCCCTCGATATTTACATATAGGTCAGTCTGCCTGCCCACTACGTGGATCATCTTTCCCTTATCCATAATTTTTTCGAGTTTCGCTAGCCTCTTTGCCATGGCTTTGTAGTCAACTAGACATGAGTCAAAGTAAAACTTGCGCATCTCGGCTAGACTGAGTCCGGCTTCTTGGGCCATCGCATTTGTTGGGTAATATGTCAGGATCCATCTTTTTTTGAGCATGATCTCGGAGTATGGTCGCATGAGCTTGGCCCGACCGGTTAGTTTTGAGGGTTCTATGGTTGAGAGCTCCCTCAGGTTATCATCAGCCACTATTCGGACAAAGGCATCTGCCCAGTTATATTTGGCCATGATTACCTCGTCAGGGACATATGACAGCTGCCAGTCATTTGCGAGCGCGTAGTAGGTGTAGGCGAGGCCGCTGGTCGCTATCTCAATAAGAGGATACGCCCCGCGATTGAGCACTCCCTCATACACTGCTTTGGCGAGTGGTAGACCTCCCTCATCTGTCACGATCAAAACCTTTTCTTTAGGTTTTACCGAGACCGAGTGGTCGAGCATGACTGTTGCTAATTTAAAATCATTATCAGACGGAAACATCCAATAAGTATAGCAGATTGCATGCTACCTTTATCAACAAAGTTCTAGTCCCTAGTAATCAAAATCGGTTCAACATCAACTTCTTGCGGTAGACTTAAAAAATATCTATTATTAGAAAGATTTTCCATTACTGCATCGACTCGTCTATCTGCCGCAGTAATTTCATTCCTTTCTCTCAATGGTTTTTCTGTCGTCAACATCGCTAGCGCTCCAAAGATAGCAAGGTCAACATGGCTCTTTCTTTCACTATACTCCAAAGGCTTCATCAAATTTTCATTGCTCAATGTCAAAAATAACGTGGCATATAGCCAATCTTCCAAACCATATGGCTTCTTAAAGTCAGTCTTGTGCTCTCTCACTGCTAATAACTCAAAATACTTAACTACCTCGGCTTTATCGAGTTGCATCCGCATATTATTGACACTAGCGACTCTAGACATCAAACGATCATAACTCTCATGTCGTTTTTTAAGGTCAAATGGCAACCTCATTGTTGCCGCAGAATCTGCTGATGCGCTAAAGGGACTATCATACAAACTTAACCAAGAACTTCTACCAGAATCATATATTGGGGCAACGATACCCATCGTATCTCCTAACGAATTTAAAGTAAACCACAAAGAATATGCATAATGATTACTATTATTGAGCTCACGATAAGACACAGCAGCATCCGCTATATTAGCTATAAATCCCCCCAACACACCACTACTATTCAGTCGCAAATCTCTTACTAGTGCAGTAAATTCCATTCGATATGGCTGCATCTCTGGCATGGGACGTTTTGGGTCCACACATGCACCATTTAATTGTTCTAGTGTCTCATGGTTGCTCATGTATTATTATATCCCCATTACTATGATAATTGATACTTATTATAGGATACATCATTGTGTATTCTTGACAAACCCTGAAGACCTATAGTAGGATATGCTAATGAAAACAAAATGGCTCTGGAATTACGAAACCGAGGCACTCAGGATCACACATGCCTGTGCCAACATCGCCAACGGCTTTTATCAAAAACAAGGCTTTATTGTGTTGCCCAGCACTACTTCCTCTCCTACCCCCGATACTACTATCTATCTACCACACCTCTCCTATACCTCTATCCCTAGGTACTGGGAGACAGTATCTAGGATCGACTTTACCCAGCCATCCGATACACAAAATCAAATCGCTGGACCAGTGCTACTGCCCGTTATCTCTAGATTAAAAATGTCAGGCGACCAGGCCATTTCTACCCATCCCATCCAAGAAATATGGGACAAAAATCAAGATAAATTAATGGGCGCGTTAATAAAATTATTAAACTTACCCACTCACTCTGTCAAAAGCATCACTATCCACGCTAGTCAGTACGGCTCCGTCGCATCATATGATAAGGTCGAGACATACCCAGCTAATCTCATCATCTATCTAAGGCAAGACCAGGGAATCCGCACCCTGATCAACGTCATGGTGCAGGCGCTTCTCACTAGGAGTCTTACGGCCAGACATCAGGCAACCTGGAAACAAATCAAGTTCTTATCAGATTGGATCGTATCTGACTCGCCCTTAGCTCCTATACTCTCAAAACTAGATCCACTGCCTTACCAAAATGGAGTCAATCAACTAGGCAGAATCAGTAGTACAAAAAAAATCTTAGATGAATCATATACTTTCCTATCTCAGATCGGCGCACCAGAGCGTAATAGCGCACTCGAGAACGTAGGCGGGACTCTGTCTTACAAATCTACACCGATCTTACATTTAACCTCTCGGGAGTCTACTATCCTCGCAGAGCTAATCAAAACCTCTCCCGACGTACTTAGCTACGATTCTGTCGGAGATCTTATCTTTAGCAATCTCGATGATTACTCACTAACTACAATCAACAAAGTAGTCCAACATCTGCGAGATAAACTAGAAAAAAATAGCATCCCGTCAAGTATGATCAAAACAATTTATGGCGAGGGATACGCCTTACGCTAAACCTACTTCCGAGTCAAAGTCAAAAGCACTGCGTCACTGTCATTTAAAACTACTTCGCGGGTGTACGTCCCACCCACAACAGTCATCTCAGAGTTAATACTGCGCCCCGAGAGGTAGGTCTCAGTAACTTTGTATCCCCCATCTTCCATTCCGATCATCGAGAGCGGCACTACCTCGTCATGTGTTCCCTTTTCGTCATAATTGACAGCTAGGATCCGGATCACCTCGTTACTATCTCTAGTAGCGATAGCAGTAACGTAACCACCTTCACCAGACAATACTAGCCTGTCACCGTTAATCGGAGCTAGCATCTCCCAGGCTTTAAATCTAGGCTTTTTGGCAACCGCTCCGTATTTGGGATTAGTCAGCATCCCCCAGCCACCATGGAACTGTCCCTTATCAGCGGGCGCCCCGTCCATGATCTCAAAGGCAAATGCTAGGTCTATATTGGTATCCATGAGTGCCCTGTTAACTGCCAGGTAGTGTGCCGCAGCCCAGCGACCATCATACGCAGCCCCGCGCTCAGGATTGATCCCCCACTCGGTAATAAATAGGTCTTGCGGCCGGGTAATCCGTGTACTCATCATGTCTGAGGCGGTCTTAGCATCATCAATAAATTTATCAATCTTGGTGTCGTATCTGTGCCAGGAGAAAAAGTCTATTCTTACATTTTCATCTAATTTGTCATAAAAACCAGTTACCCATGCTGGATAAAACCCAGTGGTTGCAGGTCCACCGATCTTAAATGGTTTGGCTCCCCGGACTCCGTTTGCTGCATTGGCTGCAGTTGCATACAGCGTTACATAGTTCTTACTACCCCCCATCTTCCATCCACCAAATAGATCTGGCTCGTTCCAGACTTCGTAGATCACGCCGTCAATCCCACCTTTGTAGTCTCGGCTATAGCGGCCAACTGTAGCAGCTACAACAGCTCCCCAGTCACTCCAGTTATTGGGGAAGTCGAGGATATCCCCCTTACTGATGGCAGAGGGCATGTAGGAGAGAGCAATAAAAGGTTTGGCCCCCATCGCAGTAATGTCAGAGATCATATTATCGAGCTTGGTCCAGTTATAAACTAAGCGGCCATCAGCTCCTCTCGAAATCACGTCGTATCCATTTAGAACGTGATCTATCCGGACATAGCGCACTCCAGTAGATTTGACTATCGGTGCGACTCCACTCAGTCTAAAGTCAGCATCAGGCAGTTTTTCATAACCCTGAGCTACCCCGTCCCATACCCGCCTGACCCGCCCATTGGTCTGACTCGCATCTATGACAATATTGGCAGGCGCAAAGCTAGCCCCAGTTAGATATTTCCATGCTTGTTGAGCTAGAGGGATAGTGACAGGTAGTAAAAACAGTAACGCCAAAACCAAAACAATTGGCTTCCAGTTTTTTGTTAGATATTTGCGCATTACCCTAACTATGACATATAATCGTGGCCTATGTCTAGCATAAAAGCCAATCAACTCAAAGGTGGAATGTTTGTCCTATTTAAGGACGCTCCCCATGAGGTAGTAAAGTGCGAATTTTACTTCCCCGGCAAAGGCAGCGCGTTTGCCCGTACTAGGCTAAAAAATGTCAGAACAGGTAGTGTCCAGGATTTTACCTACAAAAGTAGTGAGACGGTCGAAATAGTCGAAGTCGATACCCTAGAACTCCAGTACCTCTACGGCGATGGTGACACGTTCTACTTTATGAATCCCCGCACTTTTGATCAATTTGAAGTCAAAAAATGGGTCTTTGATGGCAAAGAAAAATATCTCCTAGCCGAAGCCAAGATGTTCTTTAACCAGTACGAGGGCGAGGTCATAGGTGTTCGCTTTCCCCCCAAAGTTAATCTCAAAATAACTGAATCTCAGGATGCCGTTGCCGGAAACACTGTAAATGCCGCCAAAAAACCAGCTATGACCGAAAATGGGTTTGAAGTTATGGTCCCCCTCTTTGTAAAATCTGGTGAAACAGTAATAGTCGATACCGAAACCGGCGAGTACGTTAGTCGCGCTTAGTTATTCTTTGTCAATGCTGTCCAGCGCTGAAAAGGTGTGGTAAACAGAAAAAGCTAAATGATATAGCAGTGGCAGACCGTTCCAAATTACTCTAAGTAAGGCTTCTACTGCGTTTCCAGACCCAAGTATCATTTGTAAGTTTCTCTCAACCCCGTCTGAGTGACTTTCTGCTACATCAAGTTTTTCATTATAATTCTGTTCTTGGTTCATATTATCTCTCAGCAGTGAGTTTTAGCCAGTTATCATTATTACCAGAACAGCTCTTAGACTCTACTCTAACCTTCATATAATCAACGCCTGAGATAGTCTTGATTGTGCCATTTCTGCCACCATAGGTAGTGTTAGCGAGTAGCTCATTACCATCCTTTTTCCAGATGGTGATCCCAAAACTAGTGTTGTCGATGAGCTCATATCTAAGTGTCAGTGGACCCGTAATATCTTTAACTTCTGTCGTATAGCTAATCGGACAAATACTAGTCTTAACCAAAGTAAGGCTTAGGTGTGAGGTAGTGGTCACTACTTTTTTGGTTGTTGTAGTACTGACTCCTTTTACCACTCCACCTTTTGTAGTCGTAGCACCTTTGGGAGAAGCAGACGGTGTAGCACTGGGTTTTACTGTAGCACTAGGTATTGGAGTTACACTAGGATTCGGCGCAGCACTGGCGACTGGACTCGCGCTTGGAGTCGGGAATAAACGACCAAATAGTCCGGTCATCCCGCGAAAAGCGAGAACACCAGCAACTACTAATACGAGCACAGTAACTAGACCGATCAAAAATTGTTTCATATGTCCTATATTATACGCCATGCTGTCAAATAGACGTATAAAAACATACTATTTTGGTCGTAAACTCCTTGCCAAGTTTCTTCGTTTTGCATCTTCGCGTGCTTTTGCTTTATACCCTTCTAGCATCTTTTCAGTCATCCAGCTATAAAACCCTAATCCAGTCAACAAATAACGTCTACACAGATACTCTTCTGCTCTCATATCTTCATGCATATCTGCAAGGTGCAAGTGAATTTCGCTATGTGGGACACCTAGATCATGTAGGTCTTGTAACCGAGGATCAATCTCGTTAGGCATAAAATTATTCTCCTCTAAACAGCTCCTCTACTGGAAAAAACAGTGTATCAGCAATGCTCGGTGTATCGGCAAATAGTGCGACTAGTCGGTCCACCCCGACCGCAATCCCCCCTGTCTCTGGCATCCCGAGCTTTAGCGCATCAATAAAATCTACATCCATTGGGTACTCTGTCTTACCTAGCTTTTTCCGCTCCAGTAGATCAGCCTTACACCTAGCCTCTTGCTCCACCCAGTCGGTAAGCTCAGAAAAACAGTTGCCGAGCTCATATCCTGCCAGATATACTTCCCACCGCTCTGCAAACAGTGGATCTTTCGCTTTTTTGGCTAGTGCCGCCTGTGAATCGGGGAAGTCATACATTATGGTCGGACCAGACACCCCGAGCTTTGGCTCTATCTCATTTGCTATGATCTGGTTCCACATCTCCTCCCACGTACTCTCATCATCTACCTGATATCCCTTATCTCTACTTGCTACTCTTAACTTATCCTGGTCTAGCATCGTGTCTGTGTCTATTCCTGCATATTTCTGAAATGCTTCTGCAACTGTTATTCTCTCCCACGAACTACCAATATCATAGGTGTGTCCCTGATATTTTAGGATTTTTCCATCTCCACCAGTTGCGAGTGATATTTCTCTCATCAATTTTTCAAAATCCTGCGCAACCGCCATGTAATCCCCTGGTGTGTGATACCACTCGAGGATCGTAAACTCAGGATTATGCCTACTCGATCTCCCCTCCCCATTGCGAAATGACTTGGTGATAGTAAATATCGAACCGGAACCTGCCGAAAGTAGTTTTTTTAGAGCAAACTCAGGACTAGATGGCAAAAAACCATCCCATTTATTGCCATGATCATCCTTTAGTTCGGTTTTAAATACTTCGAGAAATGGTTCTGTCGAGGGTGTAGGTAGTAAGAGTGGGACCTCTGCTTCATGAAACCCACGACCTTTAAAAAAACTCCGGATCGCATCAATCACCTGCTCCCGTACCCAGTACTGCGTCCACAACTCAGGATTGTTCTTTAGTTTTTGAAATGTCTTCACTAGGCTAGTTTACTCGATCCCCGACAAAAGAAAAAGAACTGTGGCAGATCTAGCATCTGGATTAGCCTCAAGGTGTTGTCCATACCCTTGATATCTCATAGCTTCTTGCTCTGCTATTGTAAGAAATCGCGCATTCTCTCTCTCCTGTGTGTATATTTGACCCAACTTCTTAACACCTTCTTTAGTGATCGTCGGTTCGCCACCACTATAACCATCGTCAGAGGCCATCATGCTCCCAGGGAAGGCAGGTATTGCAGCCAAACACAATTCGTAATATTCCCTTACCTGTTCAGCGAGTTTTATATCACCGCCTGCGATTTCAATCCAATTTTTCATTTTGTTACTATACAACTAGATTTTTGTAACTTCCTGACATTTTTTGACAGGTTCGTACAATTCTTTACTAATCTGCTACTTCACCATGATCTTACTTTTGGACCTTCTTCTGTTGTTCTCAGGTCATTTGATTCCATCAACTCTGATGGCCTAAAAGTAGGTGCTTTTATAAACTTTCCATCACCCACACCAGATCCCGGTCCCCAAACTACCCCTCTACCACCAACCAACCGCCACTCCTGCTCCGCAGTCCTTTCTAACTTCAACCTTAATTCCCAGAAATAAAATTCCAGTTGTTCGCCAACCTCTATACCTCTTGCTTGCTCTAGTAGTCTTTCAGTCATACTATTTTGGGTTTTACCATATGTCGTTTAAACAGCGAAGAAAATGCTAAACATTCATATCGCCTGTATCCTCCTTACTCACGTAGCCAGAGAACGATCCACTAAATATTCCTGTACCAATACCTATCACTATAAATGTTGCATCAATTGTTGCAATGCCTGCAATAATTCCTATCAAAGCTCCTGCACAAGAATGAATCATTATTGTTGCCATACGGTCTTGTAAGGACTTAGCATCTGATGAGCCCTGCCACCAAGCATCTAAACCTTCAAATACATCGTCCACATATTTAAAGCGACCACCTGTCATTCGTTCTTTACCTTCAGCCATATATCACTCCTTTTATTAACTACCCCATAGTCTACATAGTAAAATAAATATTTCCTGACATTTTTTGACATCAGGTGTATACTATAGGGCATATGAAAATAGCCTGGGAATGGTCACTAGAACACGAGGCCGAACGGATACTTGAGATGTCAGTCAAGATCAAAAGTGGCTTCTATCATCTCCACCACTTCCTCCCGCTCCCATATGATCTAAAAAAAAGAAGATCTGATACCTCTCATCACGTCTACTTACCAGATCTACCATATACCAAGATACCGAGATACTGGGAATCGGCAAGTCAAGTCGGGATGTCCTACCCCCTCAAGCAGTTGAGGCCTATCTCCGATCAGTTAGTCCAATATCTCACCCTCCTTCAACTCCCCTCGCTAGATAATCAATCAATCCGAGCTGATTACGAAACCTATCTCCCAAAAGTAATTTCCTGGTTAAGCCACACTTTCCCTAATCTCCCTCTCCCCGAGACTATCCTAATTCACCCCAGCTACTTTGGTACTGGAGGTTCGTTCTTTTATAATCAAGAATTAAAGACAGTTATCCTCTACCTTCGCCATGATCAAGGGCTCTATCCCTTAGTCGAAATCCTCTTGACTGCGCTCCTGCGACCTCATGCTGGCAATACTCTCTACACCGACTGGGAAAAAACCGAGTATCTAGTAGACTACCTACTATTAGAGAGCAATCTAAAAGAACTCCTCCCAGCTCGCTCCTCATGGACCCCCACCACCATTCCACCTCATTACTCTCTGTCTTTAATCAAAGAGTCAACCGACTTTGTCAAAAAAATCGGCCTTAGCGATCATGTAGAGTGCAGGTTTAGTATGCAGGGAGAGACTATTTGTTTTAACAAAGTCCCACTAACCGACTTTTCCGCTAGCCAGCTTGCCTTGCTCAAAGCTCTTATCAAACGCTCACCTGCCCCTCTTTCTATCGACGAGATCGCTGATCTGATCTTTACCAAAGACGAAAAATTTAGTCTGAGCGCAATTGGCAAAACTATCGAGAGGCTTCGCAAAAAACTAACCTCACTAGGTATCAGTAGTAGCTATATCGCAACGGCTAGTGGTGTCGGGTACTATCTCAAAAATTAGCATTTCGTAACCTAATTCTCTCTTCCTGACATCAATCACCTGTTCCCGTACCCAATACTGTCTCCACAACTCAGGATTGTTCTTTAGTTTTTGAAATGATTTCATTTTTTAAATCGATATTGTTGAATATTATTCTTGCTTAGCTGATTGATCAGTCCAAACAAAGTTCAGTGCAGCAGTCTCAGCTAATCCAGATATAAAATAACTACTAACTAGCCATTCATTCTGCAAGCTTATCCCTGCCCATAATAGCGCAACTCTAAGTAAATCTAGGCCAATCATATGAGACAAATCTGGTCCAACCCAATTACTCTCATCTTTACCTAGACTATAAATATACCTCGCAGCAATCGTTGGCATCGCGGGAACAGAAAGTTCTCCTATCATAACCACAGTAGCAAGCATTAGTTGCTCGAATCTGAATTTTGGCCTACTTTCCATACTCATAACTTAATCCTTAATACCTTAGTCTCGCTCCCACCTTTACTTTCTTCAACAATCGCTCGTCAGTCAGGAGCTTACCGCACCCACGAACAACTGCTGCCATCGGCTCCTCACACACATAGACCGGCATACTAGTCGCCTCAGATACCATTTTATCTATACCCCTGATTAAAGATCCTCCACCTGCCATCGTGATTCCGTGCTGGATAATATCCGAGATCAGCTCTGGTGGTGTCTCTTCTAGTACATCCATTACCCCTCGAACTATCTGCTGTAGAGTTGGTGCCATCGCTTCCCGTACCTCACTAGCCCCAAACTTCATCGATTTGGGTAACCCAGATCCCAGGTCACGTCCCCTCACTACTGCCTGCAGTCCATCTAGCTTGCTATCAGCCGTTGCGCTACCTACACTAGTTTTTACTTCTTCGGCACTAGCATCACCTAGGAGCAGTCCGTACTTCACTCGCGAAAAATGAATGATTGATTCTGTTAGCTCATCCCCCGCAACACGCAGTGATTTGTTGAGTACTATCCCACCTAGTGAGAGTACCGCGATCTCCGTAGTCCCACCCCCTATGTCAATTATCATCTGCCCCCTCGGCTCATCTATTGGGAGTCCTGCCCCGATAGCTGCTGCCATCGGCTCCTCTACCAAAAATGCTTCGCGCGCGCCCGCTGCTACTGCCGCTTCGGACACTGCCCGTCGCTCTACTTCGGTAACGCCTGATGGTATACCAATGATCACTCGTGGTCGTGGGACTTTTGAGATCCAAGGAGAATTTTCGTGGACTTTTTTGATATAAAAATCAAGCATTGCGAGCGCGCCGTCATAATCCGCAATCACCCCATCTCGTAGTGGTCGCACCGCCTCGATCGCCTGTGGTGTTTTGCCCGCCATGAGCTTGGCTTCGCTCCCAATAGCTAGGACCGCACCCGTTTTTTTGTGTCTGGCTACATAGCTCGGCTCTCTAATGAGTATCCCTTTATTCTTAACAAAGACTAACGTATTCGCCGTCCCCAGGTCGATCCCCATATCCATCGAAAATAGTCCCAAAAGTGAATTTAACATATGCGTCCTATATGATAGCACAGATCTGGAATACAGACATCATAATACGATCATATAATATCAAATGATATCAAATAAGATCTAGTTAAAACTACGTGCAGACTTATGTGTTTTTTGCGCAGTGTAGTGTGAATATTAAAGAATAATTGTCGAAGCAAGCGTTAGCGGTCGCAGACAATTATTCCTGAAATGAACGTCACGCTAGCAAAAAATATTAAGTCGAACGTATCAGATAATCCTGTTATACTTTTTATATGCAAACACTCATCCAGACCATCCTCTACGCATCCGTCATCTTTATCCCCCTCACCTTTACCACCCTCAACTCCGAGCTCTTTGAGTTCCCCAAGTTCATCCTCCTCTTATCAACCAGTCTCACTATCCTCACAGCATGGATCATTGACTCTTATATCAACAAAAAATCATTCATTAAGGCAGATTTAATCAATAAACCGATCTTAATAGCAGTCCTCGCGATCCTCGCTACACAGCTACTCTCGACCATATTTAGTATCAATCCCTACACCAGTTTTTGGGGTTACTATAGCCGCTACCATCAGGGTCTCTTAACCACTATTTGCTACACAATCCTCTATTTTGCTGCCTCCATTTACCTGGACAAAAAAAGTGTCCAAAAACTAATAAAAGTATCCGTGGGAACAGCCTTTGTTATTAGCCTATATGCTATTGCTCAGCGCCTAGGAGTCGACAAGTCGCTCTGGATCCAGGACGTGGTCAACAGACCTTTTAGCACCCTCGGCCAGCCCAACTGGCTAGCCGCCTATCTCCTCCCCAACCTCTTTCTCGCACTATATTTTTTAAAAATTAACAAATCAAAAAGTATTCTTTCATACACTACTTTCTTAGTCCTACTCACTGCTCTCCTCTTAACAAAATCACGTTCTGGGTTTATCGCGCTAGCTATCAGCTATATAGTCTATTGGGTACTATTACTTCGTCAGTTCTCATTTATCAAAATTAAGCGCGAACTTTCACTTTCTACTTTTTACTTTCTACTTGTAGCTGTATTGGTAGGCACCCCTTATACCCCAAGCATTCCTACCCTAATCCAGAGCCAACCTGTACTCCTGCCAGTAACCCAACTCGAAAATGGAGGGACAGAGAGTGGTGATATCCGCCGCATTGTCTGGAGCGGCGCCCTAGAGCTAATCAAAAAACATCCCATCCTCGGGACAGGCCCAGAGACCTTTGCCTATACCTATTATTGGGAGCGGCCTACGACACACAATAATACTTCTGAGTGGGACTACCTATATAACAAGGCTCACAACGAATACCTAAACATTGCTGCGACCACTGGTGTACTAGGGTTACTTGCTTACCTATATTTCCATTTTTCTATCTTCAAAAATAGCCTATCAGTAATCCCACGTACCAAAAAGATCGACCAATCGACTGATGATCAGCTCCGATCGCTCTATCCGATACTCGGCGCCAGTATTGCTAGTTTTGCCATCACCAACTTTTTTGGTTTTTCCGTGATCCCTGTCTACTTGCTCATGACCATAATAGCAGCGTTGCCATATGCACTCAACAACGAACCATCACCAAATAGCGCAAAACTAGGTACTCTGTACATACTACTTTTAGTCCCACTACTCTACCCACTGCATTTATTTCTCGCAGATATAAGCTACGCCAAAGGCAAAGCATATCTCGATGCCAATCAACCAGATCGCGCGCTCCCTCTCCTCCAAAAAGCCACGAATAGTCGACCAGGATTAGATCTCTACCACAGCGCACTTGGTGAGACATATGCGTTACTAGGACAGCAGG
>DALYFH010000025.1:0-13773 GCA_031972135.1 Candidatus Woesebacteria bacterium
AAATCTCATTAGATAATTTGTCATGAAGATAAATATCCAAAACAATCCCGATCACGCTGAAGTAAAAGATTTGTTTGAACGCGCATTCAACGAAATTCTAGAAGATGAGACGGGTTACTTTACTCCTGAGCTAAATCAAGACACACTCAAATCGTGGTTTGATTATGAGGAAATGATGAATTATCAGAAGTATGGTTGTCTCATCGAAGCACGTGACGACAATAATATTCTCATTGGTGCTGGCTTTATAGCTAAACAACATCCAATCAGTTGGCCAGATGGAAAAAAAGCAGAACTGTTTATTATTGGAGTTTTGCCAGGTACCCAGCGAGCTGGCCTGGGTAGTATGATCTTACAAAAATGTGAAGAAGCAGCTCGCAGTTTTGGCGCATCAACAGTGATTGTAAATGCCCACAGTATGCAGCCACAGCTACATACTTTTTATCAAAAAAACGGCTACACAAGAATCGGTGAATTAGAAGGTTATTACGAAAACGGCAATGCCACATTCTTTACGAAGCACTTAGACAAGTAAACCATATCAATACCTCCATGTTTGTGATACAAATAACTAAGTATTAATTATTAAAAAAGGAAGTATATGCCTGTCAAAAAAGCAACAAAGAAAAAACCAATCATTAGCAAGAAACAACAAAACGAATTCAAGGTCGAAGGTAAAAAAGTAGTGAGCAAAGTCAAAGAATTAATCAAAGAGGGTAATGTCCGAAAGATTACTATCAAAGATAGTAAGGGCAAAGTAATCATGTCTATCCCTGTCACTGTTGGCGTTGTTGGAGCTCTCCTTCTCCCTCCACTCGTCGTTCTTGGCGCGCTAGTTGCCATGATCTCTGAGTGCACCATCACTGTAGAACGCAAATAAACTCACTGGCTCACGCCAAATAATCTCAAAAGGGGGTGAATTATCACTATGCTTAAAAAAATCTTACACAGACTGCTCGGCAAAAAAACAGTTAAACCAACTGTCAAAAAATCTGTCAAAAAAGTAGCTAAAAAAGCAGTTAAAAAAGTTGCCAAAGCTGCCCCAAAGAAAATAGTCAAAAAGACTGTCAAAAAAGCCACTAAAAAACGCAAATAATAATTAAGCTCGTGATTACTACTACCTGCCTTTAGTCACGAGCTTTTTTGTGCGAAGTAGAGTCCAGCGGATCTTATCAACCACAGTATATAGTCTGTAAAAAAGTGGGTTAGCTACATAATCCCAAGTCCCAATATATTCAACATGGCGAGCTCCGTATCCAGATTTGAACGTATGAAATCCGTACCAGGGATCATTTTTGTCCGGCTCTGGTCCCAGTGCTCCCCACATATCTAGGTATGTGCATCCCCACTCTTTTGCTAGTTTTATCGCTTCCCACATTACTAGGTTATTGGCCATTACCTCGCGGTGCTCTCTCGTACTAGCTCCGTATGGATAATAGAGTGTATCTTTAAACTTAAATAATACCCAGGTAGTAATCACTTCTCCCTCATATCTTGCCACTAAGAGATGTGCGCTCAGCTGACCTGCTGAATCGCTGGCCTGCTGACCCAGAGTCTCCCACATCTTGCGATGATATTTGGAGCTATGAGCATAAAATCCCTGACGCTCTGTAGTCTCTGTGGTGAGCATTAGGTATCTCTCAAAATCCTCTGGCTTGGTAGATAGCTCTACTGTTACGCCACGTTTCTTGGCCACCTTGATGTTGTAGCGTGTTTTCTGCTTAAACGACGAGAGTAGCTCCGCCTCGCTCGGTGTCACATCTAATACAAAGTTATATTTGGTAAACAGTGGCCTACCTTCTACAAGCCCCACATCTCCAAGCTTCTCTTTTAACTTATCACTTTCAGCTGTTACTTCCACTTTGGGTTCGCACTTAATAAAAATGCAGTTATTATCTTTTGCGATCTTCTTTAGCACTTCTATCTGCTCTCTGTTTGGTTCACTGCCTTTGGGGTAGTAGCCGACTGTCCACGGAGTGTGGGGGATAGGGTGGATAGTAACTTGAATCCCTCTCTCCCTAACTACTTTGATCCCAGTCGAAGCGCGAAATTCTCCCCACTCCCATGCTTGTAGTGGGTGATCGACATTTTTGTTCCAATCTAGTTGATTCACAAACCTATTCTAGCGGATATACGGATATAGGGATATACGGGTCAGCGATTGAGGAGCTCATCAATACTTAAGTTGCCTGATAGAAAATCATCTAATGTCGAGTCATTAAGACTATCTATTCTTACGCCAGATTTTTTCGTCTTAAACTGCGCACCGTGTGACACCCAAAAATCTTTCTCACTTTTACTGTTAACCGTGCCACTCCGTAGCTCGCCAGAGCGAAGGGTGGTCTGACCTACCGAATCGCCGACACTCTGAATCAATTTGGCGGGTATCTCGTCAATAAACCTAGACTTAGTCTGAAAACCAGTATTACCCCAGACTGTCCGCTGTTTGGCATAAGACAGATATAGTTTTTCTTTGGCACGAGTGATGCCCACATAAGCGAGTCTCCGCTCCTCTTCCATCTCTTCTAGGTCCATAAGTGCTCGGGAGTGGGGGAACAGTCCTTCTTCCATCCCGATCAAAAACACTATCGGGAACTCTAGTCCCTTGGCCGCATGCAAGGTCGTGAGGGTTACAGAGTTAGATTTATCTTTGCCCTTTTCTCCGGCAAAGTACTCTGACTGAACTAGCGACACATTCTCTAGGAGCGCCGGCAAGTCTTCAAACTCTTCGGCGACCACCTGCAGCTCCCTAATATTTTCGATTCTCGATAGCTCCTCCGGATCATCCTCATCATACTGGTCTAGATATTTTGTGGTCTCTATAACTTTTTCAAGTAGATCACTCGGCCGAGTCTTGGCAACATCAATATTTTCGCGGATCGCCATGAGCATGGCTAGTCGCCTCTTACCTACTTTTTCGGCTCTAGTGTAGCTGACTTTGTCTGCAGGATTTAGGAGGATGCGTAGATATGCTAGTAAATCTTTGATTTCTTTGCGCTCATAAAACTTTGTCCCACCAACCAAGGTGTAAGGGACACTGCTCCTGATCATCGCTTCTTCAATCGCACGACTCTGCGCGTTGGTTCGGTAGAGTAGGGCGATATCACTCCAGTTCTTACCCTCATTTCGGTACTTTAGAATTAGCTCCACTATTCGACTCGCCTCATCACTCCCCGAGTATGCTTCGATTAGGCCGATCGGCTCACCTGCTCCTGTCTCAGTCCAGAGTGAGAGGATGGGGTGGTTTTTGTTGTGTCCAATTACTGTGGTTGCTGCATCTAGGATATTTTGGGTACTCCTATAGTTACGCTCGAGCCGGATCTCAGTTAGATTGGGGAAGTCTGACTTGAGTTTGGTCATATTGCGATAGTCCGCCCCGCGCCAACGGTAAATTGATTGGGACGCATCTCCAACCACCGTCAGCTCAGCTCTAGCAGCTAATAGTTTGGTTAAGAGATATTGTGTGGTATTGGTATCCTGATACTCATCGACAAACACTGCTTTAAACAGGTTTTGGTAGTTATCTCTTACATGCTCATGTTTCTGGAGTAGTTCAACTGTCAGGGAGAGTAGGTCATCAAAATCGACCGCCGTATACTCTCTTAAATACTTTTGGTATTTTGTATAGACTGCCGCCGCCGCTTCCTGAAAAGGCCCCCTCGCCATACTACGGTAATTCTCTGGATTTACCATCTCTTGTTTGGCCGAGCTGATCATACTCATGATACTGCGCGCCTTAAATCGCTTAGGGTCCTGTGATAACTCGCCCTGGATCTGCTTGACCAGATCCTCTTGGTCCCCGTCATCATAGATCACAAAATCATGCCCAATCCCAAGATGGTCGCCATGCCTCCTGAGGATCCGCGCAGACAGTGAGTGATAGGTCCCGACATTAGGTAGATAAGTCCCGGCCACCTTTTTGACCCGCTCCTTCATCTCGCCCGCCGCTTTGTTGGTAAAAGTAACCAGGAGTAGCTGCTCTGGAGTTACAACCCCTGAGTGCATTAGGTGAGCAGCTTTGTAAGTTAAGGTTTTGGTTTTGCCACTCCCCGCACCAGCCAGTATTAGGAGGGGAGTCCCTAGATGTTCTGCTGCCCGTCTCTGTTGCTCATTTAGCTCGTCTAGGTAGGTATGCATAAGGTACAATAGTACTACATATGAACTTCATTGTCTTGGCTAACTTTAAGTCACACAAAAACTCGGTCGAGGTCGAATCATGGTTAAAAACCGTCGCACCAGTCTCAACTAGAGCCATAGATAAAGTAACTGTCCTAGTAGCTCCTAGTATGATTCATATCCCTGTTGTTTCTAATTTCTTGCTTCAAAATTCTAATTTGCAATCATGTGCCCAGGATGTTTCGCCTTTTCCGGCCGGTGCATATACAGGCGCGGTCAATGCCGCTCAACTCAAAGAATATGGCATAAAATATGCGCTCATAGGCCATACCGAGCGTAGGCGCTACTTCCACGAAACCGCAGTTGACGTGGCCAACAAAGCTCGGGAGTTATTATCAGTCGGCATCACCCCTGCAATCTGCGTGTCCCAGGGAGATATAGAGCCTCAGTTTGCCGCCCTCGATGACGGTATCCAGAATGATTGTATTTATTGTTTTGAGCCACCAGCTGATATCGGAGGCACAGTTGCAGCACCAGCTGATGTGATCGAGGATACGCTCGCAATGATCCGCCGCTATGCAGATGCTCCTGTTCTCTACGGTGGTAGTGTCACTCCAGATAATATCGCTACACTCCTAAAAACTTCTATTAATGGTGTCCTAGTCGCCACCGCTAGTCTTGACCCATCCCATCTCAACCAGATAATCGAAACCGTATCCCATGCGCGCTAAATTACCGATTATTCTCTCCATATTGGTAGCTCTCATGCTTGCCGCCGTTTCTTGGTTTAGGCAAAGTCAGCAAGCTATGGATTATACCCGTGGCATTACCCAGCCCCCGATAGAGGTTCTCGATACTACAGCTGGTCGCACCAATATCGCGCTCCTAGGTGTGGGCGGAGCCGGTCATGAGGGAGGGGAGTTAACCGACAGTATTCTGATCGCATCAATCAATCACGAGACAAAAATAATCACGCTCATTAGTATCCCGAGAGACATTTATTTAACAACCTATCGCGCCAAAATTAATAGCATTTATTACTATAGCAACAAGGCAGAACCAGGGAGTGGGTTAACCAAACTCAAAGAGGCGCTCGGTGAAGTGACTGGTCTTAAGATTCATTACAGTTTGCTCATCGATTTTTCTGGCTTTATCAAAGCGATTGATGCGGTCGGCGGAATTACAGTGACAGTTGATCAAACTTTTGACGACTACAAATACCCGATCCCCGGCAAAGAAAATGTCGAACCCGAAGCAGATAGATACGAACACCTCCATTTTGAAGCTGGCACCCAAAAAATGGATGGGGTGACCGCGCTCAAATATGTGCGCTCACGCCACGCACTAGGTGACGAAGGTACCGATTTTGCACGTAGCGCTAGGCAGCAAAAAGTAATCAGAGCCTTTATTAGTAGTCTCATCTCACGCAGTACCGTCTTTAACTCAGAACGCATCTCCACACTCAAAAAAGCACTTAGTGATTCGATCAAGACAGACATCAACGAATCAGCAATCTCCTCATTTACCAAGCTAGGACTCAGTCTTAATTTTGATGAGATCAAAAGTGTGACCATCGAGAGTTTGTTATATAACCCAAGGAATTTGGCCCCCTACGCTGGTCAATGGGTCCTAATCCCACAAGGTAGCTGGGCCAAAGTAAGCGCATATGTTTTGGAAAATCTTTAAGTCTCATTATCTTTTGTTCCTGACAGCAATTACTGCTCTCGGAGTTCGTCTCTATGGCCTAACTCTCCCGGCTCAGCCATACGATATCGGAACTTATCATGCCTGGGGATCACACTTTCTCTCTGTCGGTCCACAAGCTTTCTTTGGTAGCATCTGGTCTGATTATTTGCCACTCCCGATTCTGACTTTTGCAATTCCAGCATACATTAGCGAACTTTTTTCTCTCGACTTTACGCTCGTTTTCAAATCATTTAACACAGTGATCGAACTTCTGCTCTTAGGTTTAATTATCCGCACAACAGGTCTAAAAAATAAATTAATTATTTCTTTACTCTTACTTTCACCCGCTCTCATTGGCAACACTACCTATTGGGGACAGGTCGACGCTATCCCGAGCCTCCTCGCTCTACTTTCGCTGTCCTACCTTGTTACTCCCAAGGTGCTAACTCCAAAGTCGTCCCTCTTAGCTGCAATTCTTTATGGCCTAGCTGTTGCCTACAAACCCATCATGCTCCTAATCGCACCCATCCTCTGGGTCGTCGCGATCAAAAAAAAACAGGCTTGGCAGTTCCCGCTCTACTCAGGGACGATATTCTTTTTAACTGCGCTCCCTTTTATCAGAATGCCCTGGGACGTAATCTCATTTATGTACTCTCGCGCAACAGAGCAGGCCGGCACCTACCCCTACCTTAGTATCAACGCCTGGAACCTATGGACTATTACGGGTAACATCGCTTGGGTCCCCGACAACCTAACTCTCCTCGGCATCTCAGGTCACGCCTTTGGACTATTCTTATTCTTTACTTCGCTATTTTTAATATTTAAAGCTTGGGGAAAGCGTGGCTTTGACCCAAAGATAAGTTATCAATTGAGTGCGTTGATTCTAATCATCTTTTATACTGTGACCTCACGGATGCACGAGCGACACCTCCTCTTTGGACTCCCTTTCTTGATCGTAGCGATAATAAATAACCCAAAATTGTTCACCCACTACCTAATACTCTGCGTATGCTACATCCTCAATCTCTACTCCGCTTTTTCGTGGGTGATGAACAATCAGATCTGGCCACTCCCAATCTGGGTAACTATTATTACTTCTTACGCAACCGTGCTCTCCGCATTATCTCTTTTAATAACTATGATGGTCCCTGATATATATCAAAAGATTATCAGCCTCATTAGAAGTAACAAACTCTTGATGGTGATCCTGTTCATCGCCTCGCTCTTGCGCTTTACCAATCTCTCACATCCCCAAGCTTATATTTTTGACGAGGTCTATCACGGCTTTACTGCCCGGGAGTACCTAAATAATCATGTCGAAGCTTGGGAGTGGTGGACCAAGCCACCTGAGGGCGTGGCCTACGAATGGACGCATCCTCCAGTTGCCAAATATGGGATGGTCCTCGGGATGATTATACTCGGCGAAGGGGAGCTGGGGTACCGCGTTGGCTCTGCTGTCATGGGAGTGCTCGGCATCCTAGGTCTGTACCTCTTTGTAAAACGACTCACTAACAATAATAATCTAGCACTCCTCTCGGCATTTCTCATGACTATCGAGGGGACTCACATCGCTCAGTCTCGTATCGCGATGAACGATAGCTACATGCTAACTTTTTATATTTGGTCACTCTACGCAGCAGTCAAATCGAGGTGGAAGATAGTTGCTATCCTTTACGGTCTCGCCCTAGGTAGCAAATGGAGCGCGCTCTATGGTGCTCTGCCACTCGCTCTGCTTTACTGCTACAACAACTCATTCTTTTCTAAACAAAATTTCACTCACTACCTCAAACACCTCCTGTTTGCGATACGCTATGTCTTAATCGCTCTCGCAGTATATGTTCTGACCTTCGCGCCATTTATCCTCGCAGGTCATACCTGGGCACAGTGGTGGGAGCTGCATAGGCAGATGTGGTATTACCACACGACATTAGTTGCGACACACGGCTATCAGTCCACTCCGCTGCTGTGGATCTTTGGTGCCCGCCCTGTGTGGTACTGGGTGCAGTATGGTGAGGGAGTGATCAGCAACATCTATGTGCACGCTAACCCACTCATTTTGTGGTTAGGATTGGTCGCGCTCATTCTGCAGCTACCGCTTATTCGCCGCTTCCCATACTTCTTGCTTTATACTTTGTACTTTATTCTCTTTTTGCCCTGGGTTATCTCACCAAGGATCATGTTCTATTATCACTACCTACCTAGTGCTATCTTTTTACTCCCGATCCTCGCAAGTTGGCTCCTCACACTCCCCAAAAAAATCATGTACTTATGCCTCTACACTTTGACCTTGTCCCTACTCTTCGTCTCCCCAATGCTTTATGGCTATCCTCTCCCAGTAGAGTACTGGCATACCTTGTTTAAGATCTTTCCTACCTGGAAGTAAACTACTTAACTACTACTCAGACGATCATTGGTTACCTAGCTCTATCGCCATTCATAAGGGGATTCTATCTAGTGGTGAGGTTAAAGTAGTAGTAGACCTAGTGCACCGAGGATCAAGAAGACTACTCCGACTCCGATCGTGCCTGCTGTCACCTCAAACACACCTGCTACGGGTAGCTCTGTTGGTACTGGGGATGGAGGTGTTACGATCTTGCCTGTTGCATCGAGTTGGACTGAGCAGCTGTTCCTTTGACCGTTACTAGAGAATACTTCGGCTGTGTTAGCAATAGATGTGTTGGATGAGACATTGATCCGAGCTCTGATAGATCGTTGTGCTTGGGCACCAGCTGCTAGAGTACCAATGGTACATGTAACAGTGCGGCTGCCACTATCAAAGGTACAGTCACTGTCTGAGTCTACAAATGTCAGGTTAGAAGATAGTGTGTCGGTGATCTTAGTATCTGGGACAGTAGATCCACCATGGTTCTTAGCAATAATACTGTAGACTACCGTCGTGCCAGAAGCGAGGGATGATGCCTCAGCTATGCGTGACTCAAGGTAGTAGAAGCCAGCTCTGTTGCGAGAATCGTCGGCATATACTTCTTTGGATACACAGTCTAAGTCAGCAGAAGCAGGGGTAGATGGTGAAGGGGATACGTAAACCATAGGAGTGCCTGATGGTGAAGGTGTGGGGGAGATCGAAGGAGTAGGGGTAGGAGAACCAATACAAGCGACCGTAAAGGTCAAGGAACATTTTGCTTTTGCTGCTGGTATCACTTCGTTGATTCCGACCGGGACTGGTGAAGTGGTGCTCATCGCTACTTTTGGTGATGGAGTCGGCGTGGGGCGGGTTGTTGATGGCTGTCTAACCAAATAAACTACACCGAGCGAGATCGTAATCACAGCAAATGCTGCTAGACCGATCTGAAGAGATTTTTTGAGTGTTGGTGATAGTGGTTTCATTGTGTTGTTGCTCCAGCCCAAGTAGGATTACAGGTAAGTACTCCATTAATTGTGCCACATGCCTGACACTCTACGCTATAGTTTCCGCATGCTGCGATAGTCAGTTCTGAGGTAGTAGCTGTCTTATTGGTGAGCGTGGTATATGCTCCGCTGTTTAGACTGTAGCGGAACTTGTAGCTGAGGTTAACACTCCCGGCAGGTACTGATGCGCCGACACATGTAAATGTCACTTTGTCACCGATAACTGGAGTAGTGGTAGGTGTGCGAGTCAAGTTGGAGCACATTAGAGTACTTACTACAGGGACAGAGGGAGTTGGAGTTGGGTTAGGAGTTTTTTCTGGTTTGTTGCAGCCACATGTCGAGCTGTAGCTAGTATGGCCAGATGTTGTATCCCACTGCACGGTTCCACAGAAGCAGCTTAAGTTACCTGTAAATTTTACGCCGTTTAAAGCCGTACAAGCTCCTCCTGTATAAACAACTCCACCTTCGCCCACAACACCAAGCTTACAAATAAACTTGCCCTCACCAAATCCAATTGTGCCACCGCCAGCCCCAGCGCTATATTGTGTACTACATTGTCCATTAACCTGACTTTTTACACTTATATATTTGCCTGGGTTATTCGGATCTGGAATTGCTCCGATAGATGCGTCGTCTAGTGCGCGACCATACTGGTCTACGTTAACACCATCACGATATCCTGCACTTGGATCAGCTTCCCAACCGCCGCCGGCTTTTTCGGTACAATTAACAGAACCAATTTGAATTGAAATTCCTCTATCAATTGCTTCCTGATTACACCCTTTGGTAGATGATTGTGATATACAAAAGCCGTATACTTTTTTATTTGCATCTAGGCTTGAACACCACACTCCACCAGCAGAACCACACTGACTTTCTGTATTAGCATCTTCGGTCTTGTCGTTCGGATTTGTTGTGTCTTTTTCTGGGGTACCATCGCCATCTGATCCAGTTCCACAGATGCCGGTATGCTTACATGTTCCAGTCTTTTTGTCCCATCTCATCCATCCACCATTTACACAGCCACTACAAGTATCTTCGGACTGATCTTTAATACCAGCAATTATTGCAGGACTTACTGTTCCGTACTGACTGTAAGCCCAGTAGCCAGTAGCGCTCGCAATACCAAAGAAAGCTAAAGCAGCTACTATCACCATTTTAACTTTTGACATTGCACCTTTACCCTTATTCACTGGCGTGGTTGGTGCGGGATTAGTCAAGATTGGAGGTACTACATTATTTACTGGTTCAATTATTGGCGCGGAGACATTGCTCATGCTCGTATCAGCAGCTACATCAGTAGGCATGCCAGCAAAAGCTAGTGGCATATCTTCACCCATAGGTTTGGTATCTACTAGTGGCTCACCCATCACGGGGATAACTGGGGTTGTGGTTAGCTCAGTTGGGATAGTCTCTGTCGGTGGTAGTACTGGCTCTGTGCTCATGGGAGCTTCTTCGGTGACTACTGGGGGTGGAGTAAGTGGTTCTGGGGTAGGTAGGGTGGGCTCAGTAACTGTGGATGTAGGATCAGGTGTCATAGTTGGAGTAGGTGTGCCACCTAGAGCCTGGTCGATGAGATCCTGGGGGTTACTGGATGGTGTTGTTGGTGTATTTGGGTCAGTCATATTCATCAACCTAAAGCGCCAGTAACAATGCGCCTACTACCATAATGGCAAACCCTAGGGCTCCCGTCAATAGCATAGGAGTCATTACACCTGTAACAGGAACACCACTATCTGTCGCGGGGATGTTGGTTCTGGGAGAAGCAGTCGCAATAGTGGTGGTAGTACTAGCCGATGGGGTCGAAACGAACGCCGGTTCGCTAGTAGTAGTCGCAGCAGTAATACTAAAGTTACGCACTATTGTTTGTGCTTTACCATCTTTGTCTTTGTAAGAAAGCGTGATCTTTTGTTTACCCAATGATAGTGCAATAGCTGGTGTCCAGCTCCAGCTGCCACCTGCACCAACAACTACCGAATCACTCACTGCTTTTTGTCCTGTGACAGAAATAGAAATAGATGCATTTGCCGCGCCAGTCCCTCTAAATTCTGGTTTGGTGGTCGATAGTACCTCACCCTCGACCGCAGGGTTGGTCAGAGTATAAGACCCGGTTGTTACCGCATTGATCTCAGGGTTAGATAGTGGCTCTACATTAAAGATCTCTACAGGTTGTGCAGGCATAGTAGGTGATGGCTCGACAGTTGCGACAGGCTCTGTGGTAGCGGTCTGCGGCTCCACCTGTGCGATCTGAGACACGACTGGCTCCTCTTGTCCTGGTGCTGATCTATAGTCTGCGTTCTGTCCCATCGCAATCGTTGGCACAGGGGTGATATTGGTAGTCGAGACATTGACTTCTGACTTGGCGACCCCATTATCTAGTGTCAGGGCGACTATTGTGGCGGCCGGGTCATATGACACAAACTGCGTAAGGTCACCATTGCGGATAGTAGAGAGAGGGACACTATAAGTACCACTAGAGTTAAGCGTAATGGATGCTGGTTGTGCGTCAGGTAGTGCGATATATACGATCGTATCCTCGCTGGCTCCACTCACACTTCCATACAAACTTCTGGCTGCTGGTACACTAGCAATAGTTACACCAGTCTGAGCGGTATAGACACTGCCATTGTTATCAAAGCGCTGCGAGCGATCACCTGACAATATTCGAAAAGCATAGTTAGTCGCTGGCTGTAGGTCGGTGACTGTAATATGGTGAGTTAGGCCAGCGTAGCTCTCGCCACGGTCATCACCTTTTTGTTTGTCTAGTTTCTCTCCCACACTCCCGTACTCCACATACCCGACAGTTGGTGCTTGGGTAGTCCATGACACACTAAACTTATTATCAGCAATGTTAGTGATCTTGACAGACTGGGGGACTATCTCATTACTAGTCACACCCACTCTATTTCTTTGCCATATCCAGATCCAGATCCCAACAGAGACGAGTAGGAGTAGAGCCAGGATAGTGGGGATCTTTTTGCCAAGCATAAGCGAGCCTATCTAATATAATTTCATGCTATCACATTTAAGGGGTTGCCACCTCAGTATTTACTTCTGTTGTATCCTCTACGGTCGTATCTACAGCCGGGGTCTCACTCACTTCGGGTGCGACAACTATCTCATTAATTGTGACAGCACTCTCACTACTAGATGGAGCAACAAATGACAGAGCGCTCAGATTCTCGCGTCCTATTACCTCCATAAATACTGCTTCATCAAACGAGGGGTTAATAGGGGATTTGATATTAGCATCAACCGCCACCTCAGTAACTGCAGTCATGGAGTTATAGAGTGTAATGATTAGCCACAAAACAGCCGTAACCAAAGTGATTACTCCGACATGCAGATATGTCCTCTTAACCATCACTAGTGTGCGGTGAGCCATGTTATTTGCCTCCCTCGCTAGTAGATAGTACTTTGTTAATGGCAGCTGTGTCACCCATGTAATACACGCTCCCGCCGATCGTCATGGTGAGCGCACCTGTCCCAGTCTTACTGGAGCTAGTCCCATCTCTAATTATGGCCACACTCTCAATACTAGTTAATCTAATCGTGCTCGCGAGACGACTCAGGTATGAGACTACCTGTGGATATGTCCCATTAATTCGGATAGTGATGGGGCTAGGGGCCACCTCACTCTTTTTGCTTGGCTCATACGCGCTAACTAGACGTGAAGATAGTATCGACTTGCCTAGTGTAAAGGACTCGAGAGTAGTCTCTGTGTTTTGAGCTAGCGCCTCGAGACTGTATGAGATCTCGTCATAGTTCATACCATCTGCTGGGATACTACTATCCAGTAGTGGCAGCTGAGGTTTGATTTTTTCTAGAAGCGTCGAGGCTTTGCCGAGTGAGACCACTTTGGTCTCTAATACCTTAAGCGTTTCTCTCGACTCAACTATTGTTTTTTGTAGAGTGACGATAGTCGCAAATGTTGGTCTTATGGCAAACATGATAAAGAAAGCAGTGATAAACAAAGCGAGAACTACACCAATAGATACCTGTACCGAGGGTAGTCGGTAATAACGCATAAGATCTAGGCGGAGGCGGCGTGTAGAGCTCATTTAGCGCTCTCCTTAGCACGAGTCATACTAATCTCAAACTGCATCTGTGCATTCTGGGCTCCTCCGTCCTGGATCCGGGCGACAGACACTCCAGAATATCTAGGGTTACGCTGTACAGTTGACAAAAACTGACTAAATCCAGGCAGAGATCTACTATATGCCGAGAGAGTGGTCGAGGTAGGGGAGAGTGTTAGCTTTTCGTACCATACGTCGACTGGGGTCGCACTGGCTAGTACCGAGAGTTCTTCTGTAATAGCTTTTTGTTGACCTATTACGGTCTTAGCAGTGGCTAGTCTCTTTTGGGTAAGTACAAAATCTCGCTCTATCTGATCGTACGACTTAATTATCGCGACATTCTTTGCAATCGATTTTTTTAGATCAGTTAGCTCGCGATCCAGGGAAAATCGCCACAAAAAAGCCCCCATGACTATTAGTTGAGTAACAATGACGGCCCATTTGCCAAAAGATAAAAGCCATGCCAGAACGATGCCTGCCTGACTACTCTCAAACGAATCTCTGGGTAATAAATTAATCGCACGACGAC
>DALYFH010000026.1:0-13768 GCA_031972135.1 Candidatus Woesebacteria bacterium
GTTTGTGACAGAGAGTCACGTCAGACTAACCACCGAGAGTCTAACTATCGCCGAGGTAACTGAGTCTAGCGCTGCCTCTAAGAGCGCAACTAGTTTTTGGGACTACGTAACTCAATCATTTTCTGCATTTATTAATTCACTTCGTGACATCTTTAATCTAAAAATTAGCTAGTTGAAAGGTAGATTATGAAAAAAATCTTATTATTGTCACTACTACTGCTCACGGTCGCTCCCGCGGTTAAGGCCGAGGAGGCTCAGAACTTAAGAGAAACAAGGGCAGAGAACCGCCAGGAAATCCGCGAGGAAGTTAGAGAAAATAGAGAAGAAGTTCGCGAACTCAGGCAAGAAAATCGCCAAGAAGTCAGGAGTGTGGTCGCCGAGAATCACGCCAATCGCTTAGAGCGCAGATTTAATCTTTACTACAACCGCCTCAGTGGGATCGCTACTCGACTCCAAAAAAGACTCGACACTCTCAAATCTGAGGGTAAAGATGTTGGTGCTGCCGAAGCAAAATTATCCGAGGCAAAAGCCAAGTTAGAGTCCGCCAAAACACTAGGCGCACAATCAGTTGCTGCTTTCCGCGCTATCGACCCTGCCAAGTTTGAGGAGCAAAAAGCCGAAGCAAAAGCCGCCCGTGATGTAGCCAACCAAGCACGAACTGCGTTTAAGGATTCATTATTGCTCTTCAAAAATGTCCTAAAGGAGGTCAAATGAACAAGTTAATCCTCATTCTCGCTGCTGCTCTCTTATTAGGTGGATGCACTCTTGGCAAAAACCTCATGGGTCAATCAGCAAGGGATGAGTCCGAGCCTAGTGTGACGCCGACCACTACCCCTCTCGCATCCATCATGCCCGATGCCGATCTCGATCAGATGCCATCCACCTCAACGAGCTCTGACCAAAAAAGCATCGAGACAGATCTGAGCTCTACCGTCATTCTGGACGAAGACTTCTCTGATCTAGAGTAACACGCACCATTTGTGCTACAATACTCTCTAAGGTTTAGTGTTTATTACGTTGAAGGTGGGTCTCCCACCTTTTTATGTATATACCCACTCTACCTATTTGTTTTTGTTATTTGATATTTACTCCTGAAAGGAGTTGTTATGACTCAAGTTAAATCAGAATTTATGCTCGCCCTTAACCAGATCTGTTCCGAGCGTGGGATCGATCCCAAAATGGTGATTGACGCTATCAAAACCGCGATCCTCGCCGCCCTCAAGCGTGACATGGGTCTTACCGAAGAAGAGGATCTAGTTGGCTACGAGGTTAGTGTCAACGAAGAGACAGGTGCTATCGCCGTCACCAAAGACGGGGCTGATGCTAGTCCCGCTGGCTTTGGCCGTATTGCTGCTCAGGTCGCCAAACAGGTCATCATGCAAAGGGTCAGAGAAGCTGAAAAAGACTCAATCATTGCCGACTACAGCGACAAACTAGGCACACTAGTTACCGGCATGATTCTGCGTTTTGATGGGCCAAATGTCGTAATCGATATCGGTCGTGGCCAGGCTATGATGCCCCAGGCCGAGGCTATTCCTAACGAATTCTATCGCCTCAACCAACGCGTTGCCGTCTATATCAAAGAAATCAGAGACACCTACAAAGGCAAAACCATCATTGTTAGCCGTAGCGCCCCCGAACTAGTCAAAGAGCTCTTTGCCCGCGAAGTTCCAGAGGTAGGTGCTGGTAGCGTCGAGATCGTGGCGATCGCCCGCGAAGCAGGACATCGTACCAAGCTCAGTGTCAAAAGCACCGAAGATGGCATCGACCCAGTCGGCTCATGCGTAGGTCAAAAAGGTGTTCGTGTCCAGGCGGTTATCAACGAACTAAACGGTGAAAAGATCGACATCGTCGAGTACAGCACCAACCTAGTCGAATACGTCAAGGCCGCACTCGCTCCCGCCGAAGGATTTGAAGTAATAATCGACGAGAGTAAACGAAAAGTCACAGTCACTGTCCCAGATGATCAACTCAGTCTCGCAATCGGTCGCGGTGGCCAAAATGCTCGTCTTGCCGCCAAGCTCCTAGGATTCAAAGTGGACATCAAGGGTGTAACAGATAATGGCGTGCACTCAGTAACCGGCGAAGAAGAGTTTGAGATCGATAGACTAGGTCTAGGTAGCAAAGTCAGAAACACCTTGCTAGATCTCAAGATCACAACTGTCAAAGAACTAGAGGAAAAACTTGAGTCACTCAAAGCAACTATCGAAGAACTAGACCCTCGTGCCTATGTCGAAACCGGCAAAGCAATCGCACGCTTCTACAAAAAAGCCGACATGGCAAAAGAAGAAGCCGAAAAAGCAGCACGTTTTGCTGCCGAGCGCGAAGCCGAAAATAAATGACACTCCTCAGGAATTGATGCAAATATTGTGTCATCCTGAGCAAAGTCGAAGGATAAAATGTCTAAGAACAAAACTGTATCTGGCGTAACCAGTCAAACAACACGCCCTCCAATCGTAGCAATTCTCGGCCACGTTGATCATGGTAAAACCACGCTGCTCGACTATATAAGGAGTAGTCACGTCGCCGCCAAAGAAGCTGGGGGTATCACCCAGAGTATTGGTGCCTACCAGGCTAGTTATAAGGACAATCTCCTGACCTTTATCGATACACCCGGCCACGCTGCTTTTGCTAAGATGCGCTCTCGGGGTGCTAATGTTGCAGACATTGCCGTCCTAGTCGTAGCCGCCGATGACGGGGTTATGCCCCAGACTACCGAGAGTATCAAATATATCCAAGCAGCAGGTATCCCATTTGTAGTGGCTATCAACAAAACCGATAAACCACAGGCCAACCCCGAGCTCCCCAAAGCTCAGCTCACTGAGCACCAGGTCTTTGTCGAGGGCTACGGTGGCAATACTCCCTTTGTTCTAATCTCAGGTAAGACAGGGGCAGGAGTCGATCAGCTACTAGAGACCATTCTCCTCCTATCCGAGCTCGAAGAACTAAAAAACGACGATAAATCATCATTGGTTGCCCCAATTATCGAGTCCAAACTAGATATGAAGCGGGGAGTCCTAGTCTCAGCAATCGTCAAAGAGGGAACGCTCAAAACTAGCGACACTGTCTATGTGGGTGAAGTCGCTACCAAAATCCGCTCGATCATCAGCTATGCCGGACTCCAGATCCCGGTCGCTACACCTGGTACTCCAGTCCAGCTCTTGGGCTTTAACACAGCCCCAAAAGTTGGTGAGATTATTACTTCAGCTGCCGTCTCATCTGACTCCACCGACTTGCCGACCAGCCGAACCGCCGACTCCTCCGAACTACCGATTAACCGACTAAAGCTTATTGTTCGCGCCGATAGCTTGGGTTCACTCGAGGCGCTACGAGGTAGCTTTACTGACGAGATCCATGTGATCGAAGCAGGGACAGGGGATGTCTCAGAGAGTGACGTTCTCCTCGCGCGCACCACCGGCTCTCTTATCCTCGCTTTTGCGGTCCGTATCCCGACTAGTGTCGCCAAGCTAGCCGAACTAGAGGGGGTAGTGATCAAATCCTACAAAATCATCTACGAACTACTCGAATATATCGAGAAAAAGATCCTAAGACTCATGGAGCCAACAATCGACGAAGATCAGTTAGGATCAGGCATAATAATCAAAGTATTTGACATCAATGGCGATCACATCGGTGGAACCAGAGTAGATTCTGGCAAATTGAGCGTCGGCGATACTGTTCATATCAAAAGGGGTACCGACGTCAACAAAGAAGCCAGGATCAAAAATATCAGAACTGGCAAAACCGAACTCAAAGAAATCGAAGCAGGCAAAGAATGTGGCATCCTCTTCTCACCCAATCTTGACATCCGAGAAAAGGACGTTATAATAGCCTATAAGAAAATTAAGACTGAAGATTAGTCTAAATTTCTTATAAATATGCAAGATCAACTAAACGCTCTCAAAGCCAAAATTCAAGAAGTTAACTCCGTTCTCATTACTTTTGCGGCTAACCCCAATCAGGATAGTATTGCTGCCGCTCTCGCTTTTTACCTCTCACTAAAAAGTAGTGGCAAAAAAGTCGCTGTAGTTGCTAGTAATCCTGTGACTGTCCGCGACTCCCATCTAGTTGGACTAGATAAAGTGAGCACAGATCTCGGTGGCAACAACCTAGTAATAACTTTAAATGTTCCCGAAGATAGGGTCGACAAAGTAACCAGTAACACCGAAGGTGGTCACCTAAACCTCATTATTAACCCGAGGGAAGGTGCAGACCCAGTCACCGAAAAAGATATTGTCTTTGGCTACTCTGGCGCCGTTGCTGATCTAATAATCGTAATCGGTGCTGCCGATCTCAAAGATGTTGGTAGTCTCGCCGAAAAAGAAGTCGAGCTCTTTAGCAAATCAACTATCGCTAACGTCAGTAATCAAGTGAGTAGTTTTGGTGCCATCAACATCGCTGACCCTTCTAGTAGTAATAGCGAGTTAGTAACAGCGCTCCTCAAAGAGTTAGCTCTCCCCATGGACGTCGATATCGCCAACAACCTAATGATCGGTATCGAAGCAGGTACCGACAATCTTAGTAGCCCCAACATGACCGCAGATACATTTGAAGCCTTGGCCGTTCTATATCGTACCGGCGCCCGTCGCCAGGTTAAGACAATCGTTCCTCAGCAAGCCAAGATAGTCGCCGACATGCCAATTGTTGATAACGGTCCTCAAGAAATAGTTCAACCAGCCAAACCTGTCGAATCAGATTCTGAGCCTCAGGCTGATTGGCTCAAGCCCAAAATCTACAAAGGTGGTCAATCCAACTAACCTGCCATTGCCAGATCGCCCCTCGTAAGTTACAATACACCAATATTAATCATAATTTGATCAACAAAAACCATGCTAAAAGACGATAACAAATCCAAAATTATTAAAAAATTTGCAACAACGAAAGGAGACACTGGATCTCCCGAGGTGCAGATTGCCCTCTTGACTGAGCGGATCAAGGAGCTCACTGAGCACTTGAAGGTTCACAAAAAGGACAATCATTCTCGCCGCGGATTACTGAAAATGGTCTCTAAACGTCGTCGTCTTCTCAATTATTTGAGAACTAGCGTCGAAGACCGTTATCGTGCCCTGGTCAAGACCCTCAACCTCGCCAAATAACGAGGGGTCCGGTTAAAAAATCTCATGCAGTCTACAAAAGTCGTCGCCCAGGTGGGTGGCCAAGATCTTATACTCGAATACGGGAAGTTTTCCGAGCAGGCTAACGCCGCTATTCTCGTAACTTACGGTGATACTGTTGTCCACGTCACAACCGTGATGGGCAAGAGTGACACCACACTCTCTTATTTCCCACTCTCTGTGGACTTTGCCGAAAAGCTATATGCTGGCGGCAAAATCAAGGGTAGTCGCTGGGTAAAGCGTGATGGTCGTCCTAGTGATGAAGCAGTCCTCAAGGGCCGCATTATCGACCGCTCAATCAGACCTCTATTTCCTAAAAACGTCAAACGTGATGTTCAGGTTATCGCAACTGTTCTCTCTGCAGATGGCAGTAACGACGCCGATATGCCAGGACTAGTCGCAACCAGTGCCGCTCTCCATGTGAGTAATATCCCCTGGGAAGGTCCTATTGCTGGCGTCCGCGTTGGTATGATCGACGGCGCCTTTGTCGCCAATCCTACCTACGAGCAGCGCGCTACCTCCAAACTAGATCTAGTCGTTTCTGGCTCAAAGGAAGCGATCGTCATGGTCGAGGCAGGTGCTAACGAAGTAACCGAAGAAGATACACTAAAAGCCTTAGCTTTTGCCCACGAAGAGATCAAAAAGATCATTGTCTCAATCGAAGAACTACGTAAGTTAGTAGGAAAAGAAAAATTGGTCTTCGAAACCAAAGAGACAATTCCTCAAGAGCTCAGGGACGAAGTTAGCAAAAAAATAAGCAAAGACGTTCGTGCCAAACTAGGCGTTCCTCAGGCTGAGGATGGTCTAATCGAAGAATTTGTCGGTAAACTCAAAGAAGAATACACCGACAAACTAGACGGCAAACAACTAGGTGAGATCGTTCACGATGTCCTAGCCGAGCAGGCTCGCGCTATGACTATCAACGAAGAGATTCGTGTCGATGGTCGTAAGACTGTCGAGATCCGCCCACTCGCTGCCGAAGTAGACATACTACCTCGCCCTCACGGAAGCGCCATGTTTAAGCGTGGTCAGACTCAGGTCTTATCTATCGCAACGCTCGGTGCCCCATCACTCGGTCAGATTATCGAGTCAATGGAAACAGAGACTGTAAAGCGCTACATCCATCACTATGCCATGCCTCCTTACGCTTCAGGCGAAACTGGTCGTTTTGGTGCACCAGGTAGGAGAGAGATTGGTCACGGCGCACTCGCAGAGCGTGCCATCATGCCTATGCTCCCCTCCGAACTAGAGTTCCCTTACACCATTCACGTAGTGTCTGAGGTTATGAGTAGTAATGGTAGTACTAGCCAGGCTAGTGTCTGTGGCTCCTGTATGGCTTTGATGGCCGCCGGTGTCCCACTCAAAAAACCAGTAGCCGGTATCGCCATGGGCCTTATGACCGATGGAAAAAAGAGCGTTGTCTTAACTGACATTGCTGGTATCGAAGATCACGTCGGCGACATGGACTTTAAGGTGGCCGGTACCCGCGATGGTATCACTGCCCTCCAGATGGACATCAAGGTCAGTGGTATTAGTTTTGAAGTCTTGACCCAGGCACTCGCTCAGGCCAAAGACGCTCGTATGCAGATCATGGACGTCATGCTCAAAGCTATTCCTGAACCAAGGAAAGAGATGAGTAAATACGCTCCTAAGATCGTCCAGTTCGAGATCCCAACCGACAAAATCGGAGAGATCATCGGCCCTGGAGGCAAAAACATCAAACTCATCATGAGTGAGACTGGTGCAGACGTCGATATCGACGATGCAACCGGTGTCGGCAAAGTCACAGTCAGCGGTGTCGATCCCGACGGGATGGACAAAGCCGTTAACTGGATCAAAGGCATGGTGCATGTCCCAGAGGCTGGCGAAGAGTACGAGGGCAAAGTTACTCGCGTCGAAGGTTATGGCTGCTTTGTGCAGTTCGCCCCAGGCAAGCAGGGTCTAGTCCACGTCTCTCGCATGAGTACAGAATACGTTCAAGACGCTAGTAGTCTAGTCAAAGAAGGTGATTCAGTACATGTTTGGGTCAAAGGAGTCGACGATCAGGGTAGAGTAGATCTCTCCATGGTCCCACTCGATCAGCTCAAACCCGAGACACCTCGCGAAGATCGCGGTGGTAGGGGCGGCTTTGGTGGACCACGCAGAAGCAGTGGCTTTGGCGGTGGATCACGCGGTGGAGATCGCGGAGGATTCCGTCCTCGTCGCTAAAGAATGTAATCAGACAATTACAAAGTAAAAAGAAAAGCTCTCTGGGAAACTAGAGAGCTTTTCTGTATATACCAGAATCTGTAGTACAATTTTGCTATGACCGAAAATAATCCAGTTCAAAATTCAACCGCGCCAATCCTCGAAACCACCCCCGTCCTACCAGTAGCTACCGCCAAAAAACCAAACAGACTCCCATACATTTTGGGCGGGGTGGCCGCTATTCTAGTCTCTCTAGCTCTCGGAATAACCTTTTTTGGTCGAGGCAGTACCGATCAGACTGGCAGCTCAAACAATGAAAGTATTCCTGATGCTCCACCCGGTTACATAAGCTACACTAACACTCCCCATTTTTATAGTATTGCCTTCCCTCCTAAGTGGAGCGTGGTCGAGACTAGTCCCGATCAATCTGGTCGTTTAATTGTCCAGACCGATGAACCAGCCATTATGGAGATAGAGAGTTTCAAAGCAACCACTAGTAATCTCGATGAATATTTCGGGACCCTCCAGGATGGCCGGACCAGTAGCAAAACCAGCCCAGTCAAAGTAGGGGACTACGACGCATTCGAGCGGAGCGAGAGTTGGCCCAAGACTAGTGTTCAACCAGTTATCACCTACGCGCAGATCCAAGATAAGATTTATATTTTTAGTCTGCTCCCAGCCGGTGGCAAAAACGCGATCAGTAGCGAGAGCTTACTCAAAGAATACAGGAGTATCCTCGCTACCTTTAAGCTCACAACAACCTCTGAGCTAGGAACTGATTGGCGGACCTACAAAACCAGTGAGGTAGAGGGGATCGCGTTCAAATCCTTTACCTTTACCCATCCTCAATCTTGGGCAGTCACCGAAAAATCAGAAAACAAAAACCTAATTGTTAGTATCTATAGAAACAATTATGAGATCACAATCACTCAAGCTGCAGTAGGCGGGGCGGTATGTCTCTTTAAAGATAGTCCAGATTTTACAGGTAGCTCAGGAGATTTAAGGACCAAAGAATATACCGAATTTGAGACGACCACAAAAGGTGTGATGCGAAGGTACTTTAACCTCAATCAGGGAGAAAAATCTACCTTTTACTTCTGTCAAAAAGAGAGCAATTCTCCCTACTTTGCGACCCCTACTCTGTTTGGTGGCATCGTCTACTACGTACCTGCCAAATATGATGTAAACATCATCAAAGAGATGGACGAAATACTCAAAACTTTTGTAAGTAGTGAGAGTGTTACACCTACTCCCGCACCTGCTACTAGCTCAGCCACTACTCCATGAAGCTAACCAATCTGCCTTTGATCCTTGGTACTTTTTTTGGCACTATCTTTGTCTCTGCTCTGACGTATGTGTTAGTCAAGACCTGGAACGTGCAAGCTGATATGCCAATAGATCCAGAAGTAACGTTTGAGCTACCAGACGTTACAACCACCTACAAAGTTAGAGATCTACCAGTAGAAGAGGATTCGATCATTATCCCGAGCACTGACCAGAGCGAGCCATCCTTTAGTTATGATGCAAAGTCCGGTAGTGTCACGCTCACTAGCTCTCCCTCTGATTATCGGATTGCACTCTCCACTCTCCCTAACCTACGAGGGACTCTCGAGCTACACCAAACTCTGACGCCCAACTACACTCTCGTCCCACGCTATCAGAGTCGCGTCGAGCTCTACAACAAACGACTCAATATCGTCCACAGGTCGCCGCTTCCAATTCTACTCAAAGACGGTAGTCGAGGGACAGAACTAGAGCTCCCGCCTGAACTACTCCGCAACATGATTATGCCCACTTCATTAGACCTTTCAGTCCCATTGGGTGTGGATGAACCCATGCTACTCAACTACATTCTTCCTCGCCTCACTCCCAAACAAAAAGAATACTTTAACCTGACCTCAACTACTAGTAATGTCAGAAACGCACTCTTTGAGCGTCTTAAGCTCCAGACTACTCCGGTAGTCCTAGGGGTAGATGATGGACCGACCAGTAGTGGTGAGCACGCAGCCAAATATATCGAGGTCGACATCTCCCAGCAAAAACTCTACTTTTTTGCGAGTGGTCAACTCGCCAAAACCTATACGATTTCAACCGGACTAGATTATCCGACTCCATTAGGGGAGTTTCATATCATGAACAAAGCCCCTCTCGCTTTTTCAGGAATATATAACGCATGGATGCCGTATTGGATGGCATTTGAATATGCAAATGACGTAGGCGCTTATCTTGGCTTTCACGAAAAAGCTTACACAAGTTTAGTCAAAGGCAAAAAAATATATAGTCATGATCGTGAGATCGGGGACAAGCTAACCGGTGGCTGTATCGCACTCTCCGCGAGCGACGCCAAAGAAGTTTATGATCACAGTGATGTTGGCATGCTGGTTAGGATCGTGCCATAAGGTATACTAAAAATATGGATGCTATTGCCCAAACAGATTTTGCCGACGAACTAGTCAAACTAAAAGCCAAAGTAGATGCTACCAAACTCCCCGAAGACCTGGGTGCCAAAGCCATCGAAATGCTCGGTCGACTTAACCGAATGATCAACACTGGTGTTTATTCTGCCGAGTACGATCGTATCAGTCACTACATTGACTGGATCACTAGCATTCCTTGGGGCGAGACTACTACAGATAAGCTAGACATCACCGCAGCAGCCACCAACATGAACAAGAGCCACTATGGCATGCAAGAGACCAAAGATCGCATTCTCGAATACTTGGCAACGATCAAACTCCGCATGGATCAGGGTGGGGAAAAAGTAGTTAGAGCACCAGCCATCTTCCTCGTTGGTTTGGTCGGTACCGGCAAAACCACTTTTGCCTATAGTCTCGCCGAGACGCTAGGTCGCAAGTTTGCTCGTATCCCGTTTGGTGGACTAGGTAGCGCGCAGGATCTACGGGGCAAGTCTAGACTATTCGCCGAGGCTGAGCCAGGACACATTGTCAAAGCCTTAAGGGATGCGGGCAGTATGAACCCGATCATTCTCCTCGACGAAATCGATCGTGTAGGTGCCGAAGAACGCGCGGACATCATGGGTGTACTAGTTGAACTTTTGGATCCTACCCAGAACAATCGCTTCCTTGATCACTATCTCGATTTTCCTCTCGATTTGTCTCAGGTCTTATTTGTCGCAACTGCCAACAACACAACAAATGTCGCAACCGCTGTCCTAGACCGTCTCGAGCTCATCCAGATGCCTAGTTATACTGACGAAGAAAAGATTCATATCAGTCGCGAGTATCTGCTCCCCAAAGCCCTCAAAGAATCTGGACTCCTCTCTTCCCAACTAGTTATCGACGAATCGGTTTGGCCCGTGGTCGCTCGCCCTCTTGGTTATGATGCTGGTATACGTACCCTCCAGAGAACCTTAGCCGCTTTAACACGTCGGGTTGCCCGCGAGATAGTAGAGGGCAAAACTGCAACAGTCAAAGTCGACATAAGCAATTACAAACAATATATGAAAGCGTATTAACAGCGCTAAAGAAAGAAAAAAATGCTTAATTCTCCAATCAAAATGATCCCACTTGGTGGGATGCCCAATGTTCATGACAATATGTATGTCTATGAGTCCGAGTCCGATATCTTTATCGTCGACTGTGGCATGGGCTTCCCCGAAGAGGGGGTCCCAGGTGTTGATTTAACAATTCCTGATATTACCTATCTCAAAGACAAAATCAGTCGGATCCGCGGTTTTGTCGTGACCCACGGTCACGAAGACCATATCGGCGGCTTTCCCTTTGTCATCCCGCAGCTCGGTGGCCAGATCCCAATTTATGCGAGCAAGCTAACTGCAGGCTTCTTGCGCGAAAAATTCAAAGACTACGGTATCGACCCCAAAATGATTAATGTCGTTGGCGATCGCCAGCCGATCCAGCTCGGCGTTTTTGAAGTTAAGATGATCCCAGTCACTCACTCTGTCCCAGACACTAAACATCTAATCATCAAAACTCCTCATGGGAACGTCTATCATGGCTCAGACTTTAAGTTTGACTGGACTCCTGTCGGTCAGGAGCTGCCGGATGTCTCTAGTATGACAAGAGCTGGCGCGGAGGGGGTGACACTCCTTCTCTCTGACTGTTTAAGGTCGGAAAAACCAGGTTATTCACTCTCCGAAGCGAGTGTAGAAGAGTCTTTTGAGCGCGAGTTTAGAGATTGTAATGGCCGCGTCATTGTCACTACCATGAGTAGTAACATTAGTCGTATCCAACAGGCACTCTGGGTTGCGCGTCGGCACAACCGCAAAGTCGCTTTTGTTGGCTACAGTATCGAAAAAAACGTCAAAGTCGCCGCCGAACTAGGATTTCTTAAGATCCCCCCTCGACTGATCGTTGATAAACGCAAGATGAAAGATATTCCGCGGGATGAGCAGTGTCTCATTATCGCCGGGAGTCAGGGACAGCTCGGTAGTAGTCTCGAGAAGATCGCGGTAGGGGATCACAAAATGATCAGACTAGATTCGGGCGACAAAGTAATCTTTTCTGCTGATCCAATCCCAGGTAACGAGAGTAACGTCTATCGATTGATCGATATGCTCAGTATCAAGGGGTTGCGTGTCTCGTATAGCGATATCGCCGACGATCTCCACGTCTCCGGCCATGCTAGTTCGAGCGAGATCAAGATGTTGATCGCCTTTACCAAGCCAAAGTACGTCATGGGTACGGGTGGGACGCATAGGCATGCAGTGCAGTTTGGCAAACTCGCCCGTGAGATGGGGATCGCGCCGGATCATATCTTAGCTAGCGAAAACCAACCACTCGTGATTGAGCCAGGTGGTATCGTTCATCTAGGCGACCCTATTCCACTTCGTACTGTCTACGTTGAATCAGGGATGATCGCCCGGAGTGACAAGCCAATCGCAGATCGTCAGGCTATGTTCCAAGAAGGGGTGGTTATTACGGTCGTAACTGGTACGGGCACTGCCCTCGAAGTAGACTTTATTCCCAAGGGGATAATTACTCACATCGAACCCGATGTTTTGACTAGGTTTAAGAATTCAGTTCGTACTGCGCTCCGTGCAGAGGATTCTCATCGAGATAAGGTGTATAGTAAAGACAAGATCGCCAAAGAGGTAAGTCGACTTTTCCTCGAAGAGTACGGCAAAAATCCATTGGTTATCCCAATTATTATTGATAATAACTAGAAAGCTTTATAAACTTAGTACTTTATAACTAAACATATGGCTCGTCGTGGTCGTCGCAAAAATCCATTCAAACTCAAGCTTCGCAAAGAGATCGTCTATAGTGTGGTCTCGATCCTCTTCTTGGTAGCATCCGCTGTGGTTATGTTGAGCTTTACTCGCAGTAGTCCCGTACTCAGTGATATTTATCTAGTCTTGTTTAGAGCCTTTGGCTGGACTATGTTGATTTTGCCATTCCTTTTAATCTCTATCGGACTCATGATGATGTCGCTCAAATGGGCTATTGCCTCACCCAATCTGCTCTTAGGTGGACTGCTAGTCTTTATGGGGTCCCTTGGTGTTACTCAGGCAGGCGAGCTAGGCTTAGTTATTTCTGAGGCCTTAGGTGCGCTAGTAGGCAGTATAGGCGCAAACATTATCACTAGCGCCACTATTCTAATTGGCGCTATGGTTATTACCAATACTCCACTCGAAGAACTGGTCATGGGTATGGGTCGATTGCTCGGGAGCTTTCAGGCTATATTCTCTTGGATGTTTGTCAAAAAAGACGACTTTGGTGACCCAGTAAAAAAAGTCACTACCAAGCCACTCTTCCAAGACGATGCCGAAACCAAGATTAATATTCCTAGTAGCACAGCAGCTCCAGCCGTTGAGGCAGTAAAAACAGCCAAAGCAGCACCCAAGGACAAAAATCCCAATCACGAATTTGAGACTACGCTAACTGGTGTCAAAGATGGCACAACTAAGATCTGGAAGTACCCATCTCTAAACCTACTCTCAGCCCAAAAAGGTGCCAAGGCCGACCGAGGTGACATCAAAGAGAACGCAAGTATCATCGAGAGCACTCTCGATTCTTTTGGTATTAGAGCCAAAGTAATGGAGGTAAACGGTGGTCCTGCTGTTACGCAGTATGCTATCCGCATTGCCGAGGGTACTAAGCTCAGCAAAATCAAAGGCTTATCTACTGACTTAGCACTAGCACTCGCTGCCCCAACAGGTCAAATCCGTATCGAAGCCCCTATTCCTGGTCGCAACTTGGTAGGTCTCGAGATCCCCAACCGCTCGCCAGAATACGTGACCTTACAAGAGATCATGACTCACCCCGACATGAAAAAAGAAAAATCAAGGCTCGCGGTCGGCCTAGGTCTCGGAGTCTCTGGCGCCCCAATCATTGCTGATATCAAAAAGATGCCCCATATCCTGGTTGCTGGCTCAACTGGCTCTGGTAAGTCTGTCTGTATTAATACCATTATCACAACGCTTCTTTATCGCAACTCTCCTCAAGAACTGCGATTCATCCTAGTTGATCCAAAAAGGGTCGAGTTGA
>DALYFH010000027.1:0-12895 GCA_031972135.1 Candidatus Woesebacteria bacterium
CCAGAGATCAATTGGGCAGATTGGTTTGAGGATAGGGCGAGCTCGGATCATTTTTACAACCTCACCCGTAATATCATTTATCAGCAGCTAGCAGGTAAGGCAGCCTCTACCATCTTTGGGCGCTTTGAAAATCTAGTGGGTAGTGTTACACCCGCAAATGTTTTGTTGCTCGAAGATCAAAAACTAAGGGATGTCGGACTTTCGTGGGCCAAAGTGAGCTATGTCAAAGATCTAGCAGCCAAAGTAGAGAGTAAAGAAGTATCGCTATCTCACCTAGAGTCTCTGGATAACGAAGCAGTAATCACCGAACTAGTACAAGTCAAAGGGATAGGCCGCTGGACCGCCGAGATGTTTTTGTTATTTACACTCCATAGAGAGAATATCTTTAGTTATGGTGATCTCGGTCTCAAAAATGGTCTCGCAAAACTCTATAACATCGACTCACCCAGTCCAAAACAGATCAAAGAGATTGTTGATCGATGGACTCCCTACGAGTCATATGGTTCGATCGCACTCTGGCATACGCTCGACAACCGTTAGTCCATAGCTGTATAGTGGCTAACTATGTCTCCAACATTATTCTTTATTCTCGAAATCCTCTTATTATATTTTGTCCCAGTCTTTGGGATGGGATATAACCCCGTTCTCCTAGGATACCGCCCCTACCTATTCTTACTCGGCGGCATCTATGTGCTCTGGCGAGGGATATCGCGGAGAGTCACCTTGAGCGATTGGGGTATCACGACTAAGGGGTGGCATTATGGCTGGACTCATCTACTAGCTATCACAATCACACTCCCGATCCTCGCATTTGTGACGCTCTGGTTTTCACCAGAAAGTGTTAGGGTCTGGCTCATCGGGTATGACATGTTGTCTGTCAGTATCCCTCTCCGCCTAGCACTCTACGTATTTGCTTCTGTACCAATCCAAGAATTTATCATCAGGAGCTATCTCACCTGGCGTATGGATAGGTTAGGTTATAGCACTAATCTAAATATCGCTGTATCTACAACCTTATTTATAGTCGGACATATCCCTTTTCGCAGTCCTATCATGTTGGGGGTAGTGACCATCATTGGTTACGCCTATTCACGACTCTATGTGCATCACAGGAACATCCTCCCGATCTTGCTTTCTCATGCAGTTATCGGCTCTTTACTGATCCTAATCCGCAACTATTTTCTCCCATACTAGACACATTATCCCAGGATGGTATACTGGGACTTACGTAAGTTACTAATAATATGGAGATCTCTTATGGCTAAAAAAGCAGCTGCAAAAACAACCAAAAAAACTACCAAAAAAGTAGTCAAAGCTACAAAGCCAGTAATGGTCACGACCTCTACTCTCCCAGTCATGGATACACCCATGGTAACAGCAGCTCCAAAATCATTTAAACTCCCATCCCGCATCCTCCCACTCGCGCTCATTGTGGTAGGTATCGCACTTTTGACCTACAAAGTTGGTCCTTACTTTGTCCCAGCGATCGTTGGCTATACTCCAGTCACTCGTTTTGAGATCTGGAATAAGCTAGAGCAGAGCTACGGCACACAAGCTCTCGATGATCTCGTCAACGAAAAAATCCTCGATAGTGCAATAGCAAAATCAGGTGTCAAAGTCGAACAAGCAAAAGTTGATGAGCAGGTCAAAGGACTAGAAACTCAGTTTGAATCAATGGGTGGCCTCGATGCAGCTCTCGAGCAACGCGGGATGAGCCGAGCCGAGCTAACCAAACAGATCAACACCCAGCTCGCAGTCGAAGAGATCCTCAAAGACAAAGTAAATCCAACTGACGAAGAAGTCAAAGCTGCATTTGATGAGGCAGCAACTACTACCTACAAAGACAAAAAATTTGATGACGTCAAAGACCAGGTCAAAGATGAACTAGTCCAAGCCAAATTGGTCGAAGCTTTCCGCGACTGGTTTGAGATGGTCAAAGCCGAAGCCAAACTTAAAAACTTTGGACTCTAAAATCAAATGGGGCTCCTGGGAGCGATAGTCTTAGCAACTTTAGCAATAATAATACTAAGCACCTTGCGCACTTGGCTCCACTTTGAGTTTGTCGCTCTCTCACTACTAGTCTTTAAGACCAATAGAGTGGGCAAATGGCTCTATACGCTCATCTTCCTGCCAGGCACAATCTTGCACGAACTATCCCACTGGCTCATGGCCGAGCTCTTAGGTGTGAGAACAGGCGAGATCACAGTCCTGCCAGATTTTGACTCAACGCTAGAGGGAGGTCGTGAACGCTTGGGTAGTGTCGCAACAGCCAGCAGTGGTCCAGTACGTAGTTTTTTGATCGGCGCTGCTCCTTTTTTTACTGGGTTAGGCGTCCTCTGGATACTCGGCAGTTTGCTACAGAGTGGCGAGTGGCTCCTCTGGCAGTACGGCTTGATCTTTTATGGCATTGTAGTCGTCGGGAGTAGCATGCTCCTCTCAAAAGAGGATAGGCGGTCTTGGCCATTCATCGTGATCTTAGTCGCTATCCTACTCATTTCGTATTATTTCCTGCCTTTAACCATACCCATCATATTCATCACTGCCGCGACTAATCTATTATCCAGGCTAAATCAAGTGTTATTCGTGACAGTGGGGGCAATTCTTGTTATTATCGGCATCTCGTACGCACTTCGTCGTATAATAGAGAAAATACTAGGTAAAAAAGTAATAAGGAGATAAGTATATGAAACTCATGGTAGCAGGCGGAGCAGGCTTTATCGGCAGTAACTTTATTCACTACATGCTAGAGACTCATCCAGATTATGAGATCATCAACTACGATCTCTTAACCTACGCCGGCAACCTCGACAACCTCAAAGATATCGAAAATAACCCACGTTATCATTTTGAGCAGGGTGATATCACCGACCTAGCTCGTATCAACGAAGTAATGGTTAAGCACGGCGTGACTCACCTCATTAACTTTGCTGCAGAGACCCACGTCGATAAGAGCATCCACGGCGGGATAAAAGATTTTGTCTTAACCAACAGTCTCGGTGTCCAGATGCTCCTTGATGCTGTGCGAGCAAACAAGATTGAGCGGATGATCAACGTCAGTACAGACGAAGTCTATGGCGCCCTCAAGCTAGGTGAGAACACTTTCTTTACCGAAGATACTCCCATCATGCCCAACATGCCTTATGCAGCTGCAAAAGCTGGGGGAGATCTCATGTGTCATGCCTACTGGGTAACCCACAAAACTCCAGTGATAGTTACGCACTGCAGCAATAACTACGGCCCCTACCAGTTCCCCGAAAAACTGATTCCTTTCTTTATTTTCAAAGCCATGAAAGATGAGAGCGTGCCCGTCTATGGTGACGGGTTAAACGTCCGCGACTGGATCCATGCGCTAGATCATAGTAGTGCCCTCGACCTGCTCCTCCACAAAGGGGTAGATGGTGAGGTCTATAACATCGGGGTCGACAATGAGCGCAATAACCTAGAGATCACCAAGATGGTGCTCGGGATCCTGGGCAAACCAGAGTCACTCATGACCTATGTAGCTGACCGTCCTGGTCATGATCGCCGCTACGCAATAGATGCAACTAAGATAATGAACCTCGGCTGGAAGCCAAAATATACTAGGGACATGTTTGAGACAGGACTAAAAGAGACCGTGCAGTGGTACCTAGACAATTCTGCCTGGGTCGACAAGATCCGTGCCCGCATGAATGAGATTAATCAACATATTAAATAGGAGGGATATATTATGGCAGAAGAATATTCAGCAGATATGCTAGAAAAGTTGAATTATTTAGAATTCATGGGTCAATACTCAGAGTCCCAAATCAGAGCAGGTGGTAGAGATTTATTTAATGCAGTAGCTCATTATATTGTTAAGGATCCAAATGTTATTACTGATTTTGATCCTATGATTGTATTATCCTCTGCTCTGGAGACTCAGCCTGAGATTGATATCGAACTACTTAAGTCAATTCAACGTCAGATGCTAGAGAGTGAGAGTTTAATGAATGTAATTCGTGGAGTGACTCCAGCCAAACCTAGAGCAAAAGAAAGGTTAACAACACTCGCTTGGGCTATTAACTTTGGGATAGCTGGAAAACGATCGATGATGAGTAAATAAGAATTATATATGTTAACTTACAAAGCATTCACTCTCAACAACATTCAGGCGCCCAATTTTCTCATGACCCCCTTGGAGCTTAAGGATTACTTAGATTTTGAGGTCAAGCGAGTTTACTTTATATCTAACCCGACCGGTGACACAGGCAACCACGCACACAGAGCCGAAGAAGATGAATTATTTGTCCAGATCCAGGGATCTTGCACGATCTGTGTCGACGATGGTACTGGTATGCAGGAGATCAAACTTGAGGGTCCAAAGTCAGCAATCTACGTCCCACACATGGTCTGGCATGGATTCAAAAACTTAAGCAGCGACTGCATTATCCTGGCACTAACTAGCACCAACTATGATCCGACCCGCGCCGACTACGTCGAGGACTACGAGGAGTTTAAACAGCTATGCAAAAACCAAGCCTCATCCTAACTGGTGCAACAGGTCTAATTGGCTCACGTTTTGTTGAGCTCTACAGTGACCAATTTGAGATCCACAATCTTGACCTCGCGACTGGTGTCGACATAACTAGTGCTGAGCAAGTCGAAGCTTTTATTAGTGCTCACCCTGCTACCGCGCTCATCCACCTCGCCGCCTTTACTGATACCGCTAGGGCCCAGAGTGAGGCAGGCAACAAAGAGGGGATCTGCTACCGAGTAAACGTCATGGGCGCAGAAAATATTGCAAAGAGCTGCCGAGACCACAACATCTTTATGATCCATGTCTCGACCGATTTTGTTTTTGACGGGACCAAAAAAGAACCATATATTGAGAGTGACCCGCGTAACCCAATTAGTTGGTACGGTTCTACTAAGGCAATGGCCGAAGAAACTGTCGAAAAATCTGGGGTTAAATTCGCAATCGCTAGACTGAGCTACCCCTATAGAGCCAATTTTGACCAAAAGCCAGACCTCATCAAAAAAATCAGGCAGGCTCTAGTAACTGGTACACTCACTCCTAGATTTTCAGATACTTTAATCACTCCAACCTTTGTTGATGATATTGCAAAAGGCTTTGCCAAGCTCGCAACTCTCCAGACTGAGGGGATATATCACCTAGTCGGGACTGGCAGTATCTCACCTTACGAGCTCGCGCGAGAAGTAGCGGCAGCCTACGAACTGGATCAGAGCCAGGTCGTCGCGAGCACACTAGTTGACTATCAAAAAACCAGTGGCGGGAGCTACGTCAAAAATGGCGCGCTTAGTAATAAGGTAACCAAAGAAGTTTTGGGTATCGATATGGTCGACCTCATTACTGGGCTCGGCATCATCAAGGCACAACAAAAATGAAAAAAGCACTCTATGTCGTACTCATCTTGATCGCCCTCGGTTTATTTTATGTTCGAGTGCGCTACAGCAGTACCACACCAGTCAGTAGTCCTACATCAGAGGCATCACCATCACCTATCGCTTCCATTGTCCCTGCAGCTCCAGTTCTATCCGAGCAGCTAGACAACACCTACTTTACGCTCAGCTATCCATCCGTCGCTACGTATAGCGCCAGGACTGCTCCCGACTCTCGCGAGTGGGTGATCAGCTATAGAGCAGAGGGGGATAGACCACAGGGAGCGATCAACGACGGATATCTAGTAAGCATCATGAGATTTGAAACAAACGGTGGGGATTCAGATCGACTCCAAGCCGAGGCTGATCGTGACAGTGCTGTTGAGAGCTGTAGCAAAGAAACTAGTATGGAGATCAAAGATGGTAAGTTGGGATCACTCGCTGCACTTACTTTTACCGACACCTGCAGTTCGAGTGTCAATTACTACGTCTTAATGGGAGATATCCTCTACCGCGCTAGTGTGCTCACAGTTGGGGGAGATGCAGAAAGAGCAGAATATCAGTTGGTAACTAATGCGATATTAAACTCACTCAGTTTTAAGTAAATCTGGCCGGCGTATTTTTGTCCTCTCGATCGCTTGATCTCGTCGCCACTCATCAATCTTTGGATGATTGCCAGACATTAGTATTTCTGGCACAGCTTTGCCATCATGCTCAGGGGGTCTCGTGTATTGGGGGTACTCCAGTAGTCCTTCTGAGTGCGACTCATCGTGACTACTCATATCATCCCCTAGTACTCCAGGCAGGAGGCGTGAGACAGAATCTACGACGATCATTGCCGCTAGCTCTCCACCCGTTAATACATAATCTCCTATGGAGAGTTCCAGATCCACATATTCTCTAATGCGCTCATCAAATCCCTCGTAGTGTCCACAAATCAAGATTAGGTTATCAATTTTTGATAGCTCTAGTGCAGTCTTTTGTTTGTATACCTGGCCTTGCGGGGTTAAGAGAATTACTTTGGTCGTCCCGGCTGTCTCAGTCTTTTCTTTGACCTCCTTTAGGGCGGTAAGTAGCACGTCAAACCTGAGTACCATCCCCGGGCCTCCACCATATGGGTGATCATCCACTGATCCATAGGAGTCTTTTGCCCAGTCTCGTAGATTGTGGGTGTGTAGCTCTACTTTGCCGCTCCCAATAGCCCTACCCACAATACTATGTGACTTTAGTCCTTCAAAAAAATCGGGGAAGAGGGTAATAATGTCGATTCGCATATAGTCGTATTTTATCATTAGGTGGGTTTAGTTACAGATTAGAGTAAATATATTACTAATCTCACAGACACCCGAATATCTGCAGAATTTGAATGTGTGTCTTTCTTTCTATAATACTGAGTCATTTATTTATGGGGATAATTTTTAGAGGGCGATGATGTGTTGGATAATCAGACTTACATTAAAAGAATGGGATAGTTAAGCTTTGAACTTATAGAAATAAAAAAACTAGTCGTAGAGTTTTATTCCACCCTTCGGGTCTGGGAAGTTCGGACGATCAGAAGCATTTTCTGCAAAAGCATAGAACGGTGCTTCGCTCATTATTCTACCATTGGCTTCACCTATAAACTGGTGACTACAATTAGGGATCATGAATAATTCTTTGCGGCTAGCCCCTGTCGCTAACCGATGGAATGTTCTACCAGCCTCTGGTCCAACTACTTCATCATCTTCGCCTTGGACAACAATAATGTTTCCTCTAAACTTCTTCAGTCCTTGCTTTACATATTTTTCAGGCATATCCCCAGCTGGTGCGTATAATAATATTCCTTTAACTTCAGGGTACTCGTGAGCTATGGCGGCGATTGCACCTCCACCTGCGGAAAATCCCATCATAAATACTTCTGGCTCTGGTTCGCCACAGATGGAAAAAGCATTCTCTCGTACGTATTGAAGTGCTGCTCTAGGGTATAAATCTGGAAGGTAACCACCAATCTCGTGATATCCATGAGTACGAACTACCGCACCAAGCTTACTTTTCTGCATGTGTGTAGCTAAATTTTTGTATTTGTCGGCGTATCCGCTAATGTCACCGTAAACTCCGGGAACGTTAATAATTACTCTCTTAGAGTTATTCGGGTGGACTGCCAGCTCAACCTTAACAGGAAACTCTTGACCTAGATATTTTCCGCGATTAAATTCATCGTCATTACTGGGGAATGAAAACATTCCTTCGAACGTCCTCATAACTTCTCCCATGTATTGTTCTTCGTTACCAACTTTACCTTCTAGTTTAGTCATAAACACGATTTTAGCACTGCTCGCCTCCTTACGCAACTAACTATAGGGCAAAAATATCAAGATTAGAAATGTTATTAAGCTCAGTGTATTCACCCCTAACCCCTCTGCACTGAGCTGAAGAGGAGTACGGGGTACATGTAAAGTTGCTTCAAACTCAATAATAGAGTAGATATACATCTCCTCACTAAGTTAGCTCTGGGACCCTATTAACACTAGGGGTTGCGAGTATAATCCATATTAATTGATTTATGGTAAAAGCAGTAATACTCGGTTTAACAAATTCTGGCAAATCGACAGTAGCGTCGCGTCTTAAAGACCTGGGTTGGCCAGTGATTGAGGTAGACGACATCGCCCAAGAAAAGAATAATGGGATCTGGCCAGAGAGTGAAGCAGTTTTGGACGTCTTATTTAACCAAGCAAACAATGAAGTAATTCTATATCCAGATATAGTCTACGTCACATCTTTTCTAGATAGGTCAGACGTAGAGCAATTTTATAATGCCGGCTTTAAGATTATCGAACTACACGCTGCTTATGAAGAACTAAGAAAAAGAAGGATTGATCGTGATGGCTACCCTAAGGATAACTGGGAGCGCTTTGATCGCAACTACAACTACTATCAAAAACTTGTCCCCGACATTTCAAAATACTTTTCGCTATCCGTAGATACGACCAATGTAGATAGAGCCGAGCTCGCTGCAATTTTAGACAAAGAGTTGAGAAATTAAATTAACTCGTATGTTAGACTTTGATTAATGAATAAATCGGCTTGGGACGAAATAGAAAAAATCTACTCTCTCCCTCACATTGACCAAAGTACTATCTCCCAGTTTCGTTCGCTAAAGTCCGACCAAGAGTCCCATACCAAAGGTGAAGGTAACGCGCGTCACTACTGTTCGTTTTTCCTACCCTATGATAAAACAACTAACAAAATCTATTTATGTCACCACATCAAAGCCGATGATTGGATCCCACCAGGCGGACATATCGAGCCTGGCGAGACTCCTAGCGATGCGGCAGTCAGAGAGATGAAAGAAGAGCTAAATGTAGATATAACAAAGTCGCAGCTCGAAACCTGGAATCTAAGTGTCAAAGAAATCAATCGTCCAGAGTCCGGCTGTATGGCCCACTATGACGTCTGGCATCTCGTTAACATTAATGAGCAAATATTTGATTATGACCCTCGTGAGTATCATGATGCAGGCTGGTTTAGTATCCCAGATGGGGTAGAAAAGATCGCCAAGAACCCAGATTTTGCTATAATAATAACTAGCTTAATATCATGATCGTAAGAGATCAGAAAGTCGAGATATGGCTAGATCTATTCAAAGCGAATTAATCACTTTAAGAGAAGAGGTGCGACCATACGGGATTTTACATGGTTTGGTGGAACTATTTGCACATGCACCAAAAGATGGTGCTTTTAGATCACCCAAAGAAGTACTCGAAATGGCAAGATTAGAAGCAATAAAAAATGCTAAACAGACTGAAGGTATTTTGGTTAGGCTATTAGCATCAAATAAGCTAAGAAGAGTAATAGTTCAACAAGCAAATACAGCTCGTGTGGACGTAGACGGTCAGAATATCTATAAACACCCGCTATTAACTGTAGCTACAGGGTCAAATACATTGGCTAATCTATCACTAGTGTCACTTGAAGAGGACGCAATATCGAAAGTCGAGCAGAGACCGCAACTTGTGTTATTGAGTACTGGCGAAGCTCCGATTAGTGAAGATTTTAACGAGAAACATATAGCATGGCAACATTCATTTTTCACTATTATTAACCCCGATGCTGTACCAAGTAGTAGCGCATTACTCCAGTGTGGTCCACGAAGCCAACGAGAAGTTGGTGAGACTCCCACAATTATCTGCTTCGCGTCTTCTGGAAAATATTGAGGGTCTAGCAAGTAAGCGGCTATAGTCTAATCTATATATAACACTTGATGTGCTATCATAATCGGAGTATGAAAATAACGTGTATCGGGACAGGTTTTGTTGGTGTCGTAACTACTGCGGTGCTCGCCAAGCTAGGTAACGAGGTTGTAGGTTTAGATATAGACGAAAATAAAATTGCCAAACTCAAAGAGGGGATCGTTCCATTTTTTGAGCCAGGTTTATCTGAGCTACTTATAGAAACTCAAAAAAGCGGCAACCTGACCTTTACGACCGATTACTCAGTAGCCGTCCCTGGATCCGATGTTGTTATGATCATGGTCGGGACCCCTAGTGCCCCTGATGGCTCTGCAGATCTTAGGTTTGTTGAGAGTGTAGCCAAAAGTATAGCCCCACATCTCATGGATAATGCCGTAGTAGTAGTCAAGAGTACAGTGCCACCAGGCACCAATAAGCATGTTAGAGAGATAATTAGTGCAAACTGTGACAAAACTTTTCACATGGCCTCAGTCCCCGAATTCCTCAAAGAAGGGACAGCAGTCGACGATACTCTCCATCCAGACCGAGTCGTAATCGGCGTCGAGAGTGACTTTGCCAAAGAGGTGCTTACCAAGCTCCATCTGCCACTCACCAAAAACATCCTCGTCATGAATCCCGAGAGTGCCCAGATGACCAAATATGCTGCCAATAACTATCTCGCTACTAGGATTACCTTTATCAATCAGATTGCCGACTTATGTGAATATAATGGTGCCGATATCGAAGAAGTGATCAAAGGGATCGGGGCTGATCGCCGCATTGGAGCGCAGTACTGGTACCCAGGTCTCGGATACGGTGGTTCGTGTTTCCCCAAAGATGTCAAAGAAATGGCAGCATATGCCAAAAAAGTGGGTGAAAATAATAGTCTCTTTATAACTATTGATGATCTAAATGAAAAAAGAATCGAGAAAAAGTTTGCAGTGTATAGTCAGGAGATTGGTACATTTAAAGACAAAACTGTGGCTGTACTAGGACTTTCATTCAAAAAGAACACCAATGACACGCGTGTCGCTCCCTCACTCGCAGTTATTCCCTGGCTCCAGTGTCAGGGTGCTACAGTCCGCGCTACCGATCCACAGGCAGTAGAAGAAGCTAGAGCACTCCTCCCAGATAGCATTATTTACACCCAGACTGCCTACGAAGCAGCAACAGGCGCTGATGTCTTGATCCTGCTAGTTGAGTGGGATGACTACACCAGTCTCGACTTTGCCAAACTCCAATCAGTCATGCAACAAAACCCCGTATTTATTGATACTCGTAATCAATACGCGTCCAATCAGGTCGAGCCATATGGCTTTAAATATCTGGGTGTAGGTAGATAAGCTATGACAAAAAAAATCTTAATTACAGGTGCTGGTGGGTTTGTGGGTAGCTACTTAATCAAAGAACTCCAAAAAGATCCTAACAATGAGATCTACGGCTCAGTCTACAAATCATCGAGTGATATAACCAATCTCTTGCCGCATGATCACATTTTAGCTGGAGATCTAACACAAAAAGAAGTAGCAGTTAGTCACATCAAAGCATCCATGCCAGATGTTATTTATCACCTCGCTGCACTCTCAGTCGTCCACAATAGTACGGTAAATGCGCTAGCTACTCTGCAGGGTAACACCGCTATCTCATACAATCTATTTGAGGCAATTCGCGAACACTCTAAGAGCTCTCGCACTATCGCTATCTGCTCAGCAAATGTTTATGGCTCGGTAGATCCAAAAAATATTCCCACTAGCGAGTCGGTCTGCTTTAGACCACTAAACCCCTACGCAGTGAGTAAAATCACTCAGGAGATGATCGCACAACAGGCGCATCTCTCCTACGGACTCGATGTAGTTATAGTCCGTCCCTTTAACCATAGTGGTCCAGGGCAAACAGATGATTTTGTCTTACCCAAACTAGCCAAAAAAGTAGTCGCTATTGAGCAAGAGAGCACACTCCCTGAGCTCGAACTAGGTGGCGGGAGCGCGATCCGCGACTGGACAGACGTACGTGACATGGTCAAAGCTTATGTCTTAGTCGCTGGTACCGGCTTGAGTGGTGAAATCTACAACATTGGCTCAGGTGTTGGCACCAGTATTAGGGCAGTCGCCGATATCTTTGTCTCACTCTCAAAGAAGCCATTCCAGATAATAGAGAAGCCCGAATTGTCCCGAACCTCAGATGTGCCAGTGCTCGTTGCGGACATCACAAAATTTAAAGAACTAACTGGATATTTCCCTCTTATCTCGCTAGAGCGGACTATTTCAGATATACTAGAGTACGAAAGGAAAAATTATGGCAAATAAAAGAGCACTTATCACCGGTATCACTGGTCAGGATGGTAGCTACCTCGCAGAGTTACTCCTCGAAAAAGGCTACGAAGTATATGGTCTGACACGTCGGACCAGCACTCCCAACCACTCACGCATAAGCCATATCGTGGACCAGATCCACATGATCTCAGGGGACCTACTAGATCAATACTCACTATTTAGAGCGATCCAAGAAGCCGATCCCGATGAGATCTACAACCTAGCCGCACAGAGTTTTGTCAAAGCCAGTTGGGAGCAGCCCATGTTCACAGGTGAGAGTACCGCGCTCGGTGTCACCCGCATGCTTGATGCTATGCGCATGAGCAAACCCAGTGCAAAATTTTACCAAGCTAGTAGCAGTGAGATGTTTGGCAAAGTCGTTGAGATCCCTCAAAAAGAGAGCACACCTTTCTATCCTCGCTCCCCATACGGTGTCGCCAAAGTCTATGGTCACTGGATCACCGTCAACTACCGCGAGAGTTATGATCTCTTTGCCGTCTCCGGTATCCTCTTTAATCACGAATCCCCTAGGAGAGGTCTCGAGTTTGTAACCAGGAAGATCAGCAACAGTGTGGCACGCATTAAGCACGGCAAACAGGACAAAATCTATCTCGGTAACCCTGATGCCAAAAGAGATTGGGGATACGCCAAAGATTACGTTGAGATGATGCATCTCATGCTCCAGCAAGATACTCCAGACGATTATGTGATCGCAACTGGTGAGACACATGAGGTCAGAGAATTTGTCGAAAAAGCCTTTGCTGTTGCCGGGATCAAAAACTGGGAAGACAAAGTAGTCTGGAATGATCCTCACTTTGCTCGTCCAGCCGAAGTCGATCATTTAATCGGAGACCCCGCAAAAGCCAAAGCCCGGCTCGGTTGGGTACCCAAAACTAGTTTTGACGAACTAGTTAGGTTAATGGTCGAGTCCGATATAGAAATCGAAGCTAAAACATAAAATTTTATGAGTAATAAGGTTTTGATAACTGGTGGCGCAGGTTTTATCGGAAGCCA
>DALYFH010000028.1:0-6569 GCA_031972135.1 Candidatus Woesebacteria bacterium
GAAGAGTTTTGGTTACCCTGCTCGTTTTTGAAACTTTCGTTAATCGGGATCAAGCCTGCGGGGAGCTGATCTTCGATGACACCTTGCCTGCTAAAGTTCCCCTCGCCATCTACGGTTAGAGCTACTTCGACGATGTCCCCTAGCGCTATGGTGTAGTCAGGGTTTCGGGCATTACTATATTTACGTGTTAGCGTAAGCCCACTAGAGCTTGCTTTGGCATGAGTATCTGTTCTATAGAGGTTAGAGACGAGTGTACTATAGAGCTGTCCCTCACCATTTTTGGTAATCTCTATTTTGTGATCAGTCTTAGTGATAGGAATATTAATATCTGGAATTGCAGTAGTAGCAGAAGTAATAGTACCAGATTTGATCTCTTGGCCATCGAGCATGACGCTATAGGTGTAGCTCGGATTCTTTTCGCCCCCGTTCTCGTAAAGGTCGATTAATGCTCTCGCAGTAACGACTGTTCCGTATGTATTTGACCAGTAATTATTATCCCTCCTGTTGAGTAGATAGTTGGCACCAGCTACCGCTAACTCTCGGTCACCGCCTGCTGTCAGAATGGCTCTAACTGCCCAAGCGGTTGAGGCATCAGCTGAGCCAAAGCGGGTATAAGGACCTGCTTGCCAATAGGCAGTGTTGCCCTCTTTTTGCGCCTTTAGCACTAGAAGATTAAGTCCATTGGTCTCGGGATTTTTGTCCCCTGATCGATAGTTAGCAATTACGGTCATAGCCAGGAGATCATCTTCGAGGATGCTCATATCAACTGGGCGGGGGAAGCTATCTGCTTTGCCAACTAAGGAGAGACCATAGCGGACAATAGCTTTCTCAGAGTCGGAGAGGGCGTCGCCTTTTTCATTTTGGGGGCGAGAGAGGTAGTTGGTCGCATCGACTATCGCTTCTTTGGTTTCTTTGGTATATCCCTGAGCCTCGGCTTCGACCAGTGTCTCTAAGACATAACTAGTAACAAAAGTACTAACTGGTGCATGGCTCCACCAGCCCCAGCCTTCGTAGGAGTTATGTGCTTCGGTGATCTTTTTGACACCTTCTTTGATATATGTATCTAGCTGATCACCATCGTGGAGGTCGGGGAAGAGATTGGGATATTTGTTGGCTATCAGAGTCGGCGCTGTGCTACTAGTTAGCTGCTCGACACACCCATAAGGATAGTGGACGAGGTACTGCATCGAGGGCTGTAGAGCTGTGATGACCGATGGGGCGAGAGAGAGGGTCACCTTGGTTTGCTTGCTAACGGCATCTTTGGGCAGATCTAGCTCATAAGCGGCGTCGCCACTACCTACCTCGGCTCTTGGTTCGTAAAAACCAAAGAGTGCTGCAGGAATCTCCTGTGTGACTATGTCACCTTTTTTGTCATCTGTTTTTGAAATAATCGATGTTGTTACTTTGACGCTAGTTGCGTCCTCTTTTGGTTTGATCCGCCAATAACTCTGGAGTGATTCGAGTGATTTGATACTGACTGTTGAGCTAGGAGAATCTAGGAGTTCTGCCCCTTCTACCTGTACGCCAAAAGTATAGGTGTCGTCAGCAGCTGTAAAGTTGCGAGCGATTGCTGAGATACTGAGCTCATCCCCACTCCGGACAATATTGGGCAGAATTGGCTTGATCACAATATCTTTGGTTGTTTTGATCTCGACCTGATTTTGACCTACTACTGTCTCTTTGTTACTGCCGACTGCAGTTAAGGTCCAGGTGGTCAAGTTGTCGGGTAGTTTAAAGGTGACAGAAGCTAATCCGTCTGAGCCAGTCCTGACTGTTGGGTTCCAGTAGGCAACGTCTTTGAAAACTGATCGTTCCATCCCTTTCTCGTTGTGTACCCAGATGTTTTCGGCGAGGAAGGTGTGCTCATCCTCGACTGTTAAGTTGTAGACAGGGGTGAGCGCTGCCTGATAAAAGACACTAGTCACATTAAGACTCCCACTCTCTGAGCGAAGATAGTCACCTGGTTTTAGCCGTGCCGCCTCCTGCCACGTGCCATTGACGCTTAAGAGATGATCCGGAGTAAGTCTGAGACTATCGTTAACTGTGATATAGCCAACTGATGAATCTTGGTGGGTAGCACTAACCCTAGCCGTTGTGACATGTCCCTGACTATTTAGTGTTTTGACTCTGTCACCTACTTTGACGTCTTCGATTGATAAGAGAGACCCATCTGCCATAGTGACTTTGGTACCTGGCAAGAAGCAGCCCCCTCCACGCTCAGCGACCTGCACTAAGATGCCACGCAAAGAGTGACTGCGAGAAGTGGTATTACTCCGGGTAGTCCAAAACGTCTCGTAGATATCACCGAGTCTAGAATCGGTGAGTTCGAGCAGGGCTTTGTCGACACTCCAGAGAGCTACCTCGCCACTAACTGCTTGACCTAGATCATTGGTAGTTTTTAGGTTAACTGTAACTGTGTCCCCTGGCCCATACTTTGCTTGGTCAGGCTTGATATCGATCTGCATTTTTTTGTCACGAGTCTCGACCGTAATAGGTAGGATTGTTGAGTCATAGCGGAAGTTTGAGAAACTAGCGGCATTGAGATAAACGTTAGGCTGATCACCGCTTTCTAGTTTTAAATCAAAGGATTTGGTCCCACCATCGAGACTAACGACCTCAAACCGCTTGGTACTCCCACGCTCGATACTCAAAAAGATGTCCCTGTTCTTAAATGTTGAAGAGAGGGTTAAGGGGATGGTAGATCCTGGTGCATATTTGTCTTTGGGGCTAGTTAGGGAGAGATCTTCGCTTTGAGTCCCTGGATTATAAGAGGGATATTCGTCGTTGCTCACGTAAATGCTAAATTCTTTTTTAATCGTGTTACCGATACTATCTCGGACACTCATTGTGAGTTTGTATGAACCTAGATCGTTAGGAGTAAAAATAAGTTTGGCACGTCCATCTTGATCTGTTTTGATCTCGGCTACCCCTTCGTCAAAACTCTCTTCGGAGTAGCGAGGATACTTTTCGTTTGCTACGACTTCTTTCTTCCAAATAGTCCGGGTGAGCTCGACTGAGATCGGGACGTTGCTCACTCTCTCATCTGATTCGTTGGGTTTAAGTATTAGTGGGAGTGTGACTTCTTTGTCTTTTTTGGATCCCCAGACATAATCTGTAGCAAAGAGTGAGAGTCTACCGGCTTTGACCAATACATTTTTGCGGACAAAGGCAGAATCCTGCTCACCACCTTCGAGCGTCGCCTCGAGCATAAAGATCTGTGGACTACCTTTTTGGTTAAACGAAGTGAGGTCGGTCGGGATCTCGATAGTAGCCTGTCCTGCTTTATCAAGAGTGACTGTGTCTTCTTTGATATCATTGCTCCCGTACCACATACCATAACGATAATCATCTGATAGCTCGTTAGAATTGTAGGTATCGTCGTCTGCGTAGTAGCTATATTCGTAGTAGTCGGCTGCAGTTACTTTGTACTTTAGTTTTTCTCCGGAGAGCGGCTGGCCGGCAAAATACTCACCTGATAAAACATATTTGATCGGAGTACCTGCCGAGACGATACTACTATTACTACTAGCTTCGAGGAATAACTCGGGTTTGCGGTAGTATTGGACCTGAAAGCTAGTATATGAGTAGTCAGAGGCACCATTAAAGTCACCATAAATATTCTTTTCGTTGTTACTCTTATCCTTAGGGGTCTGGACATGGATTGTGTAGTAGCCGACAGGTGCATCTTTTAGGTCAAAGTCACCTGAGATAGTGCCATCGGCAGAGATAGGTAGGGTGCGCTCTATTTTGAACTCTTGGTCCCCACCAGCTAATGTGACATGAGCAACACCCGCGGGAATTGAGTAAACAGCGTCGTCGTCTCCACGAATAATCGACTTAAAGTGAACAGTATCCCCAGGGCCGTAGAGCGGGCGATCACTAAAAGTAAAGTAGCGGCTCTTAGTAACAGGAGGACGAAACTCGCTATAACCATAGCCAGTATTTAGATAGGTTAGATTGATAGGTAGAATAGCCAGATCATCGCCAAACTCTGAAACTGCAAGATCGGCCTGATCAGTTAATATAGTCTTGGCAATACCAGACCCGTCAAAGCTAGTGCTTGCGAGCTCTGTTTGAGAGTTTAGGAAGTTATATACTTTTAGACTACCTCCCTCAGATTTTTTCCTGAGCGTCTCGTAATCCTGAGCCCAGTAAACCAGCTCATTTTGACCTTCGGTGACCATGACTCCGTGACTAGAGCGTAAGAGGAATGCCGAGATATTAACGCTGCCTCCTTTGATTGAAAGGTACCAGATCCCACGTCCGCTGACCGGCAAGGTGTGGCGAGAGGAGCCGTAACTATTTTGCGCACTCTTAGTATCGATCGCGACTGTCCCCTCGTACTGCATGTTGTCGGTTGAGATGGAACTGTTTAGCTGCTTGCCATCTTTGTCGTGGACGAGGTACTGAAAGAGCTCTGACCTACTAGCCTTATATAATCTGATTTCGAGCTGTGTTGGCACCTCATATCCACTAATATAGATTGCTGGTTCGTCGGTACTAGCCTGAGTGATCAAGCCGCCGCTACTGTAGCGATTGTCTTCACCTTGTATATAGATAGAGGGAGGCTGGCTCTGATACGAGCCATTTCCCAAGACATTATCTTTACTTACACTAGTACTACTATCACCTGCATCACTCTTGGTAAATACGGTGGCTATTTTGTCGCGAAAATCAGATAAAAAGTTGGCGGAGACAGAGTGAGGACTTAGAATAAATAGTCCGATGAGAACTACTAACGAGACTGTGAGATTAAAGAGTAGTTTCTTGGTCATTATTATAATAATGACATTATAGTTTGGCACAATCAAGCATCAAAGTGGCTTGACCATGTAGTACCCCACCCGAACGTATCCGAGTGCTCTATAGTACTCGCGAGTGCCAATACTACTAATAACCGCGATCTTTTTATAACCAGCTGAGCTTGCGATATTTTCGGCTTCTTGTATTAATCGTTTGCCGAGCCCCTGGTGCTGAGTTTTTTGAGTCAATTTGTCTTTGTGACCCAGTGTTTTGCCATAGGTATGTATCTCACGTATGATGGCGCAGCCTGATAGCTCGGGGAAGAGAGGTACTTTTGATGGTTCTTGATCCGGCAAGCGAAGGCGTAAGAGTGAATAGAGTTTATTATCTTTTTCAAAAGTTAGCAGGTGCTCACGGCCACCATAAGTGTTTAGCTCGCGGTTAATTAGCTCAGGAACTACGTCATACTGCCCAGCTTTGACTTCGCGACAGCGGATACACTTGCAGGGTGTCCCCTCACGGATAAGCTCTGCTTCGACGTACTGTCGCATGTTGGTGGTGTGGGTGCCAGCGGCGACCCATTTGCGACTGATATCACGTACTAAGCGATCAATGCGGACATAAGGAGGAGTAATTTTGCAGATATTTTTTAGAACATCTTTTAGTAGTTCGTCAGCATAGGGCTTATATTCTCCCCTCTTCCACTCTTCGTAGAGCTCGGTCTTGGGTATGACCTGCGAGGGATATACCTTAAGAAAGTCGGGCATAAAGCGGGGATCTTCGTACATAAGCCTGGCCATCTCGACATCTTTGTCGGGATTACTCCCTGGGAGATTGGGCATGTAGTGGTAGCAGACTTTGATGCCTGCATCTTTGAGCATGCGTGTAGCTTCACCCACGGCATCGAGACTATGTCCACGCTTAACGCGCTTTAAAATCTCTTCGTCAAATGCCTGAACACCAACCTGGACCTTGGTCACACCTAGCTCGCGAAAGAGCTTTACTTCTTTTTCGTCAATCCAATCGGGCCTGGTCTCGACACTCATGGCCACAATGCGCCTCTTGGAGGTCTCGTTGTATACCTGAGCTTCTTCTAAAGTCTCACTTTCTACCCCATTAATAGTGTCGATCATATCTTTGAAAAAGCTCCGCTTATAACTCTCTGGGTAGCTACCGAAAGTACCACCGATGACGATCAGCTCAATCTTGTCGGTGACGTGACCTGTTTCTTCGAGCTGGGTCAACCTAGATTCGATTTGTTTTTTGGGATCAAAATTCATCATTTTGGCGCGCGCGGCGGCTGGCTCGTCGCTGAGATAACTCTTAGGCATACCTAGCTCTAGTGGACAAAAGGTACAAAGACCTGGACAGGTATAAGCTTTCATCATGACTGCAAATGGGGTAACCCCAGAGAGCGTGCGAACCTCACGAGTGGTTAGGAGTCTAAGGAGTTCTGGATTTTTTTCAACCTTGTTGGTTTTTATTAGATCTAAGTAAACTGCACGGATATCTGAATCACGAGGAGTCTTGCCTAGAGCTTTGCCTAGTACACGCTTAAGAGCCTGTAGTGAGTTGGGCTCCAGGAGTGTAAGATTAGCGTATATGAGCTTGGATAATGACATCATAAAAGGGGTGCAGGATTTTTATAACCAGGCAGGGGTACATTTTAGCAGAACCAGGCAGAAAAAGTATGGGAGCGGGAGCTCTAACTGGGTAGTGACTGATGAGTATCTAGCGAAACTTATGCCCAATCAATCTGTACTAGACCTAGGGTGCGGTAATGGCAAACTGGTAACTGGACTACCTGAGAACGTCTCCTATATCGG
>DALYFH010000028.1:6579-8987 GCA_031972135.1 Candidatus Woesebacteria bacterium
CGGAAACGCTACTAGATGAGGCTCGTGCCCTACATCCAAAATACGAATTTAGTTATGGCGACGTATTAGATCCCAATGATTGGATAAAACTCGGCCAGTACGATGCCATATTTTGTGTGGCAGTGCTACACCATATCCCAACGCGTGATAACCAATTGTATGTTCTCAAAGAGATTAAGAAGCATCTAAATCCTGGTGGCTTTATGTTTTTGACAGTCTGGAATTTGTGGCAGGAGCGGTTCCTACAGTATCATCTCGAGACTCATGTAGAAGTACCATATAACAAGACCTGGAAGAGATACTGTGTGGCATACGAGCTACCTGAGATGATGTCACTCTGTTCTGATGCAGGACTAAAAGTGGAAGAAATCTTTTACGCAGATCGAGCAGGCAAGAGAGCAGATATACAAAGTGGAGCAAACTTAGTGGTGGTGGCTAAGTAGATCTACTTTGATAACCAAAAAGTTAACTTGTCGCCATCTAGTGGACTGTGATAGTCGTTGTTTGCTGCTGCTGATACATTGGTATAACCATTTTCAATGATTCTTTTGGCTATTGTAGTCTGTCTAAGAGCCGATTCAGGATCGTGGTTGTTTATTCCGAGGAACGCAAAAAACTGGTCATACATAGCATGAATGTATCGAGAGTTAATATAATCGAGTTTAACCATACGGATATTGCCACTAAAGTAGTTTAAAGCTATATCAATAAAACCTTTTGCGTAAAATATTGGGTATGGCCTATGATGATTGTCCTTGGTAATCAATATGGGAGTTAGTGTCCCGTCTTTATCCATTTCTGCACCCATTTTATACCTAGGATCGCCTTCTAGACTCGGATCAGGCAATGATGTAAGCACTAGACGAGAAGTGCTAGCTTCGTACAAGAACGGACATCCTAGAGCTTCTGCACTTTTTTGCTCATAAGGATTAGTCTGAGTAAGCGTACTAAAATTTATGCCAAATTTCTTTTCGTAGGTCTCGGGAGTAAACATGCTGGCATTATACCTTGTGCTAAGATACAGACCATATGGTAAAAGCTAAAGCATTTCTTTTTGACATGGACGGTGTGCTCGCTGACTCAGAGACTGAGTGGGACCGCCAAGGTTATGACAAGCTTCTCAAAGAGCATTTTGGAGATGAACTGTTTGCAAAAGTCGAAATAAGAGGTGGTGTGTCCATAAAGGGGATTTTTGATCTATATGTAGCTGCAGGGTGGAGTGGTGAATATGAGCCATTTGAGAAAAAGTGTATAGAGATGGGCGAGCGGATCTACGGCACCATCCCCCTAACTAAAGGTATAAATGAGCTAATACAGTACCTAGCAGATGAGGGCTTTAAAATCGGCGTAGTCTCTAGTTCGCTACTACTATGGGTAAATACACTGGTTGGTCGGATCAAAGAGAAAGAGCGTATCTCGTTAATCCTGTCTGTTAACAACCATCCGACACTAAGAGCTAAACCAGCGCCAGACCCATACCTTCACGCGATGGAGCAGCTAGGAGTGAAGCCTGAGGATACAATTATTCTCGAAGATTCTTTGACTGGTGTCACCGCAGCAAAAGCTAGTGGTGCAAAGGTTATCTGCTTTACAGAATTTCATCATGGATATGACTGGCAACCACTACCAGAGAATGCGGACTATTATGCCAAAGATACTGCTGAAGTCCGTGCGATCGTAGCCAAATTGAGTAGTTAATAGGATAATAGCTTCTATAGCCAGGATAGCTCAGTTGGTAGAGCAGCGGTATCGTAAACCGCAGGTCCAGGGTTCGATCCCCTGTCCTGGCTCAAATATTACTTGCCTCTTTTTTTTGCTAAGCTCTTTTTCATGAATCATACTGAGATACCTCCTTAATTAAATATTTAATGTGAGCATCGATACGTGGATCAAAAGTTTTCATGTCTAGCACTATTGCTCTCACCTCTTCTCTCTTAAGTTTCTTCACAAGCTCAGATAGATTATTTTCTAGATCTTTGAGATATTTGTAGCTGTGGTAGTTCTCAAATTCGCGACCTCTATTTTTGATCCGTTCTAAACAAGTAGGAATATCACACCGACAGTAAATAACTAAATCTGGATATATTATTTTTGAATTAATCGACTCTTTTGTTAGTTTCTTGAATAGAGACCATTCACCTATTGTCATAGTGCCAGCTTTAAGGTGATGTTTGGCATATACTTCGATTCCCATCAGTAATCCTGAATCGATTATTTTTGTTTTAGATATATTTTTACTTAATTCTTTAGTTAAATATTTCGCTCTTTCTGAGGTATAAAACAGTTCAGTTGCGAGCGCCCAACGGGCATGATCTTTAACATATAGTGGAAGGAATGGGTTCGATGTATACATCTCTGCGTCTATAAATATTGCTGAAATTTTTTTTGATAGTATCTTGGCAAGAGTT
>DALYFH010000028.1:8997-12205 GCA_031972135.1 Candidatus Woesebacteria bacterium
TGCCAACATTAAACCAATGACACGCTAAACTTCGAGCAAGAGTTGTTTTTCCTGATCCCACATTCCCAATAATTGTTATGGTTTTTGTCATAACTCGAATCCTTTTAGTTCTTTATCTAGAAATTCTTTCATTTCATCGATGACTGGCAAAAATCCCCATCCTGCGTCGGTATATGATTTCATCATGCCTTTGTCGAACCAATTCAAAATGGCTAGACTAGCTTCTTTACGTTCAATTTGATGAATTAGCTCGTCGACTATAGGAAACGTTTTTGTTGCTGCGATCTTTGAAATATGTGCACCTGCCTCAGAAAATGACCATTCTATAATCTTTCCTTTTTCATCAATTTTTTGGATTATCCCCCTGCGTAGATCCATTGCTTTTTGTATGACAGACTTATTTCCATCTACCATGTCGTGGAGTCTGACGTATAGTGCTAGAGGTGAGCTTAAAACTACCCACTCATCTATAAAGCCATGGAATTTCTTCTGGCTCACTTTCCCGAGAATGTTATGATCTACAAAGTGATGGGCAGCTTCATATTCTGCTAGTTCTTTGGCTCTACGGATATCCTCCGAGTTATGACCAGAGTAGGCATAATTTAAGTCACCATGTGGAGTAAACCCTTCAGGGATGTCATGAATAAGTATGCCTGCTGTAGATTCTAGATAATCGATCTCTCCGGTAACGGATGGATATGTCTTATAGAATCTATCATTCTCTTGGAGCATGCTGAGCGTATGTTTCCAGACATTTTCGTGCGTCTGGCCCGGCTGAGGAACTAAATTGGGTGAGCGAGTTAATCCGCTAAGTTGACGTTGTATTAAATCCAATTTGCCTTTGGATAATTGTATTCCTACTAAATTCAATTGTTCGTTAATAATTGTCATATACTAGTCGTCTAATAATTGACGCAAATCTACTATTCCGCTGTGATCATGAAAAAATGATGTAAGAAAATGAGCTTGTTCTGGAAACATTTCGATTAATTGAGTAGGGCTGTAAGTACTATCGTCACGTTGACCACATTCTAGACAATATGGATGACCTTCTTTATCAACTACACTAATAACATATTTCATAGTGCCATCTGCAGGCCATTTGCATGATGCTGAAGTGCTAATTTGAGTGTGTGAATATATGATAGTGGCGGAATTCTCTTCGACTAGTTCCCTCAGAGATGGATGTAAAAAATTCTCCCAAAAACTCAAGTCATCATAGTTACTGCGATCAATGCCTATATGCTTAATTAATTGTTCTCTGACTAACGTCATACTGCCTCCTTTTTTGAGATTACGTCTCCTAAGTTCGCAAGCCTCTCGTTCCATGGATATATTGGAGACACGCTTAAGTGTTGGCCATCAGACAACTTGATCGTGAGATAAATAGAATGTAGAAATGGGTAGTCCTGTTTGGATAAGCGTCCTTGTTTTCTAGGATCAATAGTAATGTCAGCTCCTTCATCCTCCATCGCCAATATCCATGCAATGGTTAGCATTGGTAGATGCTCCAGATTCTCAAAGTCTCTAGGTTTTAATAAGGAGTTATCTATTTTTGAAAATGCTTTAGAGTCGACTATAAAGTATGCAAACGCTTTTTGGTTTACTAGAGGTATTTCTCCGTCTAATACCTGAGAGTCTTCACGCTGTAAACCTAATGCAGTGAGTTTGGCTTTTGCTTTGTTCCTCCACTGAGCTCTTTCAATCAGCTTTTGTTCTATATTTTCTCTCATATCACCTCCTTTTTTGTTAATAAATTTTGAATAATTAGATCTCCATTGGTTAGTTCTGCAAAATATAGCGAGTGAGCGCCATATTTCTTAAAGATGAGCCGACTCCAATTAGCTAGGTTCTTTAGCTGAAGTGCGTTTAAAATTGGAGTGCTATAGGGATATAGTCTGTTCTCTATGGTTTTGAGTCCATGTCGTGTTACTTTAATAATTCGAGAATGTTCACCAAGTTGAGTTAATTTGAACGACGACGTACTGGCTGGTGCTCGATAAATGTCTGGAGCGATACCTTCGACTTGCAGTGCTCGAGTATGTTCACCCAGTATTGTGTTTATCTCAATATTGTTACCGTCGTGGTTAAGTGATCCACATTTAATGGATTTGTAGTAAGACTGAAGAATAAAGCGTACATCTGCTTTGTTTGGATTTATTACTTTTGATGCGAGTAGCTTGCAGTTAGTCTCTATGATCCGTCTAAAACTATCAAATGAACTTATATTGAGTGAGTTTGGTGCAACAAATGTTAATTCTAGGTTACTAGATTCATATGCGTTGTGTCGAAGTGTTACCGAACTGTTAGTCGCGATTGTAGCAAAGACATGTCCAAACTCAGACCAGGCTTTGTCACTGATTTTACGATTATTGAAATATTCTTGAAAGAACTCTTTGGTGGTTATAAAGGGCAGCTTGATCGTGGGAATTTCTAGGCCTAAGAGCTGCTGTATACCATGGATCTTGGGTGAGAGGGTGGTGGTTGATTGGGCTAGTGGTTCTAAGTAGTACATTTGTTTTTGTACTTATTCTGTACCTGGGGGTACAAAAAAAGGCCTTTTTTTGGCCTTTACTACTTAGCGTGAGGGACTATAACACGACACATGGAGTTTTGTCAATAGCACTATGGGACATATCAGAAAGTGTCTTAATGGATACTATTGATCTATCTGTTTAGTGCATTAGCTACCTTAGTGCTATACTCGACTTAATATGAGCTCAAGACTAGAAAGAATTAGAAGTAAGCGTGCAGGCAAGCAAGGAGTCTGGCTACTCGTCATTGCGCTTTTATTAGTAGTTGTTACTATCTTTTGGGGTCTACCAGCCCTAGCGAGACTCGCCGGGAATACGATCTCGACCGATAATACCCCTAGTCAAAAGTACGAGCTAAAGCCGACTCCTCCGATCATCTCTGATATCCCCGAGGCTACTCATAGCGCAACTGTCGCCATAAATGGATATGCGCAACCAGGGATTGATGTTGTGATGTATCTAAACGGGGCAGAGATAGGCCGCAAGCTGACATCTGAGTCTGGTACTTTTACTTTTCAGAACGTACCAATCGAAAGTGGTGATAACTCGGTCTATGCCTATACTTCGACTGCTCAAGGCATGATGAGCGAAAAATCAAAAGAGTATACGATCACACTAGATAACGAAAAGCCAACTGTAACGTTAGATTCGCCAAAGGATGGAGATGTGTTTAG
>DALYFH010000029.1:0-5993 GCA_031972135.1 Candidatus Woesebacteria bacterium
GTGATCGGGATTGTTTTGGATATTTATCTTCATGACAAATTATCTAATGAGATTTAATAATCTCAATAACCTCAGGAAAATGATTGTTGACTGGATTTTGTTCAATCATAAAGTGACCACGATTAGGGAGGACCAAGAGCTCACTACCTATTTTTGATTGAATAAACTTAGGCTCAGTAGTATCAAAGTATGGGTCATCCTCACCATGGATCTGTACTACCCAACCAACATTAGCTTTGATTTTTTCCCACTGCCAAGGGGCATCGTACCACCCAGCTTCTTTTTCATCTTCAAAGCCTAGATCCGTATAGTTACAGCCTATTAGAATGGCACCAGCTAGTTTGTGAGTTTCGAGATACCGGAGCGTGGCAACTGCCCCACTACTATGTCCGATTATTGCGGTGTTTTCATCTTTAACTAATTCTTGCTCTATAAATGGCAGCCAAATATTCATGTGTGCTGCGACGGGGTCTGGCATATCAGTCATGGTGACAGAATAACCCATCTTGACTAGCTCATCCCTGAGCCACGGATACCAGTTGTCAGTTTCTACATGGCTACCACCATTACCAGGGATAATTACTATGTTTGGTTTGCTCATATTACTTAACTAATCGATTTAAGAGATATCAGTAGAATAATCATACTTTTTTCTAGACGATCTTCCTAGATTGTCTACCTCAACAAATTTTGCTGAAATGTACTTAATAATGATTCCTTGTGCAATTTTTTCTCCTTTTTTTACTCTTACTGGCTTATCGGTAACGTTTTGAAAAATTAACTGGATTTCGTCAGTGTCACCGCAGAAATATGGGTCAACAACCCCTACTGAATTCGGCATTGTCAAACCTTTTCTTTTTGGAGTACTACTCCTAGGTACCACTAGTAACATGTACCCTTTCGGTATCTTCATGGCGGTGTTTGATGGTATTGCAACGATCTGTTTTGGTAGGATTGTCATACCAATGCCGCAGTAAAAATCAAACCCTGCTGCATCTTTCTCATACCGTGGTAGAGGCACTGTCGAATCTATGCGCTTAACTTTGATTTCCATAATCGTAGTGATTCTATCATTTATCTAATGGGAAAGACGACAGAATAGAGACTGCTCCCCTTTTTGTTAATCTGGATCTGTATGTCCTGAACACCTAGATATTCAGCTAGGACCTGCCTCATACGACTAGGTGCAAAGTGACCACGACTACGGAAGGTCGCGATCATCACTGTGCCTCTGAGCTCCTGGTCTATAATCTCGCCCACTATCCCGCCCTCACACAATATGTTGGTGAGGAGGTAGTTGTTGTACCAGGTAGCATAAGCGTCGGCTAGATTTAATAGAGTGCGCGAGCGTAATAAGCGAGCCACATACTGCAGGGCGTCGTTGGTATGAAATAGTATATAAGCGACTCCTGTCGCTACGAGACTCACTATAGTACTAGTTATATATTTCATTTTTTGATTGGTAGATTATCGTAAGTCGTTGTGATGAGGTTGCAGAGCTTATCTCTATCATTAATGATTTCTTCTACTACTTTGATGTGCGGCTTGGCGCCTGGATATGGGATCCCCTCTACATAATCAGTATCTAGTAAGGACTTACCTTGGGTAGTTATTTTGACAAAGAGAGTGTCATCACAGACGAGAGCTACTACACGATCTAGGTAGTAGAGAGCGTACTCGCCAAACATTTTGCGTGACCTAATGTGAGGAGAGAGACTAGCTAGCTGATCAACGATGTATGTAATCGTGGCTGGATTGCTAGACATAGTCTATGACTCCTTTTTTAAATAGTATTGTCTCTCTGTCTCTGGCAGCTTTTCTATAGCATAGCGCAGCATCGTCCGGGGCATAAGGGTTGCGTAGTCGTCTAGATAGCTAATCAATACTGCTTTATCTTTTTTACCCATTTCGCGAAGCATCCATCCGACAGCTTTGTGTATTAGATCATGCGGATCATTTAGCAAAATCTTACTTAGCCTTAGAGTATCTGCATATTCCCCTGCTCTAATAAAAGCAAAGGTTGCCATGATACTGATCCGACGCTCCCATAGGTTGCCTGAACTAGCTAGCTGATATAGGATGTCCCTAGGATGCGTCAGTAGGTAGTCACCCATGAGCCGCGGGGTACTTAAATCTACTAGATCCCAGTTGTTGATAAACTGGCGATGATCTAGGTAGAAGTCGTAGAGCTTCTTTTTTTCTGTATCTAATTTTGTCTTCTCATATTTTTTGACGAGCACTAAGAGAGCGAGCAAGCGTGTTTCGTGATACTTGCTAACTAGAAGTTGGGAGACGTCATCTATCTCTAGTTGATAGTAATATTTGGTAACTAACTTACGTATTGTAGGGACCATAATCCCCAGGAATTGATCACCCTCGCCATACTGACCAGGACCTGATTTAAAAAAGTGGGCAAAAACCTTTGCCTTGTCTGGATTGCGGAGATCTTTTAGCTCGTTGAGTAGGTTGGTGATTGACACAAACATATTGTATCGCAAGTCGAGTATAATGAGCATATGGCTAAGAAAAGAGTTCACCACAAATCACCTTTTGCAGATTACTTTAACGCGCTATCGAGGATAGATAAGGGACGCAGATACTCAGAAGAGTATGGGTCGATCCTAATCCTCTCACTAGTTGAAGAAGTGGGAGAGATCGCTCGCGCCTACCTAGCCGAGCATGGTCGCAAACCACGCAACCTCGCAGCACAGAGAGACGAGAATTATGAGCAGGAGCTAGGTGACCTCGTAGTTACGATCCTTAGATTTGCGAGAATTAAAGATATTAATCTCGATGACTATGTAAGGCGAACACTCGAAAAGATAGAGGCGCGTAAGAATAAACCAAAAGAATAATTTTTTTAGACTGGAAAAATAATAGTACTGTAGTTACGCCGGAGTGGTTTGATGTGGGCTTTGTCACCAAGACCCTCCTCGTATATATTTAAGGATTGCTTCACCAGGAATGCTACCTCTTTTTTATTGAGACCTATGTGGTAGACCTCGGCAGTTGCGATCGAACCCACTATATCAATACCCACTAGTTTAAGGCTAATCTGCTTGGCCTTTTTACGAAAGCTCACGTTTAGGTAGCGCGAGACAGTCTGTAGATTCATCCAGCGACCAAACCTGATCCGCATATCGTCGAGAACTTCTAGCTGTAAGATGTCGACGAGCAAACCCAGGACGCGGAAGATAGATCGATATACCTCCCCTCGATAGGAGTAGTAGCGATTAATGTATTTAATCTTGAGATGATAGAGGTAGAGCGGGCGAAATTGTTCCATTGGGAGACTGCGGCCAGGCCGAATATTCTTGTCATAAATGTCCTGCCAGAAACGCTTATAGGCAACCTGGAGAGCGTAGCTAGCTGATTCCCAAAAGATGGTGATTGCAGGGATTAGGACTATTAAGTAATAACCCGCTATTAACATGACCTGTTCCTCGTTGATCTCTATGAGCTCTGGATATGTGGATGCGTACCAAAAGGCAAAGACTGTATAGAGCGCGAGTTCGGAGAGTACGACAAATATCCGTTTGAGCATACTATATCTATGCCATTGGTACAGTAAGATTTCCAAAAAAATGATAGCAAAATAAGTAATGATGATTAGTATCGACTCCGAGCTCATTGGAGCATCCCAGTTAAACTGCATGTGTACATTATCTCACCTTGTACTTTTGTGTAAGCTTACATTCTGTGGATTACTACTAATTGTGATCTCTTAGTGATTTGAAAATCAGTCACGATTTCCTAAAACAATACTGCTTGATGGCATTACTCTAGTTAAGTTGTCTTTTATTTTATGTCTTCACAGAGAATATCTTTTAGCGTCCAGAAAGATCTTCCACCCTTTGTTATTAATTGGTCGATGAGAAGTTTTACTCGCTCTTGTTGCCCTTCCTTGTATGCTATCTCTAGCGCTTGTTTCCACTCTTTCTCGACATATCGCTCGGTAGGATGTCGCGAGGAGTCATTGATTAAGTTCTCAAAGAATAAGCGAGCGATATCTACTACTTCTTTAGGAGATACTTGAGCTAGCTTTACCACCATCTGTGTAAGTCCGTAGTCCCAATTAAATCTTCCCTTGGTTAAACCAATTGTTTCCTTGATTTGTGGTGCTAGCCAGTTAGGCTCTAAGACGTCATTTTCGGGTCCGACCCAGTAGCCAAATGACTTTAATACCTCTGATTTGTGAACGGAGTCGTACTTATTGCTTAATAGGTATGACCATAGCTTTTTAAGATTGTCTACCTGGTTTTGATTTTCTTTTAGGTTGGTTAGATATCTTTTATCTTGATTGCTGGTTAGATTGCGACCTATCAAAGTAATAAACTCAGATTGTTCTGTAGAAGTGCCATTTTCCCAAAACTTTTTAAGTAAGGTGTGTTCCGAGTTAAACTCTGGGTAGTACATAAAGGCTAATGCTAAGTGACCTGCCAAGCCCTTCTGTGGGTCAAGGAAGAACTTTTGGCTGGGATATGCTCGACTCTTGCCGATAGCCTCGGAATACATCATTTGAATATCTGGTTCGTTAAAGATTTCGTGATACAAATTGTTAGAGAGATATCCTTCCCATGCTGCTAAGGAGAGTGACTTGTTCTTTGGTTGGCGAAAGATCGTTTGAATGATTTTTTGAGTCCAGACTTTATCCCTGTAATAAAATGGCGGTAGTTGATGCCCGAATAAAAAGTAGATAGCCCGAGTATCTTCACTTTCGATAATTTTTTCGTAGAGATCTTTAACATCGTTCCTAAGTTCTTTGCCATCACGATAGACAAAACCAAGCAATGCTCTGTGAGCCTTGCCTCTGACAGAGTTGATTGCCATAGCATAGGGATCGGTGATTTCCTTCTCTTTATCACCGTAACTAGACGTTATTGAGGTAGCCGTCTTTATGTTTTCGTCTGCTGGAGTAGGATCTTGATACGCGAATAGAATATCGAGTTGAGAGAGTATGTCGCTCCGATAAGTGTCAAAATCAATTGGCTTAGTATCTCCCTCTACCGCCAGGAGTTCTGTGAGTAGTTCACAAATAGATGAAAAGACCCAGTCCCAGTTTGCTAGCCAGGACCCTCTCTCTTTGCGTGGATCTATCCTCTTTGATGCGAGGATTGTAGATATGAGTAAGATCGGCTGACCCCATGCCAACTGGCTAGCCTTGGCTCGATTATTTTTGACGTATTCTCTGATTGCAGATAGATATCGATGGGTATAGTGGAGGTGAATGCTATGGTCAAAGAATGAGCTAGCTAGATCAAGGTAGGCTTGTGGACGATTAGGGAAGTCATTCTGTATTAAGTCACCTATTGCGTCTGGTGCTAGAGGGTTAAAAGGATCGCCTCCCTTGTTATTCTCGGCGAGTACAACAGGAGGCCAGGTAGTCTTGAGGTTGGAGATAATGGTCGTGATACCGAGCTTGTTAAACTCTGCTTGAGTCATAGGTGAGCGATGAATCACATCACCACTCATAATAGGCCCAACTAATGGTTCTTCGAGTGTACTTTCAATTTTGGTATAGCCATTTGCTTTGGCTTGTTTATATTCTTCTGTAAATAGCTTGGGGTATCGCTGCTTAATGATGTAAAGCTTGAGTCGCCACATAGCCTGGCTATTTGGGAGTGGAGCAAAGTATTTGTCGTAGAGATCTCTGATATTGTCAGGTCTGGGTTGTTTGCAACAAGCGAATCAAATAGGTGCAGGAGACTCGCTGTAAGGTCATACAAGTTGTCATCTCGACGTCCACCTCCTTGCTCACCAGGTTTGATGTCACTAGGAATATAGCTAGCAAGCATAAAGTGATCATTTTTCTCAAATGGATTGTCGGGTTTGTCATTTTTTTCGCTTTGATTGTCCCAGAGATCTACAACAGAACACAGAGTGGTGGAGATGAGATAAAGCGCGGACTCTTGATGTTTGATAGGCAGGCAATGGAGAGCAGTGAAGACGCCAGTTTCGCCAAGATTGTCAAAGTAGAAGGTGTCGTTGTAGAT
>DALYFH010000029.1:6003-11710 GCA_031972135.1 Candidatus Woesebacteria bacterium
CTTTTACACTAAGGACCACTCTAACTAGATCGAGAATGGCTTGATAATTTTGAGCTTGCAAGAGAGTCTTGAACATATCCTCGTACTCAAATCCCCAGTGATTAAAGCGATTGAGGAGCTTAACCCAGCTCTCCCTCTTTAATTTGGCAATTAGACTGACTAGTTGATCGGCAGGAAGACTACTCATAATCCTGACGAATCTAGATACTACATCAGGATTAAAATTACTTTTGCTAATCTTGGTATTGAGAATGACCGAAACCACGCTGTCTGGCTGATCCTTAGAAGCTCGATCAAGATACTGCAATTCTGCCGATATGTCAACAACATTGCTATGCGGATTAAGACATTTAAAGTACTCTTCGTGGGATAGCCAATCGATGTGCTTACTGTTTACTTTGTTAAAGAAGTAAGATCGACTATCTTGGTTATAATTTACAAATGTAGAGATGTGCCTTTTTGTTTTGCCTAGTTCATCGTTTTTTAACTCTGGAATGTTTTTAGCTGTTACTAAATCAATACATTTGTGGATGTATATTTGTTGGTAGTTTAATACGGTTTCAAATACATATAGAAAGTCACGAATTTTTGCCTCAACGTTCTCCCTTTTGAGAGTGTTATATTCGTCTGAATTTACAATCTTTGCTTGAACGCAATGGTGAGCCAAATCTGTAAACCACTGATAATAATTGCTTAGCTTTGCATAGTCTATAGCAACATCTTGATTATGTTTAAGTAAATCATTAAATACGGTCAATATTGTGGCGGCTTCTTTACTAACTAATGGATACATAATCTCCCTGATAGAGTGACCTGCCTGACTTTTCCATTCTGGGTTTGTACTACATTCAATTCTCAGTGCATAAAAAGCACCAGTGATTGCGATATATGGATCAACGTTAATACCGGAAAAGTAATTTTGGTATTTTTCCTTTATATATGAAATGCGTCCATTGATGTCGGGACCGAGATCTATTGGACCTAGGACTCTAATGATATCGTCATCTATATTAGTTTTTCCCATTAGCTAATATCTCAATTTCTTCATTAGTTAAACCGTATAGCTTATACACAAAATAATCTATTTGGGTGTTAACTTTGTCGATCTGATTGCTCACTTCAATCCATCTATTTGATCCTTCTTCTATTCCCTCAAGCATTTTGCTGAATTTAAACATAGTTTTAGATAAATTACCTAATTCTCTCTTTTGTTCAGTTGATGATATTGGTATAGGTATGTTCGAGTAAAATGAAATCGGATACTTAAGTGAGCCTTGTGGTATTCTGACTGAGTAATAAGTTTTTAAGTGGAGCCAATTAATTAGCTTCGAGTTTATTATCGCCATAAGATACCATGCGTCGCTATTTATTTCTGGAACAAAGGCGTGAACTGCAACTAGCATTCCACTACCTACATCGTCGAGTATTGCAGAGACTTCTTTAGATACACCTCTTAGAATTAATTTGGGTTTCGTGGTAAAGAGCCCAATTGTGTTCTTATTTAAATAGTTAGGATTTAATGATATTGTCGGTTTTTGGTATTTGTCTTTAAATAAACTAATCTCCTGCGTGTCCCATAGATCTGTATATCTTCTAAAATTTCCATTAGTGTATAGCCTAGTACTATCAGCTGAGGAGTTAGAATTAATTATTTCCTTCATCTTCCAATATTCAAATCCCATTATCCCAGTACGGACTTGACCCATGTCTTTTAGGAATATATTAGATCTGTTAATCTTCTCGATTATAATTTTAGCTTTATCATCTGATTCTATTTGAATTTTTCCGTTGTTATCAAATATGTTTTGTTGTAACTCAATGTTACCAATTTTAATTGTGGTTACTTTTGAGGATTGTACCTTATGTATTATCAAAACAATTGTTGATATTAGAGCTTCGGAAAAAACCTTTTCATCCTTTAGATCCCATATTCTACGTATATAGTACTTGTCTTTTATTAAGATTCTTAATTTTTTTCCATAATCAGCTCCGAAAAACTTGTTAGGACAAATAATACCTAGAGTACCACTGGGACGAATCATTTTCATCGATTTTTCAATGAACGCAACATAAATATCTGCACCACCCGATGTTTTGTACTCAGATTTTATATAGTCTCTAAAGTCGCTTTCTTGTTCTTTTACTCCTATATATGGTGGGTTACTGATTATGACATCAAATCCTGGATTTGGGCGATTAAATACTTCGGGGAATTCTTCCTCCCAATTGAATGGTTTTTTTTCTCGATAGTTTTTGCCAAAATACTTTTTGAGTTCTTCATCAGTACCAGATATTAATGAATTACCGTTTTTGATATGTTGCTCTAGTCCTGGCAACTTCATCCTAGTTTCTAGTGAGTTTATAACCAGATTCAGTCTAGCTATTTCAACTGCTTTCTCGTCGAGATCAACGCCGTAGATATTATCTAGTAATATTTGAAGTCTAATTCCCTCTCCTTTTCGAGCACCAAATTCGATATACTTCTTCTCTATCATTTCCATTGCTTTAATTAGGAACGAGCCTGATCCACATGCAGGATCAAGAACTTTAATTGATTTGAGTTCTAACACACTGTGGCAGTTATCAAGTATAGGTTTAAGAGCATGTTCAACTATATAGTCCTCGATGTAACTTGGAGTGTAGTAAATCCCTTGCTCTTTGCGTTTTTTAGCCGATACATCTAATGTCAAACCCTTGCGTGACTTACTCAGCAAGTGTCCGAGATAATTTTCGTATACCTGACCTAAAACGTCTGAAGGAATTAACTTAAAATCATATTCGTAATATCCGCTTTTCCCATAGAGAATATCAATGGCTTTTTCTGTTGCCCCACTATACTCCTCCCATTTCTCAAATGGGTGCTCACTAAATAACCCAGAGTTGTAAAGATCGTCTAATTCTCTAAACTTGGCGATCATTGATTCGTACAAATGCTGCTTGCTTGAGGCACTATTTTTATAATCTCTGATAAGTTGTTTGAGGATTGGTTCTTCTATTCCTCTGTCTTCTGCGACACGTAAGAATATTAGACGATCAAGAAGTTTTTGTACTCCTTCATCTAGATCAGTAGGTGAGACTCCAGGATTCCAAGAATGAAGACTATGTGTTAATAAGTCCCTGATTTCGTTTAAGTCTTTGGCTAGTTGTTCGGTAACGGTGATTTTTTGCTGTAATTTGCCGACTTTCATGGCTTCTTTGTCAATTAAGCCAATTTCAAATGACTCTTTGGATAGTTGCCATACCTGGTCGAATCGCTCAGTATACTGACTACATGGGATCTCGAAGTAGAGTTTGTTACTCAAGTTTTCAGAAACATTTTGCGCATTAAATACCTTGAGGGTTTCAAAGTCGGTTAAAACTGCCCAAGTGACTACTCGATTAAAACAATATCTAATTGCTTGTTCTGCAAACTCTGGTTTATGAATATCTGCACCTAGTTTTTTCGCTTCAACAAATAGTTTTGGTTGGTTATTCAAATAAATGCCATAATCAACGCGACCCGCAGAGTTAACAAACTCTTCTTTTGAAACCTCATCTCGATTATCAAAATCCCACCCCAAAGCCTCAAACATGGGACGAATAAAACTATCTTTTGTATCTTGTTCGGAGTACTTATTAAGTTTGCCTGATGTTTTAACTTGCTCGTATTTTGTGACTAACTCTTGGATCTTCCTTCTTGCATCATTTTGTATCATCTTTATATTTTACCTTAAATGGTGATAGTGATGACGATAGTAGGTGAATTGGTGGTTGGGGATGTCGTACTGCATTTCTTTGATGTCTCTAATTGTCCAGCGTTCGTGAGGGTAAAGATATGAATGACTATCTATATGAATTTCCCCATTTTTGTTACGAGTGAAGTAGATCTCACCTAGACGATTGTTGATGAGGGCGTAGCACCAGTAGTCCATAGCTACATGCTATACCCGAATGAGAGGCGAAGTCAAAACAAACCTATTTTTCGGGTCTTGGGATTAAGATTAAGTATTTTAATGCCCGCCATAGTGTCACAATAAAACCACGATCAGTACACTCTGCCGCACGCATCAGTGACTCGATGGCTTCGTGTTGTGGAGGGACAATAAAGCCTTGCACTGGAGTTATACGGGTATTTAGCTCGTGATCAAGTAAGTGCTGATCAAAGCACGCTCCTGCCCAGGTGCATGTTTTTTTTCTTGGGCAAGTGGGTGAGACCTCAAATTTTGTGTTAGTCATCTATACAGCCGATAGATCTGTGCTCTCGTGCAAATCTTGTATGACGGTAAAGATTGTCCATGCTAGCGCATACTCTGCGTTTATTGATTTTTTTGAATCGAATACGTTAGTTATCATATCTAGATAAGAAGCGAGTTGAATATTTTGTAGTTTGGACTTATCTGTTGGTTCGCTAATTGTATCTTTTAGATATTTAAATACCTGCCTCAGTTGCCATAGCATGTTTGGAAGGACTAAAGCTGCTTTTAGCACTCTGTCAGCGCCCTCACTGTCTACAGTCCACCTACCTTTGTTTGCATCTACTCTCTCGAGCGTAGCTACCATGCTCTCTATATATTCCGGACCGTACCCTTTCATTTTTTCTAGTCCGACACTCTTGATTAAATCTGGTTTTATGGATAGGTCTACGTTCGGTTTTATACCTAGAGAGTCCTGAGTGAACTGCACTAGCCAACTTAGCGGTGCGTTTTGGATAATTTCTTGATGAGTCATTTTGGTGACAGTTTGTGATGCTTTTATCAAGTTGGGCAACTCAGATTTGGCCAAATTAGATGGAGCCGAAGAAATATGGTTCCATAGTACTGTAGATTGGTCAGAATCGCTAAGCGCGTTTGTCAGCATGCCTAATTGTAGGTGTGCGCCGATTGGCAAAAAATAGCGATGCCTTGATTCATCTAGAGAAGAATTAAGAGTTCCAATTTCAGGATTATAATTAAAGTAGCTCGATAAGTCAGTGGCGGCTGCAGAAACGATAGTTTTGGATGCTCGTGAAGCGAAGCTGGCGTGAGTTTCCCCAGGTCTGAGACCTTGTCGAATTGATTCATACTGTTGATTGAATGACATTCTAGAGATTATAGGATAAATAGTTAAAATTTCAAGCTAGAGGATGGTACTGGTTTGGCAGATGAGGGATGGCTTTAAAGTTATAGAGAGAAGACCACAAAGTGGCGGATGTGTGATTGGCTGTACACTTACAGGTGATTTCTATAGTAGCAATAGGTTGACTAGATTAAATAGTTTGATATATTGCTCAAATGAGTGGTATAGAGGAACTACATGGGTTGGTGCCAGAATTTACCGAGTGGCTGGCGCAGCAAGAAATGCCTGAGCGCGCTGGTTATGTGGCTGCAGGAGATTCAGCAAGTGCGCTCGGAAAAGTGGTAAAAGGCTTTGCAGATAAAAATAAAATACGCGTACCTAAGATCAGACCATTGGATCACGACACAGCTTGGGATCTCTATTTTGCCAATGAAGTATCGGGATCAATCTTACAGAGGTCTGTAGTAGGAGCCTCGATTTACTTTTTGGAAGATTTTGCATATAAAGGTGAAAAAGTACGGAACTTTTTTAATTGTATGAGTCAAAACTTAGGGCTAAATGTAATATTTACTATCATGATCGCTAGTCCAAGTATAGCTAGGTTGCCGAGAAATGCACGAGTTTGGAGATATGATGAGAGTCTAGCTAGCGTATTGAATGCAATATATGACAG
>DALYFH010000030.1:0-11529 GCA_031972135.1 Candidatus Woesebacteria bacterium
TGAGGAGAAAGTAGTTAAGAAAACTACTAAGAAAGTCGAGGTACTAGAAAAGGAAAAGGTAGAAGTTAAAGCTGAAGTCGAAAAGAAGGCTCCAAAAGTAGAAAAAGTAGAGAAAAAGGGATCTGCCATTACCATGGAGGATCTCCTATCTAGTGCAGGATATACACTCTCGGTACCAAAAAAAGGTGAGACCATGACAGGGTTAGTCACTATGGTCAACCGCAAGATGGTATTAGTTGACGTAGGAGCCAAGACAGAGGGAGTGGTCGCAGACAAAGAATACGAAATTGCTAAAGAATTTATTGAGACAATCAAAATTGGCGACGAGATCGACGTTTACGTAGCATCTGACGAGAATGAGAGGGGACAGATCCTACTCTCACTACGAAGAGCTATGATGGGCAAACTCTGGGACATGCTTGATGATTATCTAAAGAATGAGACCGAAGTCCAGGTAAAATCTGTCGAGCTAAATCGCGGTGGCATGATCGTAAAATGGCAGGGACTGCGTGGATTTATCCCAAGCTCACAGTTTGGCAGTGTATTTGCGGGCAACCTACAGGGACTCGTTGGCAAAGCTATTGCAGTTAAACCAATCGAAGTCGATCGCGAAAAGAATCGACTCATCTTCTCTGAGAAACATGTATCAGAAGCAGCTGTTATGGCAGAGCGTGAGACTGCTCTCAAAGCAGTCAAAGTAGGGGACGTTCTAGAGGGTAAGGTAACTGGAGTGCTTAACTTTGGGGCTTTTGTGGCAATCCATGTTGGTAGCGTTACAGTCGAGGGATTAGTCCATATCTCTGAGATTTCCTGGGAAAAAGTGGATGATATCCACAAGTATCTTAAGGTCGGAGATAGTGCTCAAGTTAAGGTAATGGGAGTTGAAGAGGGAACCGGTAAACTTAATCTCTCGATCAAACAACTAAAGAATGATCCTTGGGCTGCAGCAGGCGACAAGTACCCAGCTGGAACAACCGTAAAGGGTAAGGTATCACGCAGCGCGCCATTTGGCACCTTTGTTAACTTTGAGCCAGGTGTAGACGGACTTATTCACGTATCACGAATGGGAAGCTTCCCTGAACTTACGATGGGTGAGGAGATCGAGGTTCTAGTTGAGAACGTAGATCCAGCTAATCGCCGTATGTCACTCGGACCTGTCTTAACCGAAGTACCAGTCGGGTACAAATAAGACGAAAGTACTTAGTACTTAGTTATAAAACAGGAGAGAAGTTATATGTCAAAAACAAAAATGATAGTCAAGGATGATCAAATCCTGGTAGACCTACAGTGGATCTTTGAAGAGATTCGAGGCGCTAATGGCGACTGGAAAGCAGTCGAAGAGCAGCTAAAGGGACTACTATCCGCAGTTGAGGAATAGATATGAGCGGACACCATGAAACAGGTGGGTCGTATTTTGGATGGTTTCTTGGATGGTTAATAGGTGGATTTGGGGCTTGGGAGTTTTTGGACTGGGTAGGAAAGTCATTTGGACAAGGTGGAGACAAACACTAGTAACCACTTACTACTAGGTTCTCTGAGTACCAGAAATATTTATTTGGGAGAGTACTAGTTCGCATTTGATATTTTAGATTCTGGTAGGTAGGGGTAAATGAGATATTTGATGTTTTATCTAGGTTTTTGATAATAGTATTTACCCATGATAGATGACGAACAGTATTTTCTGATGTCGATCTACCTAGTTCGCCAGACTCTAGCATGATGTAGCTCGTACTGTGCTTAGCAAGGGGTAGCGCAGGGGGGAGGGTAGCTGAGTTGGTGTAGAGTGTGGTTGTATTTAGAAGGGATAATAATCTAGTAGTTCTGTTGTCGACTATTTTATTCCTAGTTTGTTGTGCCCAGACAAATGGGTTCAGATGTTCGTTAGATGCTCCCCCATGGAGATCGAGCCATAACTCGACATTCCTTGCATAGCTAGCGACTAGATTCATAAGGCGTGAACTACTACTACCCCAGATTGAGCCAGGATAGATGCTTTTTGGGTAGCGGTGGTCTAGAGGGTTATAGCTAACTTTTTGGTGATAACCTGCGAGATTTACGATGGGAATAATAGTAATTGGCACATCACCCACATAATTTTTTATAAAGTATTGAGCTGCGTTAATACCATCGTATTCGTCGCCGTCTATACCAGCGGTAATTAAAACGCGAGATTGAATACCAGTATGTGATTGCCAGACAGTAAAATCGGGAGCATGGTGAAAGTAGGTAAGCGGAAAGCGCATAAGACTATTATAATCATCTAATGCAACAAATAATGAATTATCTAAAAAAAGATCTAGGAAGAAGTGATCTCTCAACTTGGCAAGCAATCAGACAAGCATACATGGAGCGTGCAACCCGACTACTACAGAATGATTGGCAATCGCCCTCTTATGCACATAGTCTGTTTAGTGAAGCAGGCAGACGAGAGGGGAGGATAGTCGCAAATATCAACGATTACACTCGAGATCAATATGACTTATCACAGCGATATGAAGCAAAATTTGCTAGAGAATACCTACCTCATTTAGGGATAGTTAAGCCTGCTGCCTATATCACTAGCTCGGGTATGGCGGCGTTAACTACTGCGATATTTGCCCTACATCGAGTGTATGGGAGTGAGATCACGGTGCTAGTCGGGAAACACAGTTATTACCAGAATATTGAGCGGATTATGGGGAGTTTTGCCAGGGTTATATTGTTTGATGAGAATAACAACCTTGAGTGGCAGGAGCTGATTAATAAACAATTCCCTAGAGCAATCTTTGTAGATAGTCTCTGCAACGAGACCAATCTGAGTGTACCACCGATTGACCAAATCGCTGAATACATAAAAAAAGTAACAAAGAGCAAAACTTATTTAGTAATAGATAACTCAATGCTCGCAACAGGCTATCCATGGAGTAGTATGGTAAAGTTACTGAGAGGTAACCTAGAGATAATCGGTTGGGAGAGTCTAAATAAATATTACCAATTTGGGATGGATCGCGTGACTGGTGGAGTAGTGTGGGGGACGGGGAAGGTAGGCCAAGCCCTATTTGCTGCTCGGATGCATGCAGGGACTATAATGCCTGATTTTGCGGTTACTATGCTTCCAAAACCAAACAAGCGAATGCTGAGATTATATTTACTCCAGATTGAGAGTAACCGAATACTTATGCATAGCCTACTGGGAGGAATAGCCAGGGTAGCCAGTACTCCATATAGCTTTGGTGGAGCACAGCTTGTTTTAGATGTGCCTGGTAGACATGGATATGGATATTACCTCGCATTAACAAAAAAGATCGTTAATAGGGCTAGAAAACTAGGAGTTCAACTTGCTGCCGGAACTAGTTTTGGGATGCCGCACTCTCGGATTTATCTCACTGCTCGAAAGACGGGGTATGCGCAGATGTTTTTGAGACTATCAGTGGGTATGGAGAGTGAAGATGAGATTCGCCAGATTGCTCGCGCTATTCTAGATACATTAAAGAGTAGGGTAGAATGAAAGAATGAAATCAAGCTTGGTTTATGAGTGTAGTAGTTGTGGGGCGCAGAGTCCCAAGTGGGCAGGGCAGTGCGGCGAGTGTGGAAAATGGAATACTCTTACCGAACAAATTAACTCGTTAGGTCAAAGGTCAAAGGTAAAAAGTGTAAAGAATGGAGTAACCCTTCTAAGGCTAGATGAAGTAGTGGGCAAAGTAGGTGAGCGCATCACTACTGGGATTGGCGAGTTGGATAGGGTGCTTGGAGGTGGGCTAGTGGCTGGCGAGGTAGTACTAATAGTCGGTGAGCCGGGAATAGGCAAGTCGACGCTACTTACACAACTTTCACTTAATATGTCGAACGTAGTGTATGTTTGTGGCGAAGAGTCACCGGGACAAGTCAAAATACGCGTAAATCGGATGGGTGGAGGTGTGGTGGACAAGCACAGTGGCTTGTCCCTACGAATGCTCGCTGAAATGGATGTAGATGTCATAATAAGCACAATAAATAAAGTAGATATATCATTACTTATTATTGATTCTGTTCAAACTATATATACATCAGATTTGCCGGGTCTCGCGGGTTCTGTTTCGCAAATTAGAGAGTGTACGGGGCGGATAATTGCGTATGCAAAGAGCAGGAATGTGCCAGTGATATTGGTTGGTCATGTAACCAAGGATGGGGAGATGGCCGGGCCCAAGGTGCTAGAGCACATGGTAGACGCAGTGCTGGAGCTAACAGGGGATAGATACTATGATCTACGCCTGCTACGGACGCAAAAGAATCGATTTGGGGCAACTGATGAGGTTGGAGTTTTCCGCATGAATGAGAGTGGAATGGAGGAGGTAACTAACCCGTCTGAACTCTTTCTCTCGGAGAGAGAAGAGGGAAGTGTGGGTAGTGCAATTGCAGTAGTGATGGAGGGAACCCGGCCAGTGCTGTTAGAAGTACAGGCGCTAGTAGTTAACTCTGAGCTACCTGTACCACGAAGAGTCTCACAAGGGGTCGATGTTAGGAGAGTACAAATACTACTCGGAGTTTTGCAAAAATACACCAAGCTCTCGATTGGTACAAAAGATGTGTTCGTTAAGGTAACTGGCGGACTTACCGTTCGCGAGCCGGCAATCGACCTAGCCGTCGTTCTTGCCGTTGCGAGCTCAGCGAGCGGCAAAAGCTTGCCTAAAGATAGTTGTGCCATTGGTGAAGTTGGACTGCTTGGGGAGATTCGGAGCGTAAGTTTGTATGATAAGCGGGAGAAAGAAGCTAAAAAACTGGGTTATACACAGGTTTACTCGAAAAATAGTTATCGAAAAGTGGCAGATTTGGTAAAAAATTTGTAGCCTGTTTGTGTGATTGTAGTGATTTGTTTGTGAGAAATTCAAGTCAGGTTAAAAACAAGTCGCTCGTAGAATGTCGCTATCGCTCCAACTCGCTTTGTCGTCTTTATCTTGACCATTCATACTTACACGACACAAATCACGTCCAACCACACAAAGTAATATCTTATTCTATAGTTATCCACATTACTGAAAGTTACTGTTTTTCCAGATCTAATTATGTTATGGGTTGTGTGGATTTGTTTGTAGTTTTTTATTATGGGTTGACTCCAGGCAAGAAACGCGCGATAATACCCGCTAGATCAAGCTAATAACTTGGTTGGTCCCTGCCTGCCGGCAGGCAGGTTTGAAAATTGAATTAAGTGTTTACTCTAGTAAATACGAAAAGAGCATTCCTACCGCTGAATCACCTAATACCGGGTTCACGTGTAGCAATGCTCTTATTCAAGGACGTCACGCGCGTTTTGAGGATGCGTGAGCGTTACATGCACTTTAACACTCGGTTATATAGTCGTCAAGCTACATTTTGTGTGTAAGTACATATACTACACACTACAGGTAGGGTCACGACCTATAATCACTTGAGACGCTGATAGAATGAAAGGGCATGTGAGATAGGGCAGGCTCATAGCCCTTTCATTCTGTTAGTGTGAGACCCACCTGCAGGTAGGTAGGGCACCTGCCCGCAATGCTTCGCATATCGATGCAGGCGGGGGCTCATAATCCCCCAATATTGGGCATGTGAGATCGAGCAGTGGTTGGGTAATGGTGTTGTTGTCATAACCTTAGCGATAACTTAAGGTAATTGTGGTAGACTACTTTTTTAATGAGCGAAAAGAAAAGAATTATTATCGCAACTGTGAGAGATTTGGATGTTTTCTTTAGTAATAGTGTTTTAGCTGAAAGACATGTAACTCACCATGGAGCTCAGATGTCAGTCGCCAGGTCGAGTGAACAAGCGAGTCTGCAAGACATCGAAAGGCCAATGGCTAAGGTGACTCTTCTCTTGGAAAATGAGAATGCATTTATTCCTCTACCAGTAAGTTATGCTGCCACAGCCATGTCATTGCTGTTAGAGTTCGAAAAAATAATGGACATAGATACCACAAAGAAACATGCTATTACTGGTAGAAAGGAGTTGCTTGCACTTCTTGCTGGCATGGAGACTGTGTTTTACGGATCTGAAGTTGTCGGTCCAGATATACTTTTACCAGCATAGGATATCTGAGGTAGAATACCTTAATGCAGCTATTTGGTGGATCCAGCAATCAGGATTTGGTTAAGAAGATAGGGGAGATGGGGGTTGGTATTGGTGAAGTTGGTATTTCAAAATTTGCTAACGATGAGAAACGTGTGATTGTAGGGAAGGGTGACCTCCCAGCCGGCAGACAGGGTGGAGGTGCGGCAATATTACAATCTTTTTCTAAACCGGTAGATGAGCAGATTATTGAGTTTTGTCTCTTGGCCGACGCACTGACGCGAGCTGGGTATAGTGAGTTGGTGGGCGTTGTACCGTGGCTCGGTTACAGCAAGCAAGATAAAGTCTTTTTGCCAGGCGAAGCACTGTCCGCAAAAGTGATAGCACAGATAATACAGACCACCAAAATCAAAAAACTAATTACCTTTGATTTGCACAATAGGGCAATCACTGGATTCTTTGATATCCCAGTCGTCGAATTGTCGGCTAAACCATTATTCAGAGATTATTTTGAGAAGAAAATTGGAGAGAATAAAACAGAATATGTGGTGGTAGCACCAGATGAGGGAGCTGTAAAAGCCAGCTCGTACTTTGCCAGAGAACTAGGCCTAGCTATTGCCTACATGGATAAAAGGCGAGACCTCACAACTGGTGAGGTGAGAGTGTCTGGAATGACGGGTGATGTGAGTGGTAAGCGAGTGATAATAGTAGATGACATGATAGTGACAGGTAGCACCATGATGGAGTCCGCGGAATATCTAAAGAAACATGGAGCAGTCAGTGTGTCGGTGGCTGCTACGCACCACCTATATCTAGATGGGGTGCAAGAAAAATTGGAGATGAGTGAGATTGATGAGGTGGTGGTAACGGATACGGTTATAAACTCTAAATTAGAAATTAGAAATAAGAAGCTTATGGTTTTGAGTGTGGCAAATTTGATAGTTGACGAACTGGGGTAGTGATCTTATGGAGAGTTGATTGTTATTCATAAATGGCTGGGATATAATTTGTATATGTCACAATTAGTAGATAAGAGTCTTAATTTAGGTTTAATGGATATAATTTTTGACGTCAATGATGCAAAAGTTAGTCGGTTGACAACCATAGCAAAGAACCAAGCTGAAGGTAGGCGAGGTACATTTAACAGACCTTCTGAAAATGAGATCACTAAATTTGAGGTTAGTTTGGATCACTCGGCGGCTGATTTGAATGCTCGTCTATCTCGAATGAGAAGTGAATATACTAATCTCGTAGGCGAACAAGTAAAGTATGTTGAACCATACTTACCTCATTTAGCACTTTCCCAAGAAAAACAAGTAACCAGTCCTCAACTGAATAACGAAGAGATGAAAATTATTGATGAATCTTGTCGAACTGCCGATCTACATCTTATTGGGGAGGCTAATCGACGGGTGAGACCTCCAGCTGATGCACGAGAAACCATAATCGCATTACAACATGAATCAGTCAGAGCATCAGAGAAACTGGGTGATGCGATGGTCATGGTGGAGTTGGCAAAGATTGCACATGAGTTTGCGACAGGAAATCCAAAAGAGTGTGATGCCCTCTCTACAATGCGAGTTGCAAGTATGACAGTGCGAGTAATGTTAGAGCAGATGATGAATCAAGATGCAACTGAGCATATCCCATATACAGAATATGCGCACAACTGGATCGAAGAGTTGCAAATGCAAGCTAAACTTGAGCGTGAAGTGAACGCTGAAACTCCTGGAAAAAACGAGACCCTTTTCCAGATAGGTGACGAGTTAACCGAGAGTATGTTTTATCTCCAGACTCATGTCACAGATCCACAACTACTCACTCCTAGTGTGGAATTTGGTTTTGTTCAATTAGAGGCAGTTAGAGATCTACAACAAGAGCTAGCAACTATTGCAGAGATTAGTAGAACAGATCCACCCAATGCAGCCAGGATATTAAAACGTGCATACAATATGCATAAAGTGATTGCTAAATGGCATGATGTAAGACAATTAGGTTATACAAAGCAGAGTGGGTAGTTGACGAAATCACCTAATTTTGCGATACTATCAATTGTTCCCAGGAAAACCGAGTTTTTCAAATAACAAAGTACCCAGTATTTAGTTAGACAAAATGTTTTCAACAACATAAATATTTCAGAAGGAGAGTGTATGCCTGTTAAGAAAGTGGCTAAAGTTGAGATTAATGATCAGTCAACAGTGACTAGCGATAAGGCTGAAAAAGTAGTAACTCCAGTGGTCGAAGAAAATATCCTCAAACCTATCGAAGAGAAAATTGAAGAAAAGAAAGTAGAGCCAGTAGTCCCACCGACTGCAGTAGTCGAAGTGGCAAAGCGCGAGATGGCACCGCCTGTCCCCAACACCTACGTGATGCGACCCCCGATGATGCCGAGACCAGCAGTTAACACCCAGTTTGCAGGTAGGAGTAACCAGGGTACATATGTGGCACCAGTCAACACCCAGCCAATTGAGAATGTAGCCGGATTCCTTGATGACTCGGCTGACGGCCACGGTGTTTTGCGTCCACACTTTTCACCTTCAGAGCGAGACGTCTATATCTCATCAATGGTAGTTAGACGGATAGGACTACGTCCTGGAGATTATGTAGAGGGGACCGCACGGAAACCTAAGGAAAATGAGAAATACTGGGGACTCGTGACAGTGACCAAGGTAAACGGTAAATCTCCTGCTGAGTTTAATAAGCGGGTTAAGTTCCACAACATGACTCCGATCTATCCTAATCAAAAAATCACACTCGAAATGGGGGCACAACCTCTCTCTAACCGTGTGATCGACCTAGTTGCACCGATCGGTCGTGGACAACGAGGAATGGTTGTAGCACCACCAAAAGCCGGTAAAACCACGATCATGAAAGACATGATGACTGGTATAGCCAAAAACTACCCAGAGATCCACCTAATGGCCGTACTAATTGGTGAGCGCCCAGAAGAAGTAACGGATATCAGACGTCACCTAGAAAAAGTAACTGAGAAGTCGGCAATGGTCGGGGAGTGTGCAGCTTCTAACTTTGACGAGCCAGCCGAAGATCAAACTAGAGTCGCCGAGATCGCCCTAGAGCGGGCTAAGCGACTAGTTGAAGAGGGTAAGGATGTTGTCATCCTCCTGGACTCTATTACCCGTCTAGCGCGTGCTTACAACCTTGCAATCCCAACATCAGGTCGTACACTCTCGGGTGGCTTTGACCCCGCAGCGCTATATCCACCCAAGCGCTTCTTTGGCGCCGCCCGCAAAATGGAAGATGGAGGATCCCTGACTATCATCGGAACTGCGCTAGTCGATACTGGCTCTCGCATGGATGAACTCATATATGAAGAGTTTAAGGGTACAGGCAACATGGAGCTGGTCCTAGACCGCAGACTCTCTGAGCGGCGTATCTTCCCTGCGATTGACGTTTACAAATCTGGTACTCGTCGTGAGGACCTACTATTCTCTGGCACCGATTACCAGAACATTGTGGTAATGAGGAGAATGCTCGACATGCTAAATGATGATGAACGTACCTCTGTAATGGTGGATCGGATGGGCAGATCCAAGAGTAATAAAGAATTCTTGGCGATGCTTAAAGAGGGATAAGCTAGAGCTGGTTGAAGAGGACTTTGATATAATTCCGGGAATGAGTTTTCATCCAGATTTAAAAGTACTTGGACCAAATAGACTTGGTTGGGTAGATACTACTCATGTTGCTGTGGTTGTGGGTGAAGCGATTGAGAACAGAGAGTCCTCAGTGGGATATATTGAAGAGTTGTTAAGAGATTATGATACTGCGGTTGGGTGGGGAATGGACTGGATAATGCTGGAAATTATTGAAAATATGGGGAGTCCAAACTTTCCTTTGAATAAAGTAGGTCAAATAATGAATGGAATACACGGAAATGCCGGATACTGGCATATGCCAAAAACTGAATTAAGAATGAATGCTGATCCTATTTTATATACCACAATGCTTGATAAATTGGTGAATGTAGTCTTGACAAAGGTTCAAACTGGAGGAATTTTTCCAGAGTATCAATTTGACAATATGTTAAAAAACATCGACAAAATGCTTAATCTTTCTATATCGGAAAAAGAAAGAACTGATTTGCTTTGGGATGTAATCGTGCTCGCTAAGAGTTTGTCGTGGAAGAGTTTTTCAAAATATCTTAAGAAGAGTGAAATACCCATCGAAGATATACAAAATTTAGAAAAAGAGAGTGAGGGGTGGCAATATGTTGCTAGATCTATGTTAGATACAATATCTGAATAAAAAACCTCCGATTGTTAGGAGGTTTTTTATAAATTCTGTATGAACCTAAACTAGTTGCCTAGGGTAGTGACGTTAGGTACTAAGCTAGTTGGCTCAACTTTAGGGTATCCTGCAAACTCTAGCAATTCATTCGAGGTAATATCGCCACTGACAATGCCTACCGCTGCAGCAGCTGTGACCAGATTCATATCTGGGTGCTGTTCTAGGTGTCTAGTCCCCAGTTCTTTTTGTTGTGGGTTCATGTTTATCCTTTGCCTATTTGGCATTATATGTATAACAGGTATGTATTCTAGTACTCGGACATAATCCGTCAATAGTTCAAAATATATCAATAAAAAGATGCTACAATAGGGGATTGCTTATGACTGAGATGACGCCTCGAGAAGAGTTTAAAGAGTTTTTGAGACAACTTGGTGCATACCTAGCTATCCATGGGAAGAGGATTTTTGGGCGTTTTGAGGCTGTAAAAGACTTTATAACTGGAGCTCTTTATCACAAACGTGGGATGTACGCCCAGCCCCTACTGCACTCTGCGATGATGGCTCTTATTTTCTTTGGCATTACTTTTGGACCTTCGCTTGTGCAATCGAGTATTGCGACCGAAGAAGGTTCTAATGGGGTAGGGGGAGAAGTGTTAGGAACTCTTGACTCTGCTGGGGTAGTAACTCTGGTGTCTGATAAGCCACCATCAGAAGTGCGAGACTATACAATCAAGGATGGCGATACGCTCTCAGGAGTAGCAGACAAATTTGATGTATCGATAGATACCATAAAATGGGCAAATGACAGCATTGATTTTAAGAAACTGAAGCCCGGAACTGTTATAAAGATCCCACCAGTTACCGGACTCGTTTATAAGGTGAGACCAGGTGATACCATTTACTCAATTGCCAAGAAGTTTGAGTCATCGGAGCAGGCGATAGTCGACTTTCCGTTTAATACTTTCTCAGATGATGAGACCTTTGCGCTCGTTGCAGGCCAGACTCTGATTGTTCCAGATGGAGTGATGCCTGATGCGCCAACTGTTACTACACCTAGATTTGCCAATGTCTTAACGCCTGATGCAGGAGCAGTCGCTGCGACTGGTAACTTTGTATGGCCTGGATTTGGACGAATTACTCAGGGATACCGCTGGTATCACCCAGCGATTGATATTGCTAACCGCGATGGTGGGGCAATACTCGCGGCGGATGCTGGGACGATCTCTGTAGCAGGCTGGAGTAGTGCAGGATATGGTAACCATGTGGTCATAGACCATGGCAATGG
>DALYFH010000031.1:0-9467 GCA_031972135.1 Candidatus Woesebacteria bacterium
TCCTGGAAAGTGCCGTCAAAGTTGTCGACCCAGTCGACTGTGTCACGATCGAGGTCAAAGAGGATCTCGCCAGTAATTTTGGCAAGTCTCGCTTCGGTATAACGCATGGCAGCAGGTGAGTCACCATCAACACTACCAAAGTTCCCCTGGCCATCGACTAGCATGTAGCGCATCGAGAAATCTTGAGCGAGACGAGCGAGTGCGTCGTAGACGGCAGTATCGCCATGAGGGTGATATTTACCTAAGACTTCACCGACGATACGAGCACACTTTTTGTATTTGGCTGGGGGGAGGAGTGAGAGCTCTTTCATGCCGTAGAGGATACGGCGGTGGACTGGTTTTAAGCCATCACGGACATCGGGCAGAGCACGCGAGACGATAACGCTCATCGCATAGTCTAAGTAACTCTTCTTCATTTCTTCGACAATTGGGACTTTGGCAATCCTACCAAACTGGGTATTTTCGATCTCCCAAACCTGATTGTGATTAACAGTCATGTTGGTGCCTGTTGGCATGACGACTGCTGAGTCGGGAGCGTCCGTAGTTGAATCTGTCGAAGACTCAGTAGTCTCGTCGGACAGATCTAATGGTTTGAGCAATTTATCGTCTGCCATAATTAGTTATTAGTACCTAGTATAAAGTTTGTAAAGCTTTTAATCTTTGGCCCCTCTCTGCATATCAGATTCTAGTATTTTTGCTGCTTCTTTGGCACTTAAGAACTTACCAGTTTTGACAAATTTGCCTGGCTCGAGATCTTTGTAGTGATCAAAAAAGTGTTTGATCTTATTTTTGGTGTGTTCTGGGACATCGGTGATATCCATCCAGTTGCCGAACATAGGATCGACTTTTTTTACAGGTACTGCGATTAGTTTGGTATCGATCCCCTCTTCATCTTCCATTTCGAGCATGCCGATTAACTGGGCCTTAATGCCTACACCTGGGGCAAATTGTTCAGAGGCTAAGAGGACGATATCGGTTGGGTCGCCATCCTGACCCTTACTCCCTAAGACAAAACCGTAGTTAAAAGGAAAGTTCATGGGAGTATGTAGGATGCGATCGGCCATGAGCATGCCGGTTTCTTCGTCTCTCTCATACTTTACGCGAGAGTTTTCTGGGATCTCGATAAAGACTTTGATTTGCATTGGATTTTGATCTGACATATTTCCTTTCGCGGGTCACACCCGTTTTGTTTATATCGGGCGGACACAGGGGTCCGCCCCTACAGAATAATTATACGTCCAATTGTGCCTGGTGGGCATTACTTTGAATAAACTTTTTGCGAGGAGCGACCTCATCACCCATGAGGGTGCTAAAGATCTCGTCGGCCTCGGCGGCTTCGTCGATATGTACTTTTTTGAGCATTCTTTTCTCGGGGTTCATGGTTGTCATCCAGAGTTGTTCTGGATTCATTTCTCCAAGACCTTTGTAGCGCTGGAGGGTTACTTTTTTGCCTTTGTATTCTTCAAGTAGTGTGTCACGCTCGGCATCGGTATAAACGTAGTGTTCTTTTTTGTCTACCTCGATGCGGTAAAGTGGAGGCATGGCGATATAGAGGTAGCCCCCCTCAATCACTTCTTTCATGTGGCGATAGAAGAATGTCAGTGCGAGAGTGGTAATGTGTTCACCATCGACGTCGGCATCGTTCATGAGGATGACACGGTGGTAGCGCAAACGCTCGGCATTATATGTCTCACCAATCCCAGTGCCGAGAGCAATGATTAGATTTTTTAACTCTTCAAAAGCGATGATTTTATCTAGTCGTGCACGCTCGGTATTGAGGATCTTGCCGCGCAATGGGAATATCGCCTGGAAGCGACGGTCCCGACCCTGTTTGGCACTGCCTCCGGCTGAGTCTCCCTCGACGATGTAGATTTCACAGAGAGCCGGATCTTTTTCTTGGCAGTCGGCGAGCTTGCCTGGTAGAGTTGTGCCCTCAAGTACTCCTTTGCGAACCACAGCGTCGCGCGCAGCTCTGGCTGCCATTCGTGCGCGAGCGGCTAGCTCGGCTTTTTCGAGCATCTTCTTGGCTTCGCTAGGATGTTCTTCTAGATAAGTTTCTAGCTGAGATTTGACGATTGAGTAGACTGCACTCTGCGCCTCCATGTTGTTGAGCTTAGCTTTGGTCTGACTCTCAAACTGGATGTCAGAGCTCGGCATTTTGACAAAGACCACGGCGGTTAGACCTTCTTTGAGATCTTCGCCTGAGAGCTCGATTTTGCTGTTGCCATTTTTCTTGGTCATGTAATCTTTGATGACCTTGGTGAGTGCGGTTCTAAAACCTGTTAAGTGAGTACCACCGTCGTAAGTGTGGATGACGTTTGCAAAAGTTAAGATATTCTCACTAAAACTGTCGTTGTATTGGAAGGCAATCTCGGCGCCGATCTTGAGTCCGTCTTCGGTGTAGTCACCTGTCATGTAGACAACGTCGTGGAGTGGTTTTTTGTGCGCATTTAAGTGTGCGACTAAGGATTTGATACCGCTCTCAAAATAGAAATTAGCGATTTCACCACTACTCTCATCGTTTAAGTGCATGTAGAGCTTGGGGACGAGGTATGCGCGCTCGCGGACCTTCCCCTTTATTTTCTTAAAATCAAACTCGATAGTTTTTTTGAAGATGGTGGGATCGGGGGTAAAGGTAGTGTAAGTACCTGATTCGTCGGTTAAGAGGTGGAGATGCGCGGGGTTGAGGAGTTTTTTGACCTCTTCTTCGGTGATTACTTTGACACTATATTTGGGATTACCGATATTATATTCTTGGGTGTAGTATTTGCCACCTCGTTTGACGATTACCCGGAAATGAGATGAGAGCGCGTTGACTGCACTAGCACCCACGCCATGGAGACCACCGGATGCCTGGTAGGCTGTCTCCTCAAATTTGCCACCTGCGTGGAGTTTGGTCATCGCTAGTTCGAGTGCTGAGACGCCGGAGCTGTGCATGTCGGTAGGTATACCGCGGCCGTCATCGCTGATGGTAGCGTAGCCGTTACTCTCGACTGTTAGATAGACGTTTTTGGCGTAGCCGGCGATGGCTTCGTCTACACTGTTATCGGTGATTTCTTTGAGCAGTTCCTGGATACCGCGCTCGTCGGTACTCCCGATGTACATGCCTGGTCTTTTGCGGACTGGCTCTAGTCCCTCTAGAACTTTGATATCGCTGGCGTCGTAGTGTTGAGTTGATTTGGTCATAAAAAAATCCGAGCAGGAAATTACTATAGCACAGGTGATTCTAGCAGGGGGATCCCCTCCCCGTCCACGGACCTATAGTTGCAAAAGATATCTGCAACTTGTATACTATAGGTTATGACTGTAATGTGGATTAAAGATATACCCCCGACTGACACTCCCGCTCGGAAAGCATGGGCTCGTGTAAACCAGAAAATTACATCTAAATACTCTGTTCCTGTAAATCTTGATAATCTTGGAATAGGGTTAATCCGTGGAATATCACATCCCGCTCTAGTTGACGATGGTATGCATAGACTAGCGAGAGTTTATGACCTACACGGATTATGTAAAGTAGAATTCACACTAAAGGATTGGGGGTCAGGTTCGGCACAATTGTTTGAATCCTATGTGCTTTTGTGTATCAGAGATGGCGTACCGAATCTTGATACTTTTCTAAGTATGTGCAAGGCAGGCCAATTTTTACGAGAAGATACCGCTTAATTTACTTTGACTTGGGGAGATGCAGAAGAAAATGAGTTAATGTCAGCGTTTGGTTGGTATTACTTTTTAGTGCCTGATGGGTCTTGAGCGTCAGTCCGCCTAGAGAACTGAGTAAGCGAAGGCCAGCCGGACTCTTGGTTTTTTTGATTGTCTCACTAATTTCTTTGGCAAGATCGGATAAATATACGAGGAGTTCTGCTTTGTCACTGGGGAAGTCGGAGAGATGTTGTAATCGATCCCCGGGAGATAGTGCGAATAGTGGTTTGAGAGTAGGCAGATATGAGCTAGATGACTGTGCAGAATCGCTTTTTAAGCTAATGATCTGACAGCGGCTGCGGATTGTAGGGAGTAGGGATCCTGCAACTGGACAAGTGAGATAAATATAAGTATTACTGGGAGGCTCCTCTAGTACTTTGAGTAGTGCGTTACTCGCTTCGGTGGTAAGCGTCTGTGCCTCTTCGATCCAGATAACTCGAGGGGAAGAAGTAGCGATCGAGAGCGACATGACTAACTCTTGGACAGCTTTGATCCCGATACTGGTCGGGTCAGGAGTTAAGTGTGTGACAACTGGAATCTTGAGATCGTTAATAGAGCTCGCGCGATCAATAAAATCTCCGTTTTCAATAATAGTAGACAACATAAAGATATGTTAGCATGGAGTTATGCAAGATCTTGCCCTCATCCTAAAACAGGATGGTCTCTTGAGTGACGCTCAATATGCCCAGTTACAACAACAGTCTCTAACCACTGGGGTATCAATCGACGCGTTACTCGAAAAGTCTAGCGTAGTCTCACAGATCGATATCACCAAAGCCAAAGCCAAGCTCTATAACGTGGGGTATGTGGTCATGAAAAACCTGGCGGCCTCGCCTGAAGCGCTAGCCAAAATCCCCGAATCAGTTGCAGAACACTACACCGTGATGCCTTTTGCCTATGACACCAAAAATCGTGAGTTATCAGTCGCCATGGCTAACCCGCTCGACCTGCAGACAATCGCATTTTTGGAGGCAAAATCAAGTTCTCGGGTAAAGCCATTTTTGGCTCTCGCATCTGAACTGATCGAAGATATTCCGAGACGTTATGCACAGAGCTTGTCAGCGGAAGTGACACAAGTCCTCAAAGAGTCTGTCGACTCGGACATGTCAAAGCGGATAGTGGATGTTGAGCGGATAGGTGATGTGATCCGCGAAGCACCAATAGCCAAGATTGTGGCTACTGTCCTCGAATTTGCGGTTAAATCGCGAGCCTCTGATATCCATATTGAACCACTAGAAGATCATACACGCGTTAGGTACCGAATAGACGGTATTTTGCAGGAAAAACTAGTGCTACCCAAAAAGACTCATGATGCGGTCGTCTCACGCGTTAAGATCCTGGCTGAACTAAAGATTGATGAACGTCGGGTCCCCCAGGATGGCCGTTTTACTTTTAAAGTAGAAGACCAAGAAGTGGATCTACGTGTATCTACTCTCCCAACTGTAGACGGAGAAAAGATTGTGATGCGACTTTTGCGTAAAAGTAGCAATGTCCCGACACTAGCGCAACTAGGGTTTCGAGGAATGGCGCTCAAGAATATCGAAGATTCGATCAAAGTCCCCCACGGTATCGTTTTAATCACTGGGCCAACTGGTAGTGGTAAGACTACAACACTCTACTCAGTACTTCATGCACTAAATACACCAAAAGTTAATATTGTGACCCTCGAAGATCCGGTAGAGTACCAGATAGACGGTGTTAACCAGGTCCAGATTAACCCTAAGGCAGGTCTCACTTTTGCAACTGGCCTTAGATCATTCCTCCGACAAGACCCCAACATCATCATGGTGGGTGAGATCCGAGATAATGAGACAGCAGATCTAGCGATTCAGGCATCCCTCACTGGTCATCTTGTTTTTGCTACCCTACATACCAACTCGGCGGCTGGTGCCCTGCCCCGTTTACTAGACATGCAAGCAGAGCCGTTTCTACTCGCGTCATCCATGACCTGCGTACTGGCACAGCGCGTACTACGTCAAGTTTGTTCTAACTGTAAGGAGGCATATACTCCAGATCCAGCAACAGTAACTGAGCTCAAGCGAGTGCTCGGCCCGATCTACGAGACATATGTCCAAAAAAGTAATGGTGAAGTGCCGAAACTATATAGAGGACGCAAATGTGAGGTGTGTGGTGATAGCGGATACAAGGGGCGATTGGGTATATTTGAAGTATTAAAGATTACCGAAAAAATAGGAAAACTAATACTAGGTAGATCCCCAGCATCAGAGATAGAGAATCTCGCTGTAACTGACGGGATGCTACTCATGGAGCAAGATGGGTATGTCAAAGCACTAGACGGACTAACGACTCTCGAAGAAGTAATGCGTGTTGCCAAAACGTAATAAAAAGGAGAAAGTAAAGATATGGATATTAAACAAATATTAGAGATGTGTGTACAGTATGCTGCATCTGACGTGCACGTAATCGTCGGCATACCCCCAATGTATAGACTACAAGGCAACCTAGTTAAGGTCCCAGAGATGGGAGTAGTTACCCCTGAGATTGCGCAGAGTTTGATCTATCCCCTACTCTCCGAATCGCAGCGCGAACTAGTCAACGTGGACCGTGAGCTAGATTTTTCGCATGCCCTCGCTAACGGCGCTCGTTTTCGTGTTAATGTGTACCATGAAAAAGGTAATCTAGCGGCTGCCATGCGCTATATCCCCAACACCATTAGGTCACTCGAAGAGCTGGGACTCCCTGCAATAGTTGGCAAACTGACAGAGCTAAAGCAAGGGCTAGTGCTCGTGACAGGTCCTACGGGTCACGGCAAGTCAACATCGCTCGCTGCCATGATCGAACGAATTAATGAGACACGGAGTGAGCATATCGTGACGATCGAAGACCCTGTCGAGTTTGTTTATACACCAAAGAAAAGTTTGATCTCGCAGCGGGAGCTACATGCCGATACTCACAGCTGGAATGTGGCACTAAAGAGCGTTTTGCGTGAAGATCCAAACGTAGTTTTGATCGGTGAAATGCGAGACTACGAGACGATCGAGAGCGCGCTCACTATTGCTGAAACAGGCCATCTGGTATTTGCGACCCTCCACACCAACTCAGCGGCTCAGACAATAGACCGTATAGTCGACGTCTTCCCTGAGGCTCAGCAAACGCAGATCAGGTCCCAGCTGTCGTTATCACTCGAAGCGGTGGTTGCTCAGCGACTACTGCCATCAGTTGACGGGCGTCGGACTGCTGTTATGGAAGTGCTAGTTGCTAGCTCAGCAGTTAGATCACTCATCCGTGATGGTAAGTCGCACATGCTCTCGTCGACCATGCAGACATCGAGTGACCTCGGGATGCGAACTCTTGAGATGGCTCTGGCCGAAGCATACAAACTAGGCAAGATTAGTTTGCCAGTGGCTCGCGAATATGCGCTTAATATTGATGAGCTAAATAGACTAGTGGGAGGCAGATGATTAGATTTAGGTTTAAGGCCAAAACTAAAGAAGGGCTAACCCGTAAGGGAATTGTCGAAGCTCAGTCTCTGGCCTCGGCTGCTAACGTACTGCGTGAGCAATCTTTGGTAATTGTTGAACTGCACGAACTATCTAGTGGTGGTTCTATTTTTGCCATGAGCAACAAAGTTAAGTTTGAGGACATAGTTAACTTTACTAGACAGCTCTCGACCATGATTGGAGCAGGACTACCACTGACCGATGCCCTCTCGATCCTGCAGGTACAGGCTTCACCAGTACTACAAAGCAAAATTTCACAAATCTTACGTAACATTGAAGGAGGAAGTACTTTTGCTAATGCACTAGAGTCCCATCCTGACGCGTTCAGCAAAGTATATGTGGCCTTGATCAGAGCAGGAGAGAGTGCTGGTGTACTAGATACTATCCTGGTACGTCTCGCGGACAATCTGGAGTCGGAGCGAGAGTTCCGGAGCAAGACTAAGGGAGCGCTCATTTACCCTGTGATCGTTTTGATCGGTATGACAGTGGTCGGGATAGTCATGATGGTTTTTGTACTGCCTAAGCTAACATCCATGTACCAAGACTTTAATGCGGAGCTGCCAGCTATAACAAAAGCTCTTATCAACACCTCTAACTTCTTGAATAAATACTGGTACATAATGATTGTCGCGATCGCAGGGTCAATCTATGGCCTCCGGATATGGAAGAAGACAAAAAGCGGGGCTGTTGCGATAGATGGTCTCACACTTAAGATCCCGATCTACGGCAAGATTAGACTCATGGTCATGATGGCTGAGTTTTCGCGTACGCTAGCCCTCCTCGCCTCGGCTGGAGTATCACTGGTTGAATCTTTGGGAATCGTTAAGGATGTGGTGGACTCGGTGATCCTGTCAGATTCGCTAGTTGTGATTGCAAAGGATGTCGAAAAAGGTAACCCCCTAGCTACGTCACTCGCCAAGCATGCAGCATTCCCCATGATCATCTCGCAGATGGTTGCAGTTGGAGAGCAGACTGGTAAACTGGACGAAATCCTAAATCGGGTCGCAGTATATTTTGAAGTAGAATCGGAGCATGCGATCAAGAATCTCTCGACAGCGATGGAGCCAATAATCATGATCTTGCTAGGTATCGGCGTTGGGTTTTTGATAGTTGCGATAATTGTCCCAATTTATAATTTGACAAGTGCATTCTAATATGGTCATAATGAGGTATAACTAGGAGGAAAATATGTTGTCACTAAGAAAATTAGGTTTTACAATGATTGAGCTGTTGATCGTGATCGCGGTCCTAGGTATCCTAGCTGTCGCTGTGCTTGCTGCTATTAACCCTATTGAACAGATTAATAGAGGACGTGACACTGGTAGTCGTAGTGATGCAGAACAGCTAATATCAGCTTCTGATCGCTACTACGCTGGCAAAGGGTATTATCCATGGGCAGATGGTGCATCTAGCTTGAACACTAGTACGTTTGGTGCAAATCCTGACGATCTAACTATTTTGGATGATGCTGACATACTTATCGGTGGAGATGACTTGCCGATCTTGCAAAACCTTTCATCAGGTGGCTCTGCCGAAGTTAAAGAATCATTTATTACCCGTATTACTGATCCAGGATATAACCATCTTGGTATTTATAACAACGGCGTAACTTCATCGAGTACTTATGTCTGCTTTACGCCTAAGTCTGCGTCGTTTAGAGAAGAGGCGTGGACTCGCTGCTCTAATGATGATCACACTGGGCTCGACACATCTATTCCTACTGACTTCCCAGCACAGGCTTGCCCTGCTGACGGAACCTGTGCAACAGCTGCATCCGCAGATGAAGCTATTGCATGTCAGATCTGTCTACCCTAAGGTTTTGTGCTAGAGTAAAGTGATGAATATTCTATTAATAGGCATAGTGTTTTTATTGGGCGCCTGTATTGGTAGCTTTGTGAATGTGCTGGTTTCACGTAGTATCGCCGGACGCGATTGGCTGCGTGGTCGGTCTGCCTGCGACAACTGCGGACGAGAGCTATCTTGGTATGACATGGTCCCCCTAGTGTCCTACTTCGCATATAAGGGAAAGAGTAGATGTTGTCACAAAAAACTCTCAATGATCCACCCGATCGTCGAAGGGCTATTTGGTTCACTATTTGTCTGGTGGCTGATAGTAGGTTTTGTGTTCTTTCAGCTAGCTACCGCCCCATGGACAATCATCCAACCTCTTTTTTGGCTGGGCATTGGCATATTTTTGCTGATTATCGCTGTCGCAGACGCATTGTATGGTGTCATCCTAATGCCGTTGATTTATTTGAGTTCAGTTTGGGTTTATGGCTATAGATTGGCGCTCTCGATATCGGG
>DALYFH010000031.1:9567-11397 GCA_031972135.1 Candidatus Woesebacteria bacterium
ATACCAGAGTTACTGGCAAGTCGGTTGACACCTAGATCATCTTCGAGCATGATGTCGGTCACTCCCCCATCGGGATTAATAGTTGTTAACTCGTTGTTGTCACTACTACAAGCGCTTATCTGACGAGAGTTACGGATTAGTGTTTGGACCTGGTTAAGGGCGATATCCCCTGCCTGTTTGATCTGGGTGAGTCGCCTTACTCGATTGCTACTAACAATTGTTGTTAACATGATCGCAGACATGGCGAGTGAGAGGAGGCTGATCAGCCCGATCACAACCACAAGTTCGATAATCGAAGTCCCTTTTTTCATTTCCATTTGGAGAGCTCCATGTTGAGTACTGCACTGCGAACCGTATTGTCAGACCAGGAGGTAGTGATAGTGAGTGCGATTGAACCGTTACCACTATTGCTCACGTCTGCTTCCATTTGACGCTTAAAAGTCGTGCCTTGGATTAGATCTGTATCATCACAGATCCCGGGGGTGAGTGCTAAGAACGTGGTGGAGTCTGTGGGAATATTGTCTATGCAATAAGTCGCTACTCCCCCACTGCTATGCCCGACAAATAACTCTTCGACTGTTGCATATCCCAAGAGACTCTTTTGGTTGCGCAGGTAGTCAGCGAGCTGGTTGTTGTAGGCCGTCGCTGCATCTAGAGTCTTGGCGTAGTTACTACTCTTTTGAGATTGGTTAGTTAGCGATAAGGCTGCAATTACTCCCATGCTGATCAGAGTAGTCGCAATTACTACCTCTAAGATGCTCTGGCCACGTTTAGTAAGTCTTTTTTTCATTGTGTAATTTTGCCTAGTGATTTGATCGTACCACTCTGCTCGACCAAGAAGCGGTAGGTGTCACTGTTAATCGTAAAATCTAGATTGAGACTACTACTAGCACCTGTGTCGATACCCTGGTTGAGAGGTCTAAAGAGGATACTATTAGATGAGTCTGAACTAAACCGAGTGAGAGTATACGTCTCAACTGAGCCACTGCCGCTCTCGCAGGTAGAGGTGATGGTAATAGTCGGACTATCTGATGTAGTAGTTAGAGTCTCGCCCAGGTAGCGACCATACAAGTTAACACAGTCTGCCTTGCCGCTAGTTGCAGATTTTTGAGCACTCGTTAAGAGACTGAGCACAGTCTCAGAATCTGATTTGATTGCTTGGATCTCGGCGGCGCGGCCATAAGCTGTGACACCGATCGTTATAAGAATAGTAGTGATCGTTACTGTAATAAGGAGCTCTATTAGCGTATAGCCAAAGTGTTTTTTCATGGATTAGCGACACAGTAAGTGGCGTCTGTCGTAAAGTTCTCTAGTTCGGCACAGAGCGAATAGGTGGTAGCCGTATTGCGTGTGTAAGTATAGACGTATCCAGCTGTACCTGTTTTTGGATCTGTTGGAATAGTAGTGATAAAGTCAGGAGCTAACGAATCGAGAGCACCGGTTACTGGATAACTAGCGTTCTCGGAGCGGTAGGTCTCTAGAGCTTGTCTCAGCTGCTCGAGATCGGTCTTACGTCTGCTGTCGCGTGAGAGCTGAACTGCGCGAGTATAGCTAATACTACCGACCGCAATTAAGATGCCGATAATAGCGATAACGACGAGTAGTTCAATTAAGGTAAATCCTTTTTTCATAATTATTGTTTGTTCTGTGCGCAATAATAATCGCCTCCATCCAGCCAAGTGCAAGATGTGCCGGTGGCCCCACTAGCGTTGCCTCCACCTCCCTCCAGTGTAGCACAGACGCAGTAGGCAGAGGTTGTGACTCCTGAGTAGTCGATGGTGTAAATCCCAGAGTTCTTAGGGTCGACTGGCGCGTCGCCATTGTCAAAAG
>DALYFH010000032.1:0-11241 GCA_031972135.1 Candidatus Woesebacteria bacterium
GCCTCGGCAGCGAGAGCTGGATCATTGAGACAGTTTTCAGTAAGGATGTGCACCTTACGTATTAATTAGAGACGAAATAGAGTTAAATGACCATGTGTCGTGTCTATGTAGTCTATGGAGACTGTGCCTCATTCATGCTTGAAAGCATGGCGCTAGCATATGCGTGAATAGCGTTGAAGAATTCCCCTGAGAGCACTGATACTTCTATATTAGTTGGCCACATTAATGGGTCGTTCAGAGTCCCCTCAACAAGCAGTCCTGCGTTAAACATCTCAACACGATATTTTACAGGGATCAGGTTCCAGTTTTCCTTGCTTAGGATCTTTTTTGGAGTAAACCAACCATCATGATCAACTTGAACTAACTCTAACTTTGGCATCAAATATTCTAGAACTACCCCATCATGAGGCAAGTGGGCTGTGGCATCCCTCATCTGTACAGCTATGTTGGCTGTTATCAGTTCTATTCTATAGGCATGGTAGATGTCAGTCCGTTTCTCTGCTACTCGCCTACCGACTAGGCCGCTGGTCGCATGAAAGACCCGAATTTTTTCAGACATTGTAGAGATTATAAAATACTCTTTAGGATTATCAAGAAGGATAGTCAGTTTAGCTATATTTGGATAATTGTATGGCGGCTCCATCACCACTAGCTTGCATGAGCTGAACAACTCTACTTAATAGAGAGTGGGCCATGTTGTATTGTTCTTTACCCATTAGTCTAGTAATTACATCGGCTTCATGTCCGACTGGCAGTAGATTTTCTGAATGTTTTTGATGAACCTGCTCATACTTTGTTCGATGAGCAAGCAATCTTTCATACGCATCGATATGTGCATTGATCAACGAGTTTGATTTACCTTCCATCATGCTGATTGCAGCTTGTCTTGCTGCTAATTCTGTGACTGCCATTTTTTCATTTTACTTTACTAGTCAACTAGAATGATTTGACATTACAGCTACTGGAATGTATATAGTGACAACATGAAGAATACTCTAACTGTCGGAGAACTCGCAAAAGAGACTGGTTTGACAACCAAAACCATTAGATTCTACGAAGAGATCGATCTTATTAAAGAAGCTCAGCGTGCGGCGAATGGATATCGCAGCTACCCGACAGAGATGGTTGAGGAGCTAAGAATAATCAAGACTGTCCGAGATCTTGGTCTGCCGATCCCAGAGATCAAAAAGCTAATGGTGGGGTGTGATGATGGTGGATGTCTACATAACCAAGAATATCTGAGTAAGCAGATAAAGAGTTATGTGGAGATACTAAAGACTAAGATCACCCAGCTGACAAAACTAAAAAACAAATTAGAAGAGCTAAAAGTGGCTGTGTGTGATTGTGATGACCATGGTGAGTGTAAATACTGCTGCAATGTGCTCGGACAAATTGCCCAATCTGCGAAAGGAGGTGAAGACAAATGATCAAACATAATACTGGATGTGGATGTGGAACTTGTGATTGTGGTGGTAGCTGTAGCTGCTAACAACACAATGGTACTGTGTCATGCGCGCTAGCCGCGTGGCACTAGAAAACTCCTTAACTTTTCTGCATATTCCGTTCTCTTTGCTAGGTCGGCGAGCTGCTTGTCATGCATATTCTTATGGAGATCGTCGTGGTCGTAACGCGGAAAAATGTGAAGATGATAATGGAACGCATGCTGGCCACCAGCGGGCTCGTTGTTTTGTAGTATGGTAATACCATCGCAGTTGTAGGCCTCTTTCATTGCGATACTTATTTTTTTGGCGATAGACATAATGTGGGCTGCGACATCACTTGGGAGGTCGTAGATATTTTCGTAGTGTTCGTTTGGGACGATGATTACATGTCCAGGATTATTTTTGATCCAAAAGGAATTGATAAAGGCAGTTACTGTCTCGTCGATATAGACTATGTCCTGGAGCTTAAGTAGTGTCCCCTCACTCTCTACCCCGTTTACTCCGAGGCAGATGGGGCAAGTGTAGTCTGAGTCTGCGTGGTTGTGCATATAGTAGCTATCTAGAACGCTGATAAATAATTATCCTTCTTGCTCTGTTTTTTAGTTTATACCAATCTCCCACTTCTTCGGAACTGGTAGGTGTCCAACTATCTTTTTGTATTGCTGTAAAACCAAGAGTCCATGGAACAATGTCAAGCTCTCTGTCCTGATATCTTTCTAGAGTTGTTAGCATTACCAACGTACCAACTGGGGATAGTTGCCTCGCTGCTGAGAAAAATGTCTCTAGTGGTATATGGTCTACTATCACATCCTTAACGTGCCATGCAACGATTTCTGGATACGTGCTTAAGCCACTAAGATCACCATAAAAAGGTATGACCCCTTCATCTATTGAGTCAAAGGCATCTGGAGATGTATCTTGAGCTATAGTATTGAATCCTTGAATTCTGAGTAGATTGCTATAACACGCCGTGCCTGCCCCTGCATCAACAATTGTTCCACTATTCCATCTAGAACTCGTCACGTCTAGAAAGGTTGAAATGTGCGGTAGATAACTCGGCTGCAAGGAACCGTATTCATGGTATCGTGCCAAATCATAGTGACTATTATCTGGAGACATCTTGAAATTATACTATAAGGCTTATTTAGGTCAATGGACTTGGAGTCTGATAGTAGGTGAGAACTTTAAAAAAATAGGTATGCTGAAATGAGTATACTCATCACAGTCGCACCTTATAGCTGAATTTTGCGTTAATGTGAACTCTAGATGAAACTATTAAGAAGTGCGTTTTGAGTAGCTTGTGGTAGTATGCGAATATGCAAAAAATACTAATTACGGGCATGGCAGGATCAGGAAAGTCAACTGTATGCGTTGAGCTAAAGCGCAGGGGTTACGAAAGTTACCCCATTGAGGATATAGAGGGAATGTTTAATATTTATCATAAAGGTACCCGGACGTTTTTTGAAGGCTATAACAACCTTAATCCGGATGATATAGAAAATGCTGAGTGGCTCTGTGACACGAACAAGTTGCAGACGCTGACGAGTACCCAAAAGAGTGAGGTTGGGTTTTATTGTGGAGTCTCTTCGGACATAGACGAGCTTTTGCCATATTTTGATAAAGTACTAGTTCTTAAAGCTAACGCAAATACGCTAAACGAGAGATTAAAGAGTAGAGAGGGTACCGACGATATAGGCAACAATCAGCCTGGTAGAGATATAATTATTAAGCGGAAAGAGCTCTGGGAAAAGCAACTGGAAGAAAAGGGGGCAACAGTTATCGATGCCAACAACTCGCTGTCTAAAGTTGTAGACGATGTATTGAGCAAAGTATAGAAAGTTAAAGCTCAGGATTTTTAGTTAGCTTACCTGTGAGATTGTCCCCTCACTCTCTACCCCGTTTACTCCGAGGCAGATGGGACAGATGTAGCCAGAGTACGCGTGGTTGTGCATTTAATGCTTGAATACCTTCAGAATTCTGAGAATTCAAAAAGTCACAATGAGATTATTATTTATTTGCTTCTTTTGAATTTGTAATTAATCTTAGTAGTTGTATGTTTAATTCAGGTGAAAACCTTAATACTTCTACAATAATTCCACCGTTTTGACTGCGAGGCTTAACCCATTCAGATCGAAACATTTTGACAAGAGTGTCTGGGTCCTTAGCGCCGCCCAGAGTGTAGATATGAAGATATTGCGTTTCATCTTGAGGATCAACAAAAAGTGCTTCGGAAATTCCTCTAGGAGCATTGACCACGACAAATGGATCTGCATCTATCATGTTTTTGATCTTGAGTTCTTCAACAACTTTTTCGTTCTGCGGATCAACTTGGAGTGATATAAAATCTTCTACTCCAGTGACCGAATTCTTTAGATATTTTTCTAGCTGAGTACTAGAGTAGTCACCCATCAAGTAACCACCGATCTGATCTGTGATCATTTTAATTTCGTTTTGCATGTTTTCTTTCAGGGCAGATAAATTCGTAATGTTGTATTTAATTCTACTTTATTGGTCAATTATTAGTTATTTAAATGACCCGGTTGCCCGGGTCATTTAAATTTATATTCTTATTTCTTATCTCCCCACTTCGTCCCTTTTAGGATGGGACTCCGCTAGGGGCACGGCCACCCTATTTTTCATCGACGACCTCGCCCTCCTCGGGTTTATCGTCGGACTTGGGTTCAGATGAAGGGTTCTGCCCCGATGTTGCATCGGGACCTGTCTGAGCGGAGTCAGACGCGGCTTTGTAGAGGCGCTCGCCGTATTTACTAAGAGCATCGGATGCTTTTTTGAAGGCTTCGTCGATAGATTCGACTGTAGCATCTTCTTTGTCTTTGGCATCTTTTAAGGCTTTGACAGCTTCTTCGATCTCTTTCTTTTCGTCCTCGGTGATTTTGTCACCAGCGTCTTTCAGTGTTTTTTCAGTCTGGAAGATGAGAGAGTCGGCCTCGTTCTTCTTTTCGACTAACTCTTTCTTCTTTTTATCTTCTTCGGCGTGGAGCTCGGCTTCTTTTTTCATCGTCTCGATCTCTTCGTCACTTAAGTTAGTGGCGTTTTGGATAGAGATCTTTTGCTCTTTGCCTGTTCCCTTATCTTTGGCACTCACGTGGAGGATACCGGAAGCGTCGATGTCAAAAGTGACTTCGATCTGAGGGATACCACGAGGAGCTGGAGCGATACCGTCGAGTACAAATCTCCCGAGACTCTTATTATCTGCGGCCATGGGTCGCTCACCCTGCAGGACGTTGATCTCGACCTGAGGCTGGTTGTCGCTCGCGGTTGAGAAGACCTGACTCTTGCTGGTTGGGACAGTTGTGTTTCGATCAATAAGTGCAGTCCTAACGCTGCCCATGGTCTCGATACCGAGAGTGAGAGGAGTAACGTCTAGGAGTAGGACGTCGTTGACTTCACCACCCAAAATACCTGCTTGGATAGCAGCGCCTACAGCTACAACCTCGTCGGGATTGACCCCTTTGTGGGGCTCGCGACCAAAGAAGTCGGCGACAGCTTTTTGGACAGCTGGCATGCGGGTCTGACCACCTACCAAGACGACTTCGTCGATATCACTGGCTTTGAGTTTTGAGTCAGCGAGACATTTTTTGACTGGCTCGATGGTCTTTTTGATCAAATCATCGACTAGCTCTTCGAGCTTGGCGCGACTTATGCTCATAGTTAGATGTAGTGGTGTGCCATCCTTGCCCTGAGTGATAAAGGGCTGATTAATCTCGGCGCTACTGCTACTACTGAGCTCGATCTTGGCTTTTTCGGCTGCATCGCGGATCCGCTGCAGCGCCTGTTTGTCACCAGATAGATCAACACCATTATCTTTTTTGAACTCGGCTACGATGTAGTCGACGAGTTTGTGGTTAAAGTCGTCACCACCGAGGAAGGTGTCACCGTTGGTAGCTTTAACTTCAAAGACACCATCGCCGATCTCGAGGATACTAATATCAAAAGTTCCACCACCGAGGTCATAGACAGCGATTTTGCCTGATTTCTTTTTGTCTAAGCCGTAAGCGAGTGCGGCTGCTGTGGGCTCGTTCACGATACGCTTAACCTCTAATCCTGCGATCTTGCCGGCCTGCATGGTAGCTTGGCGCTGAGAGTCATCAAAATAAGCTGGGACGGTGATGACCGCTGAGCTTACTTTGGTGCCCAAATACGCTTCGGCGTCGGCTTTGATTTTGCCTAGGATCTTGGCACTAATCTCCTGAGGAGTGTAGACTTTGCCATCTACTTTGACTCCTGCCATATCGTCTTTGCCTGCCGCGACTTCGTAAGGCACTTTTTTGATCGTGTCTTTGACCATGGCGTCGCTCATTTTGCGACCCATTAAACGCTTGACACTAAAGATCGTGTTTTTGCTGTTTAGGACCATTTGGTTTTTGGCGACCTGGCCAACGAGGTTTTTGATAGGCTCTACGATACTGGGGATAGTGTTACCACCTTCGGCACTAGGGATCACCTTAGCTTTGCCACCCTCCATTACTGCGATACAGCTATTAGTGGTACCTAGATCGATACCGATTGTTTTGCCTGTGTTAGTCATACTTTTTGACTCCTTTTTTTAACAAATATTTAATTAGACTTAATTAGCTCGCCATTACCGACAGTGACTCTAGCGGGCCTCAGTAGCTTGCCGTGGAGCAGATAGCCACGGAGCTGGACGCCGATTACCTTATCTTTATCCCCTGGCACGGTCTCATGACATTCCATGGTTGCGGGATCATACATACCATCAACCTTTACTTCGGTCACTCCTTCGTCTACGAGTAGTTTGTCAAAAGTGGCGAGGATCATTTTGAGAGAAGTGTCGCCGGCTGAAGCAGCCATACCGAGGTGGTCTCTAACTTCGAGCAGTTTGCCTAGTAGGTTACTATTGGCAAATTTGATGATGCTTGAACTATCACGTTCAAACCTCTTTTCGAGATTACTGTAGTCTGCGAGAGCACGCGCCAACTTACCTTTTAGATCGTTTAGTTGTTCATCTCTTGGATCCACTGCTTGTGGATCTGGTGTATTTTTTTTGGTCATAGTTTAACTCCAACTAGCGGATATTTCGTCTAATAAGCTACTCATGTGCCTAAGCATGGGCATGACATAGGGGTAGTTGAGGCGAGCTGGCCCTAGGACACCCACGTGCCCTCTCATCTTGCCGGCGTTCCAGTCGATGTAGGCCATAGCGCAAGGGTAGAGATATTCGTTGCCAAACTCGTCTCCGACCACGATATGTAGAGGTTGGGTGTCGATGGTCTTAGCAAAGATGCTCTCCATAGCACGAGAATCCTCAACGATTGAGAGGACCTGGCGCATAACGTCGATGTCGTAGAACTCGGGGAGACTAAGGAGGTTAGAGTAGCCACTGCTATAGATGATGCCACTGCCGGTGGTTGCAAAGCCGATGGTACCGGTCTTCTCGGAGAGGACGCGCGCTGACTCCTGTAGGAGACGGTCGATCTGAGAGCGGTGGTCCCAGATTCGTTCTTTGACACTAACCTCTTCGGTTACTGGGAGATCATTTTCACTCATGAGCTCAGAAACATAGAGTTTGAGGGCTATCGGGGTCGGGACACGGCCGGCACTAGTGTGTGGCTGCTTGAGGTAACCCAGGTCTTCGAGCCGGACCATCTCATTACGAATGGTTGCGGGAGAGACCCCTAGGTTGTATTTTTTGTCGAGTGTGTCGGAGCCGACAGCCTCGCCAGTACTCGTATATTCCTCGACAATAGCCTTGATAATGCTGATCTGACGTGGACTTAGTGGTTTCATATTGCTAACCTCCGTTTAGAAGTGTTAGCACTATGATAGCGAGAGTGCTAGGTAGTTGTCAAGGACCTATATCTTCAATACCTCTGTAAAGGCACTCTGTGGGACCTCGACACGGCCGAGCATTTTCATTTTCTTTTTACCTCGTTTTTGTTTGTCGAGGAGTTTTTTGTTACGAGAGACGTCACCACCGTGGAGCTTGGCTTCGACGTCTTTGCGATACGCTCTAATAGTGGCACGGGCGATGATCTTGCCACCGATCGCCGCCTGGATAGCAATTTCTATCTGAGCTCTTGGGATCACCTCTTTGAGCTTGTCTACTAGTACCCTACCACGAGCCTCGGCCTGATAACGTGGAGCGATAAAACTGAGCGCCTCGGCTGGCTCAGTATTTAAGAGAATGTCGACTTTGACCACATCAATCGGTTGGTAGCCAGCATGCTCATAACTAACACTCGCGTAGCCAGAACTAACCGACTTGAGGCGATCATAAAAGTTGGTAATTAGCTCGGCGAGGGGCATGAGATAGCTCAATCTAACTCGAGAACTGACATACTGCATATCGATAAACTCGGCTCTTTTGTTCTGTGTGAGCTCCATGATGCCACCCACATAGTTCTCTGGGGTATAGATAGTCATCTCAACTACTGGCTCTTCGACGCTGCTTACTAGCTCGGGCCTCGGCCAGTCGGCAGGCGATGAGACTTCTAGATAACTATCGTCTCTTGCATCTCGTCCGGATACGGTTTCACCGTTATTTTCGGGCGGACGCAGGGGTCCGCCCCTACCAATTAATTTTACGTGATATGGAACGGATGGACTGGTGTTGACCACTGAGACCTCAAACTCTCGTGAGAGGCGCTCTGTCACAATCTCGGCGTGTAGGATACCAAGAAAGCCGACACGAAAACCGTGACCGAGTGCAGGACTGCTGGCAGCATGATAAGTGAGTGCGGAGTCGGAGAGAGTTAGTTTGCCCATGGCATCGACAAAGTCACGATAGTCGTCGGCATCTATCGGATAGAGATCCATAAAGACCATTGGTTGTGGTTTTTGATATCCGGGTACTGGGGTAATTTTTGAGCCAAAGGTAGTGACGGTGTCGCCGATTGTGATCGCCTTAATATCTTTGTGGCCGGTCGCGATAAATCCCACCTCCCCTGCCTTAATTGTAGTGGCTGACGTCATAAGCGGTGCAAAGTAACCGATGTCCAGCGGAGAGAATTTTTCTTGGGTCGCATAGAGATAAAGATTTTCCCTGTTACTCTTATTGATCTCACCTTCTAAGACTTTGACAAAAGCGATTACACCTTTGTGACTGTCAAAAGTACTGTTAAAGATAAACGCCCGCAAGCTCGGAGACTCTGATAGCGTTTTTGGCTCTGGTACTTTTACCACTATCTCTTCTAGTAGCTTTGGCACACCTTCACCACTTTTGGCGGAGACTCTAAGAATTTCTTCTTTTTTGAAACCTAAGTTTTCGATTAGTTCGGCTTCGACCCTATCTGGCTCGGCGGCAGGCATATCAATTTTATTAAGGACTGGAATAATGGTGAGACCTGCAGCTTTGGCTTTGTCATAGTTGGCGAGAGTTTGTGCCTGGATACCTTTGGTTGCGTCGACTACGAGGACTGCGCCTTCGCAGGCATAGAGAGCGCGACTCACCTCATAACTAAAATCTACGTGGCCGGGAGTATCGATTAGATTTAACTGATATCCCTGATAATTCATGCGGACAGGTGCGAGCTTGATCGTAATCCCCCGCTCGATCTCGATCGGGTTACTATCCATGAGCCGAGCAGAGCCCCCCATGGCGACAGTCCCAGTCTCCTCAAGTAAGCGGTCGGTCAAGGTAGTTTTGCCGTGATCGATGTGAGCGATAATGCAAAAGTTGCGAATATGAGCGGTGTTCATGGGAAGTATTATACGGGATAGATCAGGGATTATACCGAACTATCATCAGAATCGAGGGTTTCTTTGCTCTGTGCTAGTGCTTTGTGCCAGTTGCCAATCTTTTCAACCAGCGCGACAAAGACAGTGAGTTCGCGGATTTTGAGGAAGTATGAGAGCGTAATATATACGCCGATCCCGATTAGACCAACTGAGAGCGTTAACATAATAAGAGGTAGTGTACGGGTAGTGTCAAAGACCATTCTGTCTAGTACTCGCAGAGGAACCCAGAGTGCAAAGCCAGTGACAACTGTAGAGAGGAGGATTTTGCTGAGTGGGATCAGAAGATCGCGGAGCGAAAACTTGGCGTAGCCATACAAGATCGCAGTTAGAACGATTGTTTCTAGAATACTCGCAACCGTGATCGCAAAGGCCATGCCCAAAATCCCAGCCTGAGCCACAAATAAAAAGTAGTAGCTAACGCTCACATTAATAATGGTTGAGAGGAGGTTGGCTATTAGTGGCACCGTGGTGTTGTGGAGCGCATAAAACACTCTGACGAGAACGTGGGTTAGTGAGCGTGCGGCAATGCTTAAGGCTAGGATAGCTACTAGCTTGCCGGTTAGGACAGTCTCGGCCCAGGGAAAAGAGTCGGCACCATAAGCTAATCTAACAAGCGGGATGCGCAAAACGAGGACGATCGCCGACAAAGGTAGTGCCAAATAGAGCATCTCGAGGATCGTGTGGTTGACCATGGTCGAGAGCTCCCCGCGCTCACGACTGCTCGCATTTTTGGCAAAGAATGGGAGTGAGGCCTGACCGATCGGGACACCAATCAAGCGTACTGGCATGGCTGAGAGTTGCTGCGCAATCGCCATCAAGGTAACTGTTCCAGTACTGAGCCAAGAAGAAAAAGTAACAATAATAGTAGCTTCGATCTGAGTGAGTGAAAGGGTTAGGACACGTGGGCCCATGAGCCGCATCATCTCAGAGACTGCAGGAGATTTGGGAGAAATGGTCGGGGTATAGCGGAACCCTAGCTGATGCGCGAGAGGGAGCTGCGCTAGGAGGTGGAGCACAGCACCGAGGACTACCCCGACTGCTGGTCCGTATATACCTATGGAGGGGCCGAGTACGATAATGCCGATAATAATCCCTAGGTTATATAAAATGGGAGAAAGTGCGGGGATCAAAAAGCGCTGATTGGACTGGATAATGCCAGTTAAGAATGAGGAAAAACCAAAAAAGAGCTGGGCGGCAGCCATGATCCGAGTCAGGTTGGCCATGAGATCGAGCTGAGAACTCTCAAAGCCTCCGGCGATCACGCCACTGAGCGGGCGAGCATAGATTAAAAGGAGGATAGTAAGAACTAACATGACCAGCATAATGGCGTTGATCATGGAACTGGCTAGGCGACTACTCTCACTTTTATTACCTAGGTATTTAGAAAATACTGGGATAAAGGCAGAGGAGAGAGCACCGACAATAATAATCTGAAAAACCATGTCGGGGAGCCGAAAGGCAGCCCAAAAAACGTCTAGGACGGCAGTATCGTTGTAAAAGTAAGTAATTAACAACCTAGTGCGGATGAGTCCGAGGATAGCGGAAGCCAGAGAGGCACCCATGATCACTGTGGCTGCCGAGAGGATAGAGCTGTTTTCTTTGACAAAGAGTGACCGGCCATTATTAATTAAGCGTTTGAACATAAGTACTAGTTTATAGCAGGTAGCTCATAGTTAATAGGTATTGTGATTTGTAGGATTACTTGATAAAATGCCCCCCATATGCCAATAACCAAATCAGCGATCAAAAAACAAAGAGTCGACAAAAAACGTTTTAGTGTCAATGCTCCTATCAAAGGACAGGTCAAAAGTACCCTCAAAGCTGCACGCAGCAAACCTACAAAAGAGAGTATTGGCGCATTCTATACCGCAGTCGATCGCGCAGTAAAAAAGAGCTTAATCCCAGAACGTACAGCTTCACGCTTAAAATCCAGATTGGTTAAGCTGAGTAAGAAAAAAGCCTCGATTTAGTTTTTTTTGTTATAGTGTTACACTTAAGTCATGCAGCTGCCCGCTTTTTTTGGTCGTCGTCGTGCGATTAATTTATTACCCAGAGATTCGTTTGAGAGTAGTCAGGCAGG
>DALYFH010000033.1:0-10125 GCA_031972135.1 Candidatus Woesebacteria bacterium
TAGTGCCACCGTAGGGGATGTGATTAACATACATCTCGAGAATTTGGTCTTTGGTATAGAGAACTTCGGTCGCGATAGTTAGGATGGCTTCTTTGATCTTACGACTAATTGTTCGCTCAGGCGTGAGCAGAGTCACTTTGACCAACTGCTGGGTAATAGTGCTACCACCTTCTAGCCTCTGGCCTGTCAAGGTTTTGTATAGAGCTCGCAAGATGCCACCAGTATCAAAACCATTGTGGGTATAGAAATTCTTATCTTCGATTGCAATGGTTGCCTGTGTTACGTATTTTGGCAACTCATCGATTTTGATGGGAGTACGGTTTTGGTCGGCATAGATTTCATATAGTAGAGTTCCGTTTCGGTCGAGGATTTTGGAGCTAACAGGAAAAGCGAGAGGACGAGCGAGCTTGGCAGGAGAGGGGAGATCCCTAAGAAAAAGGTACAGACCGCCAAGAATCAAAGAGACGAGGACTAGGGTTACCCCGAGCTGTCTAGGGGAGAGTTTGGGTAACAAGGGTTTATTTTTAAAGAATGAAAATTTTGGTTTCCACATAGGCTCTTATTATTATACCGTGGTTCGCATGTTATACTACTTTCACTATGGATGAACACGTTCCAGAAGATGTGGGTATAGAGCTAGAGCGAGCAAAAAAAAGAGGTGTGTTGCTCGTATTGTCGGGACCATCTGGCGTTGGTAAAGATAGTGTAATGCTAGAGTTACTCGAAAAATATCCTAAAATGCAGAAACTAGTTACGACTAATAGCAGGCCAATGCGTGAGGGAGAGAAGGACGGTTTTGATTACCATTTTGTAAGTCGTGAAGAATTTGAAAAACTAATTGCAGAAGAAGCCTTTTTTGAATGGGTCGAATATAGAGGTCACTATAGAGGTGGTCAAAAGCGACATGTACAAGAGGCGCTAGACTCTGGACGTGACGTGATATGGCGAATTGATGTGAGAGGGGTAATGAATATCCGCGCAAAGGTTAAGGAGACTTTTCCTCATTCGGCATTTGTCATGCTCGCGGTCTCTGACCTAGACATACTTAGAAAGCGAATGGAAGAGCGACAGAGTGAAACCCAAGGTGATCTAGAATGGAGTGTAGATATCGCTATGTGGGAACAGAGGCAGTGGCATCGCTTTGATTTTGTTGTTAACAACGAAGAAGATAGGCTCCACGAGACAGTAGAAGCTGTTGCCGACATCGTCGAAGCTACTAGAATGAAAGTGGCAGAGTAAAATTGCGCTTGCCTTGACCCTAGGTGTACAATACTTTTTAACGTGCCAGGGATAATTAATAAAGCATCTATTGCCCGAGCAGTTAAAGCGTCTTTTGATGAAGAAGTAGCGTTTGTTTCTACCCTGGTCAAAGCACCTAGTCCTAACCCATATACTCCCCAAGATAGTCCTCTGCATACTGCAGTAGAGGGTGAAGTCCCAGCCCTAATCCATGACAAACTCAAAGAAATTGGTCTATCTCCTAAGTACGTTGGTGCTAGTCGTGAACGGATGAATGTGGTGGCTGAGTGGGGTGAGAAAAGGGGACGGAGTGTCCTAATGCTAAATGGACACATGGATACTGCAGCACTCGATGCTAGACAAAGTGGGGGCAGTTCATCGGGCATCGTTCGTGACGGAAAGATCTATGGACACGGCGTACTAGACATGAAGGCGACACTCGCTGCATATATATATGCAGTTAAGGCACTACATAGTTTGGACGTAAAACTCTCTGGCAAACTACTACTCGCATTTGTAGTCGATGAAGAGTCGGGAGCGTGTAGTAAATTAGGAACGCATTATTTACTAGAAAATGGCTGTCTACCAAAAGCCTGTTTGATCGGAGAGCACGGAAGTAACTATGTGCGCGTCGGACAGCGCGGTATATATAGATTTTTGATAAGAGTTAAAGGAACCGCAGTACACACTGGGATGAGCGCTTGGGAGAAAAAAGAGGAGGGTAGGAATGCTGTCGTTGATATGGCTCGTGTGATCACTGCACTACAGGACCTACACATACCATTTAAAGCGTCTAAGATGTTTGAGGGGCGCAAGCCTGTCATGACCTATCCTACTCGAATAAATGGTGGTACAGGTTTAAATATCGTGCCAGACGAGTGTGTTGCGTATGGAGATGTAAGACTGCTACCCGGTAACTCTGATTCGCAGATCAAGCTCTTGATGATCGAGAAATTATCTCCCTTAGGTGTTAAGTATGAGATCGAAGATCTGTCTTATGCACCAGCAGTCGAAGTAGATCCACACGAAGAAGTGGTGCTCAGTCTGCAAAAAGCTGCAAAGACGGTACTCGGTCGATTGCCTTCACCCAAAGTATCAGGGCCAGCAACCGATGCGTGGATGTTCGTAAAGCGTGATATCCCAACGATCATGGGATTTGGACCTGATGGAGGGGGAGCACACGAGAGAAAAGAATGGGTCGACGTAGAGTCTCTTAGGGAGATAACTGAGGTATACGCTAACTTTATTGCTGATTATTTGGGTTAGAATAGCCTCATGAAGAAGACTAACTATCTACTCGTGGTGTTTTTACTGATCGTTGGTTTGTGTATTTTTTTATTCTCTTTGTACAACGCCTCTTTGGTTGGTCTTAAGCGACAGTTAGGACTAGTAGGTGGAGACCTTTCGCAGAGTGTCGATGTGAATCGTCTTTATCGTGCGGTGCTAGAAGTGGGTGGTGTCCCTACCTGCGAATATTGGAGGTCAATTACACCAGTGCCTAGATACATCTTTGCGAATGATAGTGAAAAACTATCTCTCGGCCGAGAACTCTCGAATAAACGAATAAACTGCTCTATAGAATACCTATTATCTGGTAACACTGAGCGTGGGGTGTATACAATGCTCAAAGCAGTGCGCTATGAGCTAGCTGGAGCACAGATCATGGAGCGAACGATAAAAAGCGATCCTGGACAGTGTGGAGCACTTGTGACTAAGGCATCTTATGGCCTTATTGAGGCATATCTGGAGGCAGTAGAAGGGAGTGCTAGAGGGATAATCGAACGCGATTATGAGGAACTGCAGCGGCTGAATAGACAGAATCTAGAATTGTGTGGTATGTAGTTCTTTGTGCTAGATGATCTAGGTTGACCAAGGCCTACATAAGACTTAGAGTAGTTTTAGGATTAACAAGTTAACGAGCTGATGGATAAGGAAGTAGGGTGTAATACCCTCACTGTGCCGCAACGGTTAAAGTCCGGAACTTGCCATTAGACTCGCCTTATTACGCACCCTCCGCGCGAGAGGGGGAAGGAGTGTTTTGTGAGTCTTGAAAGTAGAGAGCGTGGACATACAGACATAGAGTTTTCGGACTACTTGAGATATCCCGGATCTATTGCTGAAATTAGAGCTGGTGTTGAATCGTGGTTAAGAGAGGCGATTATTACCCCATTTTCCTACGATGGAGTCATTGAAAATGGTAGATTTGTTGCGTTTGGACAGGGGATGGTTGAGATGGCTGAGCATGGGTTAGTAGAAAGAGTAGGCCAAGTTGGAGAACACAGAGCAGAGGCAGATTTAATAGGTCTTAGAAAGATAGAAGAATGGCTAAATACCGCCAAGGACGGAGATTTAATCATTCTACTAAGCCCTCCAGGAACAGAAGAAGAAGGGTTTGGGAAACATGGACAACGAAGGTTGAGTTTTACGCAGTTCGGTTTTGTAACAAAGGAAGAACAAAAAGTATCTGTACGAATGGTTTCACTTCCAGAAAAGGAGATATCAATAGATACTCATCTCAGAAGAGTTGAAGAGGTTTGGCCTGACGAAATACAGGAGTGGCTAGATGCTGTTGAACGGAGTGATCGTGGATTAGTGTCTAATCCAATATTTATTTCAGGAGGTAATACAAAGAGTAAGGTTGAAAGTTATGTAAGACTTATGGGCAAGCTAGGATGGAGGCAGGTCGAAAATGAGCTTGAAAAGGGTCTAGAAATACAAAATGACCCGGAATCTCTAGGGCGAAGAAACTCGTTAATTGGATCTATAACATTTCAAGTTGCTAGATATATTGAAGAGAAAGATGCAAGTAGACTCAACAACATAGGGTTAGCAGCTAGGTATGTTATGGCACGTGAGGCAACGAATAAATATCGAGGTTGGACACAGAATCAGATAAACAAAGAATATGAGGAAGTAGAGAGAGCATTGTGGATAAAGAAGTTAGTATCCGCTCGCAATGGAATTGGCGTTGCTGCTGAACTATTGTCACATGGGGTTTACTCGATTGTTGCTAACAATACAATAAGGAGGATACAGTCAGAGTTGGCTAATGAGAGAGATGTACAAGAATTACTACTAGGTAGTAGTTGTGGAGGAGGTGGGTTTGGTGCTCTATGGGAAGGAGGTGGACTAAGCAGAATGGGATCAATAGGGAACTATATGGATAGTTTGGCAGGGATTGCTAAAGGAAAGAATGAATCTGCGTCATCAGAGTCAAGTACGATGAAATGTGTAAAATGTCCATTTTGTCACGAAACAGTTGACGCTATCGTCACTAGTGAAGCAATAAAATGTCCTAGTTGCAAAAAAGAGGCAAAGAGAAGTTCAGGCTAGGAAAAAATGTTGCCCCTTTTTGATACAGTCATTGCTAGTTGACGACCCCTGCCAGTAGGGGGTACGGTAGATAGGCCCTACTATATGTAGGGTTTTCCGCCAAAAGGCGGTATACCAGGAGTTACCAGATATGCAATGCCCATACTGCCATCATGAAGACACTTCAGTCCTCGAGTCGCGTATTACAGCCGAAGGCGGGGCGATGAGGCGTAGACGCGAGTGTGTAAAGTGTAGCAAGCGTTTTACAACCTATGAGCGAGCCGAGGGAGTAGATATACGAGTGGTCAAGAAGACGGGTAAAGTAGAGGATTTTGATAGAGAGAAGCTAAAACGAGGTGTGATGAAAGCTACCTGGAAACGTCCAGTCTCGATGGAACAGATTGAAGCGATGGTTGATGAGATAGAGCGGATCCTCAGGCGTAAGACTACAACTGAAGTTAGGAGTTGGGAGGTAGGTAATCTTGTGATCAATAGATTAAAAAAGATTGATCCACTGGCATATTTACTATTTGCTAGTGTGTACAGAGAATTTGAGAACTTGTCTGATTTTGAAGAAGAAATTAAAAAACTAAACCCCACTTCGTCGAAGACTACGCTAGGGGCAGGGGAAGGTGAAGAATGAAAATCACCAAACTAAACAAAAATGCTGCAGCAATTATGGTAAATCGCTATAGTTTGCGTGATGAGTCTGGTCATCCCGTCGAGTCACCTGCAGAGATCCTGATGCGAACGGCTAGAGTAGTAGCCGAAGCAGAAAACAACTACAGGAGTAGTGGTGACACCTCGATGGAAGTGAGAGAAAAGTTTTTTGAGATGTTGTACGAGATGAGATTTGTCCCAAATGGACGCACGATGGCTAATGCCGGAACCAAGTACGGTCAGCTAGCCAACTGTTTTGTTTTGCCAGTCGAAGATGACCTGGGGAAGGGTACTGATTCGATATTCTCTGTGCTTCGTAAGGCCATCCTGACACTGCAAACTGGTGGAGGAGTAGGATTTTCTTTTGGACGTATAAGACCAAAAGAAGCATCGATTAGTACAACTAAAGGTAAGGCAACTGGAGCAGTATCTTTTATCAAAGTCTATGACACGGCTTTTTGGGTAATAGGACAAGGTGGTGGGAGGCGGAGCGCGGCTATGGCGGTACTCCCCGTATGGCATCCAGATATCTACGAGTTTGTAAGATGCAAGGCGACAGAGGGGCAGATTACCAACTTTAATATCTCTGTTGGGATTACCGATGAGTTTATGACTGCAGTTGCGAAAGACGAAGATTTTTCACTGCGCCATCCTGAGAACGGTGAGCTATATCGTATGGTACCAGCGAGAGAGTTATTTGCTGAGATCGTAAAGTTTGCTCACAAAAATGGTGAACCAGGAGTATTGTTCCTTGATGCAGCTAATCGAAGTAACCCCGTGCCTCACCTATACAAACTAGAGGCCACCAACCCATGTGGAGAGCAGTTCTTGGGTCCATATGAAAACTGTTGTTTGGGTAGCTTGAACCTAAGAGAGCATGTCAAGTTATCTAAAAGTGACAAGTTAGTTAAAAGTTATGTAGTAGACTGGGAAAAGTTAGCAGAGACAGTGGAATTGTCGGTCAGATTTTTGGATAACGTGGTTGACGCTAATAAGTATGTCTCGGCAGTACCAGAGCTCGAAGAAGCGGCACACAAAGTACGCCGAATCGGTTTGTCTGTCATGGGACTTTCGGACATGATGTATATGACTAATGTTAGATATGGTAGCGATAAGGGTCAGGAAATGGCATCACAACTCATGGAGTTTATACGATATCACTCAATGAAAGCGTCGATTGAGCTCGCTCGGGTTAGGGGACCATTCCCTGGTATTAACGGGAGTATTTATGATCCACAAAAAGTAACATGGACAGTGCCAAAACCAAAAGTAGCTCATAAGTCTGACTTTGGAAGACCAGAATTAGATTGGAAACTGATTACAAAAGGACTAAAAGCCAACGGTATCCGAAATGGTGCACAAACTACGGTTGCGCCAACAGGCAGCATCGCTACAATCTCAGGACTAGAGGGGTATGGATGTGAGCCAGTATTTGCCTTATCTTATGTACGCCACACGAGAGAGGGTGCAGAAAAAGAAGGTAAAGAATGGCGTGAAATGTATTACGAAAGTAGTCTTTTTGAATCTGCGATGAAACGAGTAGGTATGAGTAAAGCCCAGAGGAATCAACTATTTACCAAAGTTAGAGACAATGGTGGGAGCTTAAAGGGTATTACGGGGGTGCCCAAGCAGATTGCTGATACTTATGTGGTGTCCTCTGACCTGAGTGTCGAAGAGCACGTACGGATGCAGGCAGTGATGCAGGCATGGATTGATAACTCGATCAGTAAGACTATCAACTTCCCGAGCAGCGCGACAGTCGACGAAGTGGCAGAGGCATATCAACTAGGCTGGAAGCTGGGCCTTAAAGGTATGACAGTATATGTCGAGGGATCTAGAGAGCAGGTAGTACTAGAGAAGAAGAGCGCTCCATTTGAAACAAAAGAAGAAAAACAAGTAACATCTGAGGAGCTGTGTCCCGAATGTGGAACTCCAATGAGGAGAGAAGAGGGATGTTCTACTTGCCCTAGTTGTGCATACTCTAAATGTGATAAATAGGATAACTATATGACAAAGCCAAAAATCATCGAACCAAAGCTAACTAAGAACGCTTTAGAAGTAGCAAAGAAGCGGTACCTTAGGACCGATATGAATAACAGGGTGGTCGAATCACCTGGCGAGATGTTGTGGAGAGTCGCTTACCATATGGCCAAACCAGAAGTTGCCTGGGGGACAAATGGAATAGTGATGGAGACAGCGACTAAGTTTTATGAGCGAATGGTGTCTCTTAAGATGGTGTGCGCGGGTAAGGCAATGTTTGAAGCAGGGAACCCCGGAGGGACTGGGCAGTTATCATCTTGTTTTGTACTACCCATCGAGGATTCAATTGGCAGAATTTTTAAAACGCTAGGAGATGCTGCGGTAGTACACAAAAACAATGGTGGAACTGGGTTTAACTTTAGCAAAATAAGACCACATGGAGATAAGGTAAAGAATGTTCCTGGTGCATCATCGGGTCCAGTAGATTTTATTAAGGCTTATTCTGCTGCCTTATCACAGATTCTACAAGGAGCCAAACGACAGGGCGCAAATATTGCAATCTTAAATGCTGATCACCCAGACATAGAGGAGTTTATTGATCTAAAAGCTCAGGATGGGACGATCAAAAACTTTAATGTATCTGTTGGCGTAACTGATTCTTTTATGGAGGCAGTTGAGAGTGATAAGTACTGGAACTTAGTGAACCCGAGGAATGGTGAAGTAGTAAAGAGAATTAAAGCAAAAACCTTGTTTAATAAAATCGCCAAGGCAGCATGGCAGAGCGGAGATCCAGGACTGATGTTCCTCGACAATACAGAGCGAGGCAACACTGTCCCCAATTTTGGCAAACTCGATGCGACCAATCCTTGTGGGGAGATTGCTCTGTTTCCTTATGAATCATGCAATTTAACTAGCATCGACTTGGCGAGACACCTTAAGAAGAGTAAGAAGGGATATGAGATAGACTATAAAGAGCTTGGTGAGACAGTGCGACTAGGGGTCAGATTCCTTGACAACATGATTGAAGTAAACGCGTACCCAGTGTCTGAAATAGAGGCGACTGTTAAGAATGGCAATAGGCGGATAGGGCTAGGAGTAATGGGTTTTGCGCACGTTCTATATCGCATGGGAATCCCATACAACAGCAATGAAGCAGTAAAACTCGCCAAGGAAATGTCGAAATTTATCTACGAGACTGCGGCTGAGATGTCATCTGAGCTCGCGGAAGTGAGAGGTAACTTTAATAACTGGGATCTATCTATTTACCCTGCAAAAGGTCAGCCGATGCGCAACTGTGCCGTTACGATGATCGCACCGACCGGGACGATATCTATCCTAGCGGACACGAGTAGTGGAATAGAGCCGGTCTTTAGTTTGGTAACTAAGCGCAGAACTTTTTATGAAGATGATAAGTCTAACCACTCAACAAAAGAACTCCTAATGGTTGATCCTGTTTTTGAAGAATATATTGGAAAGAGAAAAGATATTCTAGACCAAGTAGCAAATGGAGATTACTCAGGATTAACGCCTTTGGAGCGAAAGTTGTTTGTGACTACACACCAGATAGAACCCGAGTGGCATGTCAAGATACAGGCTGCGTGGCAAAAACACTTTGATAACTCTATAAGTAAGACTGTTAATTTTGGACACGACGCAACTGTTGAAGATGTTAAGACTGTATATATGCAGGCCTGGAAGCTAGGGTGTAAGGGTGTTACGATCTATCGAGATGGGAGTAAGGGAGATCAGGTACTTAGTATGGTGAATCAGAATGTCAGCAAGTCGGTGAACCAGAAAGTCAGTGAGTCAGTAGATCAGAAAGACGATTTGGTTTGCCCAGAATGTGGCGGGAAGCTAAATAAACAAGATGGATGTTCTAAGTGTATTGATTGTGGATATAGCGTATGCGGATAAAAAGAATAATTAAACGCGATGGGAGAGAAGTGGAGTTTTCACTGAAAAAACTAAGTTCTGTAATCTGGAAGGCAGGTATAGAAACAAAAGAATTTGATGAGAATGAAGCAACGAGACTTGCCGAGATTGCTGCCTCCTTGGTTGAGAAATCATTAAACGAAAAAGAATCGGCTCAGGTAGAAAAAATCCAAGATATTGTTGAGCAAGTACTGATGGCGGCGGGTCATTATACGACCGCCAAAGCATATATTTTGTACCGAGCTGCTAGGTCTAATGAGCGGAGAGTAGAGCGTATAATAGGAGTGAAGGATGACCTAGATCTTACTCCTAACCAACTCAAAGTACTGCGAAACCGCTATCTCTTAAAAGATGAAGATGGAAAAGTGATTGAGACACCTAGCCAGCTATTTCATCGTGTGGCAAAAACACTCTCAAAAGTTGAAAAGGATTACAAAGCGCCAAAAACTAAAATCCAAGAAGTGGAGAACGATTTTTACGAAGTAATGTCACGGCTCGAGTTTTTGCCTGCAGGACGAACCTTAAATAACGCGGGAACACCGCAATCCCAACTGGCAAATTGTTTTGTTTTGCCGGTTGAAGACTCGATGGAGGGGATATTTGATGCTGTTAAATGGATGGCCATGGTGCACCAGCGAGGGGGAGGGACTGGGTTTAACTTTTCAAAACTTAGACCTAAAGGCGACATTGTGACAAAGTCGACTGGTGGGTTTGCAACTGGCCCTGTGTCGTTTATGAAAGTATTTGATATCGCGACCAGGCAGGTCATGCAAGGGGGGAAGAAGCGGGGCGCGAATATGGGAATACTGAACGTGGACCATCCTGATATTTTGGATTTTATTTCTGCCAAGAGCGAGCGAGGTGAAATTGAAAACTTTAATATCTCAGTCGGTGTGACGGACGATTTTATGAAGGCAGTGGATCAGGACCTAGATTGGCACTTACTTAACCAGCGAACGGGTGAAGTTGTCCAGACAATCCGCACAAAAACCCTGATGGGTC
>DALYFH010000034.1:0-7711 GCA_031972135.1 Candidatus Woesebacteria bacterium
TGGGCGGTTGAACATGCGTATGTTTATGAACAGGTGTTTAAGCCGAGTAATGCGTCTGATGATGATATCCGCTGGTTCCTGCCGATGCGCAAACATCTAGCTTGGTATGCCCATGGATTCCCTGGTGCAGTCGAGCTGCGGATGACATTGATGAGAACAAAAAATGCTGATGAAGTAAGGGAGCTAGTTGAGAAATCTTTGAGTAATTAAGCTTGATCTGGGTTGATGCCGAGTAGCCACTGAACTTGTTCTTTTTTGTATCTGCGGTCACCGCGAGAGTTGATGCGGATTGCGGGGAGCTTGCCGCGTTTGCCCCAGCGTTTGAGGGTGAGGGGAGAGACGCGGAGGAGGTCGGCGACTTCGCGGACTGTTAGTAGGTCGGGGAGATTTTTTAGATCGACTGAGTTGTTCATTAAGTTGATATTAGCAATTGTATGGGTGAGTGTCAATAGGATATCATTTGACTATGTATATGATATGTATAGATCTATGTAGATATTCTAGTTGATACTAATGATTAGATTGATATAGATAGGTTGTGCGACAGAAGATAAGTAAATCTAGTGATGCAAGTGAACCAAGTAAATCACGATTGAAATTGATTATGAGTGAGACACTACAGGTAGTGGCATGGGTGAGTGGGGGAATGTGGATAACTAAAATGTCAGAGTCAGGTCAAGATAATTATCTACATAATATTATTATGTAAGGATGAACTATGATGACATGGATAGGTTGGAGATAATTGCAGCTTGGAAGGCACACCCAGGTGTAATTGAATTAGGTAAGTTAGAACCTGAAGTATCTACTGAAACTTTTTTTGAAACATTACTCGGTATTCCAAGAGATTTAAGACGAGCATATATTCGGGCAATGAGTTTGGATTCATCTGATGTTCCTGGTTTGGGATTTTGCAGCCTGACAATGACACATGAACTTGATAGTCTACAGTGAATAACCGATTTTACGGTGAGCGTGGATTAGGCGGGTGTTGATCCCACTCCTTTTTATTTTGTCCCTCAGTCTTTGGATTTCTTTGGCAAGCGCATAAAGTGACCAGTCATCATTGTTTGGCCATAGAAATGCGCCGATTTCTTCGTAACTGACGGTTAAACCCTGTTTAGCAAACAATAGATCGAGTAGCATCTCTTCTTTTTTGGTGAGATTGGTAATAGCAGTATCTCCATAGTTATATTGACCGTTATCTTTTTTTAACTTAAGTACGGTATTTATGCCTAGCTTCTCAAGATATTGAGTACTAGCTAATCGATAATTGGCCAGTTGATCGGCACGGAGATTTTTGAGGGTAGGATGCGGGTGTGATAGGCCAGCTGAGAGTGAGGTCTCACTGAGGAGGTGATCGATTACTGCCTCGATCTCATCCCAGCTGTATTTGAGCTCATCCTGCATCTTGGGTCTTAGAATAGAAGCGAGGATAGACCAGAGTAGCTTGTCGACCGAGGCATCTTGTCGTATATAAATAGTGATCGAACTGTGTTCGGAGTTAGCCAGGCCAAAGGTGGTGATAGATCCATAATTAGTACTAATTACAGTGATCTCTCGTACTCTGGAGACATACTTTGGATATAGAGTAAAAAAGTTATTCCAAAAGCTATCTTTTATTTGATTATATTTATTTTCTAGCTTTGATAAATGAGATTGATATAGCTCGGGAGAGTACTCGTGCGCGAGGAGGGACTGGGTGGCAGTGAGGAGGTAGGTGGTGGCAGTCTGTGGGGTGATTAATTTTAGCTTGCTGACCGCTGGCCAAAAGCGAGGAATGGAGGAATAGGGTAGATCGGGGAAGATCACTTGGCTCGCGGGGGCACGCGGCTCGAGATTGGGTAGGACCAAAAAGTTATGTTTTTGATACCAGCCGCGAGCGAGACTACCGGCAATATGGAGCAAGCGACGGGCTTCTAGCTCTGGTGAGTGGGTAAAGGTAATGGTTGGCTGGTTTTTTGACGTCAAAATCATGTCAAGATAATTATAAGGGATGTGTCAAGATTATGGGGTTAATTATATAGGAGAGTTGACATGATAAAGATGGAACCACTAACTAGAAGAAGTTTATTTTTGAATTTGTTAATTGAGAATGGAGTTGTAACTTTGCTAGGCAACATGTTTCATAGTGATAGTGAAAATTTTCAACCTGATATGAATGATGCTCAAAGCGTTAACAAGAAATGGATAATTGCGCAGTTAAACCAAATTGCGAGTGGAAACCTAAGACCCTTACACGACAAAGCGGGTTGTTTGGAATGTGATCTCCCAAGACTTTATGCAGAAGGGAAATTAGCAACTCCTGTATCTATAACAGAGGGGGGTAACGAAGACCAACCAAGAATGGTTTATAAGGTAATATGTCCAGCGGTACTTGCGATCATAAGTATGACTAACGCTAAAGAAATTACACCTCAATATGCAGGAGATGTGATCAAGGAGAAAGCGGAATGCCTGAATGAACGTGTGACGAACTTATAGATTACTCTGATCTAGCATACTTCACAACCAATCTGACAAATTCATCTGGGGGTGTGGTTTTGAAAATATACTCATGTAAGTTTGCAAAGCGAGGTTCTGCGGTGTATCCTACGCGTACTATTGATGGACAAGCCAGAGCGAGGAGCTTGGCTATCTCGGTTCCTCCGATATCACCATCGATTAGCGCTAGGACTACATCAAGATCTGTTAGAGTCGGGATGATGACTTTTGCTTCACTAATTGATAACGCTTTTGCAACTACACTGATTCCAACTTTACTAAGAAATTTTTCGGTATTATCAAAGACAATCGGGTCATTGTCAAAGTGAGCGATTTTTATCATCAGTACCCGTTACTTCCAGGTTCGTTCATATAACTGTCATATTCTTTTTTGTAAGCGTCATCTCCAAAATTAACTTTCAACAAGTCGTCGAGAGAGTAACCTTCTAACTCGAAGGAGGCATATCCTATGAGAAGAGCTAGAGACAATGGTGCTCCCCATCTTCTTTCGAGAATAGCTTTGGCGAGTGTTGGATTTAATTCTGTAGTATTACTCATATCCGTATTTTAGAACTGTTCAGTAAAATAGCTTGACCACTTAGCTGACGGGGAGTGTCAAGTTGACGATATTAAATCTCTTTAGGGTCTGCACCTTTGTGTAGGTCAGCAAATACCTGGCTAGCACGATCTAGCACGTCATGATTATTTGGTGAATCTGCTAGTAGACTACCTCTGAGAAACGAAAGAGAGCTTTGTGCCGCTATATACCTGAACTTGTTGGTAGGCCTATTTTTTTGGTAAGGCTCAATGATTGAGAACATTCTGATTTTAGAATGATTTGCTCCTATCCGCGCTGCTTGTCTGAGTGCTAATAGTTTTGCAGGCGTAAAGCGAGTAAAGCTATCAACTAACTGGTCGTTTGTCAGTGAGTCTTGTCTGCTATGACGAGAGCCATATAGGCCATGATCAGTATTGAAGAGACTGCGCCGCATCACCCTAGTCGTATTCTTTTTAAGGTGTGGTGCTAGATTGGTGGCACGAATTAGTTCTTTTGTGAGTGGTGGGTTGTAGGCAGATGCAGCAGTGAGGTTGGCGGCTATGTACCTAGCAGCTTCTGGGTTGATAGAGTCAGCATCATTTTTTGGTTTGTGTCGCGCTAGACTCTCAAAGTCAACTTTATCTCCACCTAGATTGGTGTCGGCGCAAAATCGGATGAGACGTCCTACAAAGACGAGGTACCAATTGAGGTCTCCTGGGTTATGTTCCATCCCAGTCATAGTGGTAAAAACGTCGTCATTGCGGTTAAATCCGACTACTCCATCTCTGGTTGTGATAGTTGCCCGCTGGTACTTGGCTCGGTGTGTTAGTACAGTGGACCAATTGTCTGGAGCGTTGGTTGGGAATACTGAGACTGTAAATCCTTGAGACCTTGGCGTGTCTAGGTCTTTGATACGGATGACAGATAATCTGCCTAGATCTTCTAAACTAACTACTAAGGTTTGACTAACATTATAGGCAGTCAGATAACCACATAGTAGATGATAGTAGGTAGATAAGATTAGGTCGGGATCTAGGTCAGTTTTTCGGACAATATCACCATTTCGACCCATAACGGCGAGGAGGGTGGGAAGGTGTACTAAAGTATCATCATTCAAGTGTGAGGCTGGTAATTGGTCGGTCAAGTGCGCGTTAAGTACATTGCAGGTCGCTGCTTCAGGCATGTTATTTCTCCTCAACTCCAAATTGGGGTCGTGAGCGCGGAGTGGACGATCTAGTGCATTGGCAAGTTGGGCAATGAGACCTGGATTAGGAATGCCAGTCGTGGTAGCAATGCTACCGTCTAAAGTAGTACCGCCGGAGAAGAGTACTCCTTGCAACTCAGATAGAATACTCTTGCCTCGTTTGAGAGTATCTGGAGAGAGGAGTTGGCAGGCAAGGTGGATATAGCTAGCTCCTAGAGTAGCACTAACTGCGTCTTCTAAAGAGACAAAGCTAGTTGCTTCGCTTGGCGACATAGCCGACTCCTCTGACTGGAGTAATAAGTAGTGGGATAGAATGTTTTTTTAGTTTATTGCGAAGACGTGAGATTGATTGCGCTAGCGCCCAGTCTGTGTAGTCGGTCTTGCTGCTTTGATATAGGCAGTTTGCAACATCTTCTCTAGTCATTGCTAATTCATTGTTGTTGAATAGATCTGTGAGTCTGAGCTCACCTGGACTAAAGTATGAGCTGTAGTCGACGTTGTTATAAATAATTATATTAGCAGTTGTTTGCAGTAGTTCTCTGGACGAGCTAGTAATAGAATCATTTAAGTGCTGACCTATCGGCTTACTATCTGCATCGAGTAAGCCAAAGTTGTACATTTCTTTGACTGTCTGAGGGTTAGTGTCTGATTTTTGTAAGTACTCTCGGTATTTTGGTGGTAATGAGTCGTAGGTTGTTTTGACACGGTATTGTAATGATGGTTGCTGTGTAATCTGATTCTGATCGTAGTCAGGGTATTCTGCCTGGATCCTTATATATTCATTGATTAGCCAAGCAATATTGCCGCAGTAGTCGACACATGCTTCGATCTGGATAGGTGTGAGTTTCATTTTCCAGAGCTTAACCACGTCCTTAGCATATGTGATTAGGTGTTCACGATCCGTTGGGAGTCGATAAACGATAGGGGAGACATATAAGAATGAAGCTCGATCAAAAGTTGTATATAACTCATGAGGGGCGCATTCGTGAACTATAATTAGGCGATTGGGTGAGTGGGTGTGATAGTGCTCTACGACAGCTTCTAGTAGTTTGCTGTCTGGGGCTAAAAATCTAGATCGGGCAATTACGACAGCATGCTTGTTTAGCTTGTCTAATCTATCCTTGAGGTCAAAGTTGCTTGAAACGTTCTCGGCATCTAGGTCAATTATTTCTACAGGCTTTTTATTATTACTATTATAGTAGTCGCGAAACTGGAGTAGGCGAGGGAGGAGACCAGTATTTTTGAGGAAGAAGAGATTGGTGGTCTGGTTGGAGTTGAGCTGGTGATCCCAGACTTTAAACTGTGGTTCGACTGTGACGATTGGCATCTGACTGTAGTTGTTCATACTAGTCTATCCGTCAAGTTGACAAATTAGTGTCAACTAACTAATCAAGCAATTATACCAGGATCTGTCAATATTATGGGGTTAAACAAAACATAGGAGGTGTGTATGCCAAAGAAAAAATTAGAGAGGACTGAATTTTTTACTGATCGAATCGAGAGACTACTTGAACTGAGTAGGATTACGAATGGCAGTGTTATTGAGTATGCACTTGCTCACACAGACACCGATCAGTTTGTCAGTGTTTATGATCTAATCGCAGAGGTAACACATTCCCCTGCTTCTCCTGAATATTATGGACCAATGCATCTGGCTATCGTAAATGCAGTTGTTGGCAAACCAGGTTTGCCGTTTATTAGTACGATTGAAATCAATAAGAACGGGACACATGTGAGTAATAAGTATGGTGGATCGGATGATGGATGGGTAGGATATAGGGATAGATTTGGTACGCGTGATGTGTGGGTTAGTGAATCTGGTGAAGCTGGCAGCTTGCCCGTTGCTTGGATGGCTCGGAGAAGCAAACTTGGCGAACCACATGAAACAGACAAGTATGTATTGCCACTAAAAACTGTGTTAAATAATATGTCAGTCTATGGGGATATTTATAACCTTTGTCAGCAGTGGATAGATGCAGCTGATATGAGAGGGTTCTTTCATAAATAAGGAGACGTATTATGCTGTTGCTAAACGAATATAGTCCTAAGTTTACGGATCGAGGTTTAAAGATGGCTGAGGATGCATTATATCAGCTGGCATGCGTTGGATTAATCGCTGAAGATGAATATCCAATGTTCAACTCAAAAAAGAGCACGGTAGTTGTTATGAACTATAGCTCTAAAGAAACCAATCAAGACAGAGTTACTGCTGCAGTCGCACTAGGGATAGAGCTAGACTCAATTTGCGAGATACTAGGTGTACCTTTGTGGCAAGGAGGGTTTGATTGGGATCATTATGTAATAAATAAAAGTAACCCTGGTATAGAGGTAGGGAAAGTGTTGGGTAGACACACTAAGAAGCGAAAATTAATAATGGCTAACTTGGGTATCCCTGACTACCTAATTGATAGAATTACTACGGACAATAGAAACATACCAAAAATAGTAGATACGTTAGATTTTTCATTTTTACGTGAGTTCGCAGGACAATTCGCGGTTTGCTGGACCATGTCTGGAGAGATACATGATCAGTTGTCGCACGATAATAGTTGGAGTGTTAATAGTAGTAAGCGTAGAGAAATAAAAGTAGATTTGAAGTAATCAAAAATCCCCCTTGCGGGGGATTTTTGATTTAATAAGTCCTTCGACAAGCTCAGGATTAAATTTATTTTAGTTCGACTGTAGCGCCGGCTTCTTCGAGCTTTTTCTTGGCTGCTTCGGCGTCTTCTTTTTTGGCACTCTCTAGGAGTACTTTTGGAGCGGCTTCGACTAGATCCTTAGCTTCTTTGAGGCCTAGAGTCTGGTTGAGTTCGCGGACTACCTTGATGACACCGATTTTGTTGGCACCACCTGCTTTGAGAACGACATCAAAACTGTCTTTCTCTTCGACAGGAGCGGCTGCGGCAGCGCCGGCTGCTGGAGCGGCCATCATAGGAGCAGCTGCGCTAACACCAAATTTTTCTTCGAGTGCTTTGACGAGGTCTGCGACTTCGAGAACGGATAATTTTTCGATTTGCTCTACTAGAGCATTAAGATCTGACATATTTGTCTCCTTTATTTTTTACTAATAGCGTTTAATGCATAAACTAGATTGCGCATAGGGGCCACCAGGACGTTGACCATGTTGCGAGCGGGGTTAGAGAGGGTACCCAATAGTTTGGCGATGAGCTCGGTCTTACTTGGTAGAGCTGCTAACTGCTTGATTTTCTCGACTGAGAGGGTCTCTTTGCCAAGGAACCCAGTCTTAACCATTGGGAGTTCTTTGTCTTGTTTATTGGCAAATTCGACGAGCGCTTTGAGGGGAGCTACCGCGTCTGCACCTGCAAAGAGGGTGACAGTGCTGCCTTTGAGGAAAGAGGAGATAGACTCGGCATCGTAGCCTTTGTTGGTGAGCGCGATCTTGAGGAGGGTGTTCTTGGCAACGAGGAGTTCGCCACCAGCTTCTCTGACTGCTGCGCGGAGGTTCCTCTGATCTTTGGTGTTCA
>DALYFH010000035.1:0-7292 GCA_031972135.1 Candidatus Woesebacteria bacterium
AGACCGCTGATGAACCGGCTTTTCCCTGATTTTGCCCCAGTATATAAACAGCTACTCAAGATCCCGACAAAAGCAAAACTAGCGAGTGAGAGCTATATACGGAGTCTAGGGATAGTGCCTAGAGCAAAAGAAGTGGAGATAATTAAGGGGAAAGTTTATGTGAGAGGAGTGTGTGAAGATAAAAGGTTTGGGAAAAAGGAGAGGAATATTTTTGAAGTATTACTGAGACATACCGGAGACGTCGTGAGCTATGATGAGCTAGCGGATGAGGTCTGGGGGGAGGGGGAGTTTAAGAGCTTTTGGGCGCTCGCCAAGCTAGTGGAGAGACTGAGGAAGACGATGGATGAGATAGGACTAGATCCTAAGCGGCTAGAGAGTATACGAGGGCAGGGGTATAGCTGGGGTTAGTGATTGCAGATCACCTCTGATCCTGACCTAATCTATTGATCCTGACCTAATCTATTAAGCCTCTCAATTCCTGCGATAATTCTTTGATCGAATTAGGGGTGATCATATGGTGCTTTTCTAGTGGGAAATAATTCACCTGGAATAGAAATATCACCTAAAATCACTCCATGTATGATAATTAATATAGCTTTCTCCCACTCTTTAGCTAATTCTTGATCTTTCATGCCTTCTTTAGTTTTGATAAAAAGTGTAGGCATAACTAAATGATGAGAGGATCGTTTAACAGGTGATCTGTCAGATGGACTCAGCTGTATGGGGTAAATACTTGTGATAGGCTCAATTTCGATTGACTCTGTACCGATCAACTCATTTAATGCTTGATGCGTAATCAATTACCGCCATTCACGCGCGTCTGCTGGGTTTTCGTCCGCAACTACTCTGTAAATAATGATTTCTAACTCGGTATTTGTAGCAATAATACTAATCCTTTTGAGTAAGCATATTAATTAGTTCTAGTATTTTGCAGGATCAATTCCTGGGTCGATTTTGTAAAATGCTTGTCTTAAACCGTGATACAGTGAATTGTTAAACCAGGTATAATTCATTTCAACTGTTAACATGTCGTGCATGGCATATAAATAACTGCTGTTTGAGAGCAATAATTCTCGTCTATCAATAACACCTTCTGTTAAACCCCTTTCGACTTTCAATATAGGTCCATATGTGTTGTCTATCTCTGCTTGACTATGTTCAGATGTTCGAGATAGTAGTACGTGAGTTGGGACAACTCTATACGTACTCCGTGGCTTATTAGTAGAATAAAATTTGATAACCTCAGGAGATCTAGGCATAGGATCGGGTGTAGTTAAAAGATCTAGGTAAGCATGGATTGGAAACTCTTTTTCAATATTGGCAAGTAATTCATCTTTAACATTCAATACCAACATAAACTGTTCATAATTTTTGGGCTGATCGTATAGCAGTACATAGCGTGGCATAAAGCTTCTCCTCTGTATTTATTTTTGACATTATAGGGTAGTGTGTAGTATAATCGTGGACAATTGGTGGACATATGCCAGATATAAGCTTTGTAAATAGTCCAAAAACAGAAGAAGAGCGGCTTAGGTCAACAGCAAAGGTAATTGCGAGTGGATTCTATGAAAAACAGGGATTTGTGGTCTTGCCAGTGCTAGATCCGAGGTTGGCGGCAACTTCGCAAGTGATTTATCCCCGAAAACTGGAATATCAAGCAGTGGAGTTGGAAGTGTGGGAGAGAGAGTGGAGGAAGGTCGAGAAGGAGTTATGGGAAGTGATGGATGAGTATCTGCCTGAATATCGAAAAATCCATGAGAAAGTGGAGGTAGTGGTCAGCAGATATGGGACAGTGTCATCTGGTAACTGGGTAGGGACCAAATATTATGTTAGAGCGGATCGCAGCACCGCTGATCTAGTAGCAATGATGATTAATTCAACTCTTTATATTATGCGAAAAGAGCTGGGAGTGACCTGGACAAAGAGGGAGGCGCTCATGGACTTTATCATGACCCGGCCTAAGATGAAAAAGCTTTTCCCTCATTTTGAGCCAGTGTTTGCTCAGTTGTCGCGTATACCTAAGAAGGTCAGGGATGAGTCGAGGGAGTATGTGAGGAGTCTCGGTCTAGCGAAACATCATGCAGATTTTGAGATGGTAGGCAACAAGGTGATTATAAAGGGGAACGTGGTTGGGAGAGAGATTACAAAGCAGGAGAAAGTAGTACTTAAGCTAATGGTTACTCGTCTGGGGGACCTAGTGAGTTATGACGAACTGGCAGATATCGTCTGGGGGCAGGGGGAGTTTAAGAGCTTTTGGGCACTGAATAAAGTGGTAGAGAGGTTGAGGCATAAGCTATTGGAGATGGGGATAGAGGGTAGTAGGTTGGAATCGGTACGAGGACAAGGATACATACTAAATGGTTAGTTTGAGACAGTTTGGTGGGATTGGCGAGATATCTAAATTCATATATAGTGGGTCACAGATTAACAACGATAATTTTGGGAGGAGTTAGGATATGAAGCAGACAGTACAGCAATACCTAATGGTAATACTACTCGTAGTAGGAGCCTATTTTCTAGGTGTTTACAAGACAAAAACTGAAATGTTAGAAAAAGGGGTGGGAGCAGCAGTGCAGCCAGCTCAGCAGCAGGCAGCGGCAGAGCCGACAACAGTTGATTTTGAAAAAGTAAAAGAAAAATTTGATGGGAAACACATCACGTTTGGTGATAAAAACGCCAAGATCGTCTTTACCGAAGTGTCTGATCCATCTTGCCCATTCTGTCATATCGCAGCAGGACTACATCCTGAACTCAATAACACTAGCGCTCAGTTTAAGTTAAAGGCAGACGGCGGTAGTTATGTACCCCCAGTACCAGAGATCAAAAAGATGGTCGAAGATGGTAAGGCATCATTTATCTTCCTATACTCTAATGGCCATGGTAATGGAGAGCTCGCAACTCAACTCTTATACTGCGCCCATGATCAAGGTAAATTCTGGGAGACTCATGACAAACTCATGACTAAGGTTGCTTATGACATGATAAATGATGTTGTGAGAAATGATGTAACTAAAGCCGGAGATTTAATCAAGTTGGTGGGCAACGCCGCTGACGGTCGCAAACTACAAAGCTGTATCGATAGCAAAAAGTACGCAGGTCAGCCAGCTGAAGACATGGCATTTGTCCAGTCTCTAACAGGTGGGTCGGGTACACCTACCTTCTTTGTTAACGAAAAGATTATCTCTGGTGCACAACCATGGAGTGCATTTGAACCACTTCTTTAAAATCTAAGACTATTACTAGTCTCGCAAGCCAATTAAACCCCGCTTAGGCGGGGTTTTTGGTATAATACGTTTGTATGCTTAACCCCACTTCGCTAAAGACTACGCTCGGGGCAGGGATATTATTTGTACTATTAATTACTCTATGGCTCCCCCTGAGCACTGTGAGTGCACAAGAGGCAACCACGGCAGCAATAGTAGCTACAGATAGCGCACAAGTTTCGAGCTCTAGTGCACAGGTAGAAGCAGAGGATTTTGTACCAAAAGCAGATCTCACCCAGCCAACAGCAGAAGTAAAAGGTAAGCTCGCGAGATTGATTGATGAGAATCCAGCGGGCGAGCTAGCGTGGCACAACTTTTTGCGATATTTTATTGAGAGAGCAGTTAAGCAGGGCGTGCCCGCTAATACATTGGTTTTGATTATTTTGTTCCCGCTAGCCGTTACCTTAGTGGCCGCCTCTCGGCATCTAATAGGTATCCGTGGGACGGGTATCCTGACACCAGCGCTCCTCGCCGTAGCATTCTTGGCAACTGGTGTGTGGGCAGGGTTTGTCCTCTTTGTCCTAATACTAGCTGTGACCATACTCTCACGTAGTCTCCTCAAAAACTTCCGCCTACAGTATCTCCCGCGCGTAGCTCTCCTACTTTGGTTTGTCTCGGCTGGTGTACTATCAGTCATGTTTGTGGCTGGCGAGTGGGGATATAACAACCTGACTAGTATTGGTATTTTCCCGATTCTGATTTTGATGTTACTCGCTGAGACATTTATTGATCTGCAGTCTGGACGTAGTAGTAATGAGGCTAGGACTTTGATAGTACAGACAGTGGGCCTCGCGATCATTACCTCATTGATCTTAGGGTGGGAGCTAGTGCAGCGAGCTGTAATACTGTGGCCAGAAATGATCTTTTTGGGGCTAGCTATAACCGATATCTTTATGGGTAAGTACACGGGCTTGCGACTATCTGAATATTTGCTTTTTGGCCGCGTTGTTAAGGACGATGAAGAAGAGTAGTGGGGAGCTTATATGAAACTCCATGACTTTTTAGGACTTAACTCACGCAATCATCTTTATACTTCTAAGTTCAATAGTCGAAGTGGCAAAAAAATCGCCAACAGCAAACTGCTAACCAAAGAGACACTTCACAAAGCACACGTTCGAGTCCCCAAAACTTTTGTTCGGATCTCTACTCTAGAGCAATTAGATAATTTTGACTTTTTGACGTTACCACCCGACTTTGTAGTTAAACCAAACAATGGTTTGGGAGGTGAAGGGATAGTAGTTATAGAGCGCCAAGGAGAGTTTGCTGGAGAGTGGATCGATTCGCAGGGGCAAACCTATGCAACAGCTGATATAAGACTACATATTGCAGATATTTTGTCTGGTAGATACTCGATGGATGATCAGCCTGATATCGCATATATTGAAGAGCGAGTGAGAGTGCATGCAGTATTTGAGAAATATAGTTATCATGGGACGCCTGATATCCGAGTGATAGTGTTTAACGAAATCCCAATCATGAGCTATGTGAGGTTGCCAACCGAAGAATCTGGTGGAAGGGCTAACCTATTTCAGGGAGCAGCAGCAGCTGGTATAGATATAGCAACTGGGATTACGACATACGGGGTACATCATGGGAGGCCAATCGACGTGTTCCCAGGGACTAGGCGCAAACTCGCAGGTATCCATATCCCGCAATGGGAGGAGATACTAGAGACAGCGATCGCTGCATCAAAGGCGATAGGGCTTGGGTATATGGCATCTGATATTGTTCTTCAAACAATATCGAGTGAAAAGTTAAAAGGTAAAAGTGAAAAGTCAGAGCAGGAAGCCGTGCCGATGATCCTGGAGGTAAATGCACAGCCAGGACTAAAGATCCAGATAGCAAATAGAGCGGGTCTATGGGAGCGCCTAAACCGGGTGCAGGGCTTAAAAGTAGTGTCACCTAGACATGGGATCAGGGTCGCCCAGGCGCTCTTTGCTGACCCTAAGTTGCAGGAGAAGGGCCTGGGTAGAAAGACTGTGGGAGCCTACGAAGAAGTAGAGATACACGGCCTAAATGGTAAAAATATGACGGTAAAAGCTAAAATAGATACTGGAGCTGACGGTAGTAGTATAGATGAGACTCTCGCAAATGAGTTGGGACTAACAGACAGCGATAACGTGCTCTACTATGATTATTTCCGTAATGCTAACGGTCGCAAGAGAAGAAAAATAGTCGGGGTTAATTTTGTGATGGCTGGACGGAGAGTAAAGACCCAGATTTCGATTGCGGATCGGTCTAGACTCAGGACCAAAATCTTGATTGGGAGACGTGATCTAAAACAGTTTGCAGTTGTGGTGGGTTAAATTTTGGGTTACAGAGCTCGCTTAGGTGGATGTGAAATGTGTTTTTCTAGATGATTGAGGCGCTGATCGAATTGGCCGATAACTAGGTTGAGAGTTTTTTTAATACTACTAATATCCCTTTTGATTGGTCTCAGTTCTTTTTTAAATTTCTCGTTTAACTTCTGTTCTAGTTTCTGGTCGAGTTTTTCGTCCATTATCTGCCCGAAGGCATTAAGATCTTGAACTGTTAAGGTCATAAGCTGATACTAACAGTTGTACCTGTGAGCGTCAACGGATACAATAACGCGATATGATAAGTAAAAAAGTACTCGTAGGGATGAGCGGGGGAGTAGACTCATCTGTTGCTGCAGCAATGCTACTGGAGCAAGACTATGAGGTTTCTGGAGTATTTGTAGAAGCATACAACGAGCCAGGGTGTAGGACAGATCAAGATAAAAAAGATGCGCTTCAGGTTGCTCTTAAACTAGGAATCCCATTTGAAGTCTTGGATTTGAGAAAAGAATACAAAGAACAGGTTGTAAAGTATTTTTTGGATGAATACCAAGCAGGGAGGACACCCAACCCTGACATTATCTGTAACCGAGACATAAAGTTTGGATTACTTTATGAATACATGGAACAAAATGGTTTTGACTACCTGGCGACGGGTCATTATGCCCGCGTTACGGGAAATCCGAAATCCGAAATCCGAAATCCTAAACAAAAACTATATTTGCAACAGCCGGTCGACTTAAGCAAAGATCAAACATATTTTCTCTGGCAAGTAGCGAGTGAAAAACTTGGCAAGATCCTTTGGCCTCTGGGGGACGTAGAGAAGAGCTGGGTCAGGCAAAAAGCACATGAGCTAGGCCTCCCAAATGCAGATAAACCAGATTCGATGGGAGTGTGTATGATAGGCGAGCTTAATGTGAGAGAGTTTTTGCGAGATAAATTGGGTGTAAAGCCAGGAAATGTGGTCTGGAAGGACCAAACTATCGGGACACATGAGGGGTTATGGTTCTATACGATTGGGAGTAGGGGTGGATGGAATACCACTCCTTCGGTACAGAGCTCAGATATGCCACCGCTATATGTGGTTGGTAAAAATCAGATGAGCAATACACTCTCGGTTGCTGAGAGAGATGAGTGTTACCTGGATATGATTAAAGTTGAAAGATTAAAGTTAGAAGTTAAAGAGGAGACAGAACTGCGGATACGGATACGTAATCTCGGAGCGTTGGCCCCAGTAAAAAGCATTGATGGGAACATAATTAATCTAAGCGAAGCGGTTTTTGCGGTTGCTCCGGGGCAGAGCGTAGTCCTATATGATCTGGAGGGATGTGTTGTGGGTGGAGGGGTTATTGCAGAGCAATAAAATAGTGTATATTGGAGTGTAGATACACACCAATAAGGAGTTCTATGCCCAAGAAAAAAGTAACCAAAAAGACAACGACTAAGAAAATAGCAAAATCTTCGATGAGCCCAACTGGAATTAGGAATAATCAGTTTTTTGGGATGCTACTGATCGCCCTAGGTCTAGGTGCTCTAGTGGTAGTGGTTAGATACTTTGTTATTTCACTCCAAGTACCTACGAGCGTTTATGAAATTTCGCCATCAGAATTAATTCCTGGTGTGCCTAACAACTAAGACGAGTGTTGAAGTAATTTTCATCTTGAGGTAGAATAGAGGTTCTATAAGAAAGGGGATTATTTACTATGCCAAAAGCAAAAACAGTCGCTAAGAC
>DALYFH010000036.1:0-6000 GCA_031972135.1 Candidatus Woesebacteria bacterium
ACCCGAGCTACAAAATAGGACACGGGGGAACCCTTGACCCATTTGCGGATGGGGTACTACTACTTCTGCTAGGGAGAGCAACCAAAATGATGAATGCCCTCTCCGAACTACCAAAAACTTACCAGGCTACTGCGATGCTAGGTGCTAAATCAGACACCTTGGATGTGACGGGAGCGATAGTAAAAAGTACTGAGTATATAGTACCTAGTGAGACTGAGATAAAAAGAATTGCTACTAGCTTTATCGGTAAATATGAGCAAGAAATACCACAATACTCAGCAGCAAAAGTAAATGGAAAACCCAGATACTTGTTGGCGAGAAATGGTGAGGTAACTGATCGAAAGACCAAACTTGTTGAGATATATAGTATGCAAATTACAGAAGTTGCCGAGAATAGCGTCTCGTTTATCTCGCAAGTTAATTCGGGGACTTATATCCGCCAGCTATCTTATGACATTTTTAACAAGCTAGGAGTCGAGAGCTACTTAGAAAAACTGACCAGAACCAAAATCGGCGACTTTAGCATAGAAAAGTGCTCAAAAATTGAAGAATTTATGAGCGATTCTTGGCAAGGTAAACTAGTGCCTCTTGAATAGCTTTTTCACGATGGGTCGGATGCTCTAGCTGATATTCAATAGTTTTTGTATGGAACTGGCCAAGAGTCATCTTGAGATCGGATATATAGAATATTTGCCAGAATGGCATACCCTCGCGCATTCGGCCAACGGGAGCTGTCAAAATCTGACCTGATAATACCCCATCCACTGTGACAGTAGGTTTCCCCTGTTGTGCGATCGCGAGGACTGTACGAAAATGAGCAGTTCTCTTTTGGAGAGTAACTTTTTTTAAACGCTTTAATGTGTAATCTACTATTTCTTGGTCGCTCATGTTGTGTCCCAACCAACGTCTTACTTTGACTCCGGGTTCGCCACCGAGTGCATCTATCTCGATACCTGTATCGTCACCAATTACGATCGTGCCGGCGGGTACATGTGGCAAATAGGCCTCGGCTTTGAGGGTGGCATTCTCCTCTAGTGTTTCACCTGTTTCTTCGACTATTCGCTTTAAACCTAGCTCTTCGGGAGAGTTGATGATATGACCTTTTGCTGCAAATGCCTTGGCTGCTTCGACAAATTTACCTGGATTGGTGGTTGCGTAGAGGATGGTCATATTTTATTTGCAACAATAGTTAAGAATAGAGGGAACTCGGCACGTGCGCGGTTCTCCATCTTTTTTGCTTTTCCCTGACTCTCTTTGTCCGAGACCCATTCTTCCAGACTCGTGATTACACATCCCGAGTCTGTTAGAGCTTTTGTAAAGTAAGAAATGGGGTTGTGGTAGCTCCAGGTGACCTGCGAGTTTTTGACACTGGGGTTTGCGTTGATTGGGATCTCAAGTGGACTCATGTAGCGATTGATCCGCCGATATTCTAGTTGATTTTTTTCATCTATCTCCCAGCTACTCTGTCGAGGGATCCGGAAGCTCGGATGGTTGAGTACCATAATAACCTTACCCCCTTTTCTGACTGCCTGTGCCATATTGGAGATCGCGAGTGCTGCGTCCCTAATATTCTGGAGCGCTAGGATAGAGATCGCAATATCAAATGACTCTGCCGCTACAGGTAGAGGCTGAGTGGCATCTGCGACAAAGTACTCATGAGCACGATTATTGTCGATTTTTTTGGCTTGTGCGATTAACTCTTTGGATAGATCAATACCAGTGTAGCTGACAGTTGCTGGCAAGAGTCGGGCATAGACCCCCTGCCCACAACCTATATCTAGGATTTTGTCTTGATTTTTGGGGGTATACAATTTTTTTAAGTTAGGAAAGATGACTTTTTCGTGATAATAGTGTCCTGCAACCCCCACTATCTTGTTGTACCATGGTGCAACGCCACCCCAGGATGTATTATTTTTTAGCATTTGTATATTGTACCCTACATGATACTAGACACAATTATAGGATGAGTATATAATACATATTTGCCTGAATCCCTCTCTGGGTCAACAGTTAGTCCGTGATATATTTGATACTCGTAACCAGCGGTCAGGCGCGATAATGTGTATAGAAGGGGTTAAAAAGCATTGTACGATTAAAGCGTCTTTTCGGAGCCGCTTTTTTTGTACTTTAGTTTGATCATTTCACTCCATGGCTTGTGTCTGTCAATCACTAGTTTCCACCCTAAGATCTCTAGGCCAATCAAGGCTACCCACCACCCAGGGAGTATAGGAAGGATCATACCGGCTAGGCCAAAGATAATTAAAAAGATACCGAGCGCTGTACGTAACGTTGTTTTGGCTTTGGCTTCCATAAGGTATATATTACCCTATTTTTGACTGAGATTGGTTGAAACATATCGCTTGGCAATCAATATGCTTATAAACATTGTCCCTGCAATCGCGAGTATAACCAGGTTTTGTATGCTGTTATCCATTGCGTATCCATAAATAGTGAGAATGATGGAAGAGACTAGTCTGAGGATTAACCGCTTTAATGAAAATACACTTGAGCGTACATGATCCTCTACGATTTCTTGCATGTCACCATCTATCTGTGAGCTAATGTAGCCAATGGCTATTTGGAGTAGGAGAATTAAATTGAGCGTTGTGATTGCAGCACTATCTAAACCTATGAAAAGAGTTAGGGAGGCTGTAATTAACAATGGTATTAATGCTTTTCGTGCGGCGTAAAATGAATATATCTTTCCACCTAGCGCCCGAGCTAACCCTCCGAGCCCTATATATAGACTAATCAATGCAACGTCTATTCCATAAATATCACCATAACTACCCACGATGTTTTTGATAGTAAAGGTAAATCCACCAAAAATAGATGCGGTCAATATAACCTGAGCTAATAATGGCTGTCTTACCGATCTTAGTCCATCAGTTAGAATTCTGCTAAATTTTCTAACGGCATTTGATTCTGATCCTTTTTCATTAATATCGATTATTCGTAAGGGTAGATTAGCTGCAGACATAAGTAAGCCGCTGAATAATAGTGTCCATTCGTAGCCGATAAGTTTAACCAAGTACCCGCCAACTACTGCGGAAATAAAGAATACTGTGTCAGAAAGTGCATGATAGTTCGCAGTGTCTTTTTTAACCTTATGAGAAATTTGACTCAGCATCCCCATGTCATTTCCTGAAAGAAATCCGGATGCCAGAGCGAGAGTGATTAAACCAAACAAGTACCCAATGTAGTTATTTGAAAAGACAATAATAATCATTGAAAGGCCTGATAGATAATTGCCAATAGTAAGCATTCTTTTATATCCATATCTATCACCTAAAATTCCTGTGGGATATTCCAGAACCGCGCCGACTAACTGGTAAAGGGACATTAATGTAAAAATCTGTGCACCACTTAATCCTCGATATGACAGGTATGGGACAGCAAGAGCTATCCAAAAGTAAGAGTAGGAAAAGACGAGGCTAATATAGAAGAGAGTGAGGTCACTAACTTTTTTTAGTGGCATTAGTCCTCCTCTGATTTAATGAATAAACTGAGGAGTGGGAGAAGACCTACTACAAAAATAGCGAGATAGAGTGAATTGGTCGCAATAGCGCCAATCACTGGATTGAGCACGACGAGCGCTAGCCTTCGAAGCATGCCAATAGAACTGAGGGTCGTCGCTCTGATATCAGAGTCTATGTGAGTCTGGGCTAGAGCTGTTATATAAATTGCTCTGGTATAGCCTATGCCGCCGCCGATTATTACAAAGATTGCGAGTGTATACACGCTTGGCATGATAGCCATTAAAGCAAAGCTTAGTGTTACGAGGATCGCACTACTTTTTAAGTATTTCTCCCCTTCCCCTAATAATTTTTCAAAGAGTGAAAAATTGCTCGAAACCACTATTTCTGAAAGGAGGAGTGCTGAATGTACTAGCCCATAAATGGCGATAGGAATACCCAACTTCATCATGACTGGTTGATAGAACCACACCACAAAATATGCGGCTGAGGCTACCAGTACCGAGTCGATTGCGAGACTGCGAACGACCGAATTCTTTTTGATCACACTCAAACCTCCCCGCACTATCTGGAGATAATGCTTTTGCTGTGAATCAGAATGTATTTTTGGCTCGGGGATACTAAAGCCAACTGCTGCTGCGATCAACATAGGGATAGCGGTCGCATACTGTGGTGCATTTAACCCCCATTTAGATGCTATTAAACCGCCTGTCGCTGAAGCTATGGTCATTCCTATTAAGTAAGTAGCGTCATATCTACCCATGACTTTTTTTGACTCTGACTCTCTACCTGATACTTTGAGAGTATCAAAAAGAAGCGCTTGATCTGCCCCTGAGACAAAGGCATAGCCAATGGCAAAGATAAACTCGGCAAGTAGGAAGATATAAAAGTTTGGGACGAGGCCATATACGATGACAGCTATAGCAATAATGAGTGAACCTAGAGAGATCGAGTGCTTGCGACCGATACGGTCGGCGAGAGCTCCGGTTGGGACCTCGAGGACAAATACCCAGATACTAAACCATGATTGTAGGAGTTGTACCTGAAACAGTGAGATCCCTCCCCACTCTGTAAAAAATGGGACAAGAACTGCAGAAAAGAAGGCGGCATGCTTAAAGAGAGCAAATGTATAGAGTCTATTAATTGGATCATTCCAGAATTTGCGTAACCACATAGAGGTGATTATAACCCGATCTCCCTGGTATGATATACACCATGAATAATTGTTATGATAGTTTGCCCGAACAACTGATAGAACGTACTTCGCGCGTAGTACCGAGTGAGATAAGAGAAGAAGTGCTCGGCTGTTTTTGCCACAAACGTCCTACCACTCTCCGAGTAAACACACTAAAATCAACAAGAGAAGCTGTAGCAAAAGAACTCGAATCGATAGGTTTAAAATTTGAATCACACACATGGTACAGCGAGGCATTTATCTTGATTGGGGACCCATATGAGACGCTAGGGACTGTTATGGATACAGAAATGTATAAACGTGGTGACATATATGTGCAGAACCTTTCTAGCATGATCCCTCCTATAGTACTTAACCCTCAACCTAGTAGTAGAATCCTAGATATTGCTGCGGCACCTGGATCCAAGACTACTCAGATAGCGATGATGATGAAAGACTCAGGCGAGATCATAGCCAATGATTTATCCCCTATCCGTATTTTTAAGCTAAAAGCAAACCTTGCTGGGCAAGGCGTGACACATACTACCACTAACAGGATGCCGGGACAGTTCCTGTGGAAGCGCTTCCCACATTACTTTGATAAGTCATTAGTTGATGCTCCGTGCAGCTTGGAAGGTACCATTTATACTGAGCGACCAAAGTCGTATGGGATGTGGAGTGTACATAAAATAAAAGAGCTATCTCAGAGACAAAGATATCTCCTCAGATCAGCAATTAGTGCGACTAAGGTAGGCGGTGAGATAGTGTATTCGACCTGCACTATCGCGCCCGAAGAGAATGAGGGAGTAATTGATTGGATATTAGCTCGAGAGAATGTAGAGTTAGTCCCCATAGAAATATCAGGGCTAAAAACCTACCCAGGTGTCACCCAATGGGGCAATGCAAAACCATATGACCCTAGGGTTACTCAGTGCATGCGGATCTACCCCACCACGCTAATGGAGGGATTCTTTGTGGCAAAGTTAAAAAAGCTAGGTTGAAAATAATACTATCTAGTAAATAGTTTCTTGCTGTATTCATTTAAATCATCGACACCAGTAAATACTAACCCCTGCATACCAAGTGATTTGGCTGCTTGAACATTAACAACACCATCATCTACAAATAGTATTTCGTGAGGAGGAAGATTTAATTTACCGCAGATAGCTTTGAAGTTGTTGTCAGATGGCTTGATAGTGCCAATCTCCCATGAGAACACCTTGCTAGTGAATAATTGATCTATGTCCCAATTAGAGAGAACTATTGATTCAAAATTGGTCGTATTACTGAGCAATCCTAATTTATATTTCTGTTGGAGGTCGACCAATAGTTCTTTCATTCCCTCAAACA
>DALYFH010000037.1:0-5898 GCA_031972135.1 Candidatus Woesebacteria bacterium
AACTCTCCTCAAGAACTGCGATTCATCCTAGTTGATCCAAAAAGGGTCGAGTTGACTGGCTATAATGGCATTCCACATTTGCTGACTCCCGTGATCACCAACACCGACCAGGTTGTCGCTGCGCTTACCTGGGCCACCAAAGAGATGGACAAGCGCTACAAAATGTTTGCTGAGGTTGGGGTAAGAAACGTAGAGGAGTATAACGAGCTCTCCGGCTTTACTGCCATGGAATATATTGTGATAGTGATCGACGAGCTGGCTGACATCATGCTCTCGGCTCCCACCAAAGTCGAGGACTTAATCGTTCGCCTCGCTCAGATGGCGCGCGCTACAGGGATCCACCTAGTCCTAGCCACCCAGAGGCCATCAGTGAACGTTATCACTGGCTTGATCAAAGCGAACATCCCCACTCGTATTGCCTTTAACGTCGCTAGTATGATCGATAGTCGCGTCATCATCGATAGTCCTGGTGCCGAGAAGCTCCTCGGTCGTGGTGACATGTTATACGTCCCACCCGATCGCCCACTCCCCACTCGTATTCAAGGGACCTATGTAACCAACGACGAGATCAAAGCCTTAATTGACTATCTCAAAAAAACCGAACCCGGCGATGTCAAATACCAAGAAGAAGTCACCGAAAAGTATATTACCGGTGATGATACAGGCGCTTCCTCGCAACGGGATGCAGAGTTCGAAGATGCTGTAAACGTGGTGATTGCTGCCGGTCGCGCGAGTACCAGTTTCTTACAAAGGAAGATGTCCCTCGGCTACAACAAAGCCGCTCGGATTATGGACCAATTAGAGACCGCAGGAGTCGTGGGACAGCAGGAGGGCGCCAAGCCCAGGACTATTCTGATCCATAGCCTCGAAGAGCTAAAGGCGCGCGAAGCAGAAAATTCCTAAATAAATATGAAAACTGCAGGAGATCTATTAAAAGATAAAAGGCTGTTGCTCGAACTAACTCTCACTGATGTTGCTGGCCGCACCAAGGTTAAGCCAGAATACTTGCTAGCACTCGAAGAATCAGATTTTGACAAGCTCCCGAGCGCTCCAGTTACCAAAGGTTTCCTCAAAAGCTATGCGAGAGTCCTACATCTAAACCCTGATACCCTAATTGCCATGTATCGCAGGGATTATGACGAGGTTATGGGAGAAATAGTTCCTCATGGCTTGATCGAGCCGATCGCCAAAAAATCTAGGTTATTCTCTGTCCCATTCCTCTTAACTATCATTTCAGTACTCTCATTTCTTGGCTTTCTCGCTATCCAACTATTCTCTTGGTGGAGCCTCCCCAAGCTCGATCTACTCCAACCTATCGACGGCGAGACCTATGGTGAACAGATAACTGTCAAAGGAGTAACGGATCCCGAAGTAAATATCAGGGTAGGTGAACAGACTGTCCTCGTTAATCAGAATGGCGAGTTTAGTCTCGATCTCAAATATCCTGCTGGCACCCACCGCCTCCTCATACAGGCTAGTACTCGTGATGGCAAAACTAGATTATTAGAGAGAACTTTCACTGTTAGTAAATAACATGGTACTATTAAAGTAGATATGGATCTTCCTCAGATTGTACTTTTAGTAATCATTGTTGCAGTAGGCGCTATTCTCATCGTGATCGGCGTACAGCTGATTGGGATCCTCAAAGACGCCAAAGAAACACTCAGGAAAGCAGACCTCCTCCTCGAAGATATTGGCTTCCTATCTCGGAGTCTAACCCGCGGTGGGACTGCGCTCGGCAACATGTTGACCTCGCTCCAGTCTGGTATGCAGCTAGTTGGGCTAGTTACCAAGGTTCTTGCACCCAACAAAACCAAGCGAACAGATTAACAGGTTAAAAAATATGTCAGACAATCACGATCCCTCAGGTTTTATGTCCGGTCTCACACTAGGGCTTATTCTCGGCGCTGCTGGCTCCCACTATCTCAACAACACCGATCAGGGCAAAGAAGTGATGAAGGGTCTCAAAGAAAAAGCAGGCGAGGCACTAGAATCAGTCAAAGACAATCCCATACTTATGGAAAAACTTAGTGAACTCGAAAAGACCATGGAAGCAGCCAAGGCGACCATCAATGCTGCCGCCGAAAAAGTCGCCGAAGCAACCGAGTCCGCTCCCTCAAAAGGTAAAAAGAAATCCTTCTTTCAAAAAATGGGCGTCAAGCTGGGTAAATAATTACTTTTTTTCTCTTAGGATAAATCGCTTTGCACTAGACTCATGATATTTACGATATTGAGCAATTCCTATACGCACACTTCCATATACTCCAAGCATAGACATGTAAGACAATAGCGGCGCGAGTCCAAAACCTGAAGATAAGACTAGACCAATAATATGGTAAGGGATCAAATTATCCATAGCCATCTCTATAGGATATTGAGTAGGTTTTGGATCTCGACCCTGATAGTAGATCGGGGATTCACCAGAATTACCACCAGAAGAGGTACTAGGACTACTCGGCCGATTTCTCATTCTGCTTAAAATTTCGCGTTCACGGTGACTGGACATCTTTCAATTATAGACATTAAGTCAATATAAAGATAATTTTTGCTATAATTCACCCCATGAATAGCTCAGACATCCGCCGCAAATATCTCGAATTTTTTAAGAGTCGCGGTCACGCGGTTATTCCTGCTGCGCCAATTGTTCCGCTAGACGACCCAACTACTCTGTTTACCAGTTCTGGTATGCAGCAGATGGTCCCATACCTCAAAGGCGAAAAGCACCCCATGGGTGTGCGCATCGTAGACTCCCAGCCATCACTTCGGACCGAAGACATAGAGGAAGTCGGAGACAACCGTCACACCTGCATGTTTGAGATGCTCGGCAACTGGAGCCTCGGAGACTACTTTAAATCAGAGCAATTGCCATGGATTTGGGAATTTTTTACGTCAGTCCTCAAGCTAGACAAAGATAGGTTATACGTCACTCTCTTCGAAGGAAACGAACTGGTTGATAAAGACCTAGAGTCACTAGCTATCTGGAAAAAAATTGGGGTATCAGACGACCACATTTTTTTCTATCCTGGCAAAAAGAACTGGTGGAGTCGGGCAGGTACCCCAGACCAGATGCCGGTCGGCGAGATAGGTGGTCCAACCAGCGAGATCTTTTATATATTCCCCGATGTTGAGCACGATACTAAATATGGGGATGAATGTCACCCCAACTGTGACTGTGGCAGGTTTATCGAAATTGGCAATTCAGTGTTTATGGCGTACGAAAAGATAGAAGGAGGTCTCAAACCTCTTCCCGCCCAAAACGTCGATTTTGGAGGAGGTCTCGAGCGTATCGCTGCAGCTAGTAACGATGACCCAGACGTTTTTAAAATTGATATGTTTGCGCCCATCATTATGGCCATTGAGGCTTCATCAGCCAAAAGTTATGTTGGCAACGAAGCTCCAATGCGCGTAATCGCAGACCATCTTCGTGCTGCAACATTTATGATGAGCGAGGGGTTAGAACCCAGTAACAAAATGCAGGGCTACGTGCTGCGCAGACTCCTAAGGCGTGCTGCAGTCAAAGCTCGACAGCTCGGCGGTGATGCCAAAATAATCTTTAGCGAGAGTATCCCAGCAGTTATCAAAAACTATGCCGATGCAGGTTTTGTCCAAGCAGACAAACAGGCTCATGTCCTAACAGTTGCGGATTCCGAGCTCACCAAGTTTGGCAAAGCGCTCGACCGAGGTCTCAAAGAAATGGACAAAGTTAATGAGGGTGATCTGACTCCACAGTTTGCCTTTGACCTTTTCCAATCTTATGGTTTTCCATTTGAAGTAACCTCCGAGCTCGCCGCCAAAAAAGGAGTCACACTAAATCAAGCAGATTATGACTCTATCTTTGCCAAGCACAAAGAGGGTAGTCGATCAGCCTCAGCCGGCATGTTTAAAGGCGGACTCGCTGATCATTCTGAGATTACTACCAAGCTCCACACAGCGACCCACCTCCTACACAAAGCTCTCCGCAGCGTCCTCGGAACTGAGGTTCATCAGGCTGGTAGTAACATTACTCCCGAGCGCCTCCGCTTTGACTATACTTTTGCTGGCAAACCCACACAGGATCAGTTAAAAGAGATCGAATCAATAATTAATCAAGCTATTGCCGCCGACTACCCAGTGACCCGCAGGATCGAAGACAAAGAAGAAGCAATCAAGAGTGGCGCTATGGCCTTTTTTGCCGACAAATATCCAGATAAAGTAAGTGTCTATATTATTGGCAAAGATCCAGACAAAGATTGGTTTAGCAAAGAGCTCTGTGGCGGCCCGCATGTCGAGATGACTGGGTCTATTGGAAAAGTAAGTATCTTTAAAGATGAATCACTAGGTTCTGGTACCCGCCGCATCTACGCGAAGCTCGCTTAACCATCCACTATTTACTGTTTCACGATAACTGTATACTGTATCTATGACTGTGCCCAATTTTTTGGATAAATTAACCGGCAAAAACGAACCAGAGGAAAAGACTTTCCTCGCGCTCGTCCTCTCTGACCACCGAGTCCAGGCTGCGGTCTGGAAAGTCGTGGGAGCAGAGACCCAGATTGTCTCACTGGGTACCCCAGTTGAGTGGGACGGCGATGTAGCCACCACCAACGAGCTCATCCAGGCGGTCGATGCGACGATTAGTAGTGCTACCGAAGGGCTGGACATAGAACCAGACGAGATAGTCCTCGGTCTCGCAAACGCTTGGGTTGACACAAATGGGATCAAACAGTCCAAAAAAGATCTAATAAAAAGTATTTGTCGCGAGCTCTCGCTCAAACCCATTGGTTACGTGGTCATCGCCGACACCATCGTCAAATATCTCAAAATGCAGGAAGGGGCACCACCCACCTCCATCCTGATCCAGGTTGATCGCCGTAGCGTCACGCTCTCATTAGTTGAGCTCGGTGGGATCAAATATACAGTTAGCGTCGGCAGTAGCGATGACATTAGTAGCGACGTAGCCGAGGGAATCTCCAACTTGCCACAAGACGTCTCCCTCCCATCTCGCTTTATCCTAGTCTCTGCGATGGAGAATACTTCCGATCTTGTCCAAGCACTAACCGCTTTTGATTGGCAAAAAAGTTTCTCATTCCTCCATACCCCCAAGATTGAGGCACTACCCAAAGACGTCGAGGTTCATGCAACAGCCGTCGCGGGAGGGAGCGAAGTCGCTGCCTCACTAGGTTTTAGTTTGGAGCCAAGTGTCCAGGAAACAGTAGCTGAACAAGCAGATCCAGAACAACCACTAGACTCAGCAGAGCCAGAGAGTGAACCAACCGCCGAAGATGTCGGCTTTCATCCCGCAACAGTCGAGGAACTAACTGCCAACAATGTAAAAGTAGTGCAGGATGAAGAAGTGGTAGATGAACAAGAAGACACCGAGGATAAAGACGAAGAACCATCAAAACCTAGTTTCAAGCTCAATCTCCCGACCATGCCGAGCATCAAGCTGCCAACATTTAAGCCTAAGATGATCTCCCTTCCCAAACCGAGTTTTGGTCGTAACAACAAACTATTCCTCGCTCTTGCCGCCATACTTCTAGCTTTTGTCGGACTAGTCTCTGCTTATTATTTTATCCCTAAGGCAACAGTTAGTGTGACCATCCAGGCACGGCCGATCACCGAGACTATCAATATAACGTTAAAAAGTGATGCTGCAGAGGTCGATCTAGAGTCTTCGACTGTCCCCGCCAAGTATACTAGTGAAGAAGTAAGTGGTGAGGACTCAGTCCCCGTGACAGGGACCAAAACCATAGGTGATCCCGCTGTCGGCGAAGTGACTATCTACAATCGCACCTCCCTCCCCAAAACTCTGCTCAAGGGGACCACTCTTACTGCAAGCTCACTCAAATTTACCTTAAACTCAGATGTCACAGTCGCTAGCAAGTCTGCCGGTGCCGACTATGTAGATGTGCCAGGCAA
>DALYFH010000038.1:0-5303 GCA_031972135.1 Candidatus Woesebacteria bacterium
GATCAAATCGAAGAAAAAGTCGAAGAAGCCAAGACTGGCGACATCCTCTCAGAGGTCAAAGAGCCTAACCCCTACCACGTCGTTTACGAAGAAAACGAGGGTCTAGAGAAGCTAGCCAAGTGGTACGTTGTCCACACCTACAGTGGTCACGAACTCAAAGTAGCCGAGCAGCTCAAAGTCCGTATTGCCAGTATGCATGTCGATGGCAAGATCTTCCAGGCTGTCGTCCCCGCCCAAGACAAAATCCAGGTCAAAAAAGGTCAAAAGAAAACAATCAAAGAGAAGATCCTCCCCGGCTACATGTTGATCAAAATGATCGTCGATGACCTCTCCTGGCTAGCCGTCCGTACCACCCCAGGTGTCACCGCCTTTATTGGTAGCGTCGGCAAAAAACCAACTCCTATCCCAGAACGCGAAGTCGAGACCATCATGAAGTTTATGGAGGTCAAAGCTCCCAAGTTCAAGAGTACTTTCTCCTCTGGCGAAGCCGTCAAGATCGTCGATGGTCCATTTGCCGACTTCTTGGGTACTGTCGATCATATCGACGAAACCAAGGGCAAATTATCCGTGCTCGTTTCTATCTTTGGTCGCGAGACCCCAGTAGAGCTAGACTTCGCTCAGGTGTCCAAGATCTAATTTACATGATAAAATAAGGAACTTATGGCAAAGAAAATCAAAACAATTATCAAAGTCTTCCCTATGGGCGGTGCCGCAAACCCCGCTCCTCCTATTGGTCCTGCACTCGGTCAACATGGTGTCAACATCATGGAGTTTGTTAACCAATATAACAAAGCAACCGCTGACAAAAAAGGTCAAAAAGTCCCCGCTGAGATCACGATCTACGAGGACCGCACCTTCACTTTTGTCATCAAACTCCCCCCTGTTTCTGAGATGATCAAGCAGGAGCTCAAGCTAAAGAGTGGCTCAGGTGTTCCCAACAAAACCAAGGTTGGCAAACTCAGTAAGGCTCAGCTCGAAAAGATCGCCAAAGAAAAAATGCCAGATCTCTCCGCTAGTACTCTCGAGGCCGCGATGAAAACCGTCGCCGGTACCGCCAAGAGTATGGGCGTCGACGTCGAATAGTAGCTAATCTTCACTATGTCGAGATCTCCAAATTCGCTGAAATGCTCCCACAACTCTATCAATTTTCTCATTTGGACTTCCCGTTAACCATTCTGGTAACTTAAATTCATTCTTACTAAAATCTCGAAATGGATCAGATTGATCATTTATCGTTAATGTCAATTTATCTGAAGCCTTTTGCACTCTTTCAGATAGTTGGCCTAAACCACTTAGTAAGTCTTCTGATAGTTGACTCGCTTTACTTGAAAATTGCTCCCATTTTTGACCATATCTCTCTGCGAGTGCCTTACCCCTAGCCCAATTCAAACTATCGGTCATAAAATTTACGAACTCCCAACTACCACCTGCCAAAACACCCGTAACGATCGGACCCATGGCGTCAGCCACAAATGGCCCAAATCTCTCTGCATCAAATCCTGGGGTGTTTCCACCTATGCCTAATCCAAGTGACTCAATCACTATAGGCACAGCCATCGCAAAAATCATTGATGTCCACATTTTGACTCGTGGACTCCAAGCCTCAGAACCAGCCCTCACTCGCATAGTATCAATTGTTTCTATAAGTCCCCTAGCACCAATAGCGAGCGATGCAGTCTCCCAGCTATCACCTGAATGATTAAACCAGTACTCATTTCTCATTAATTGGTCTAAGCCAGGCCCGTTGCTTTCTCTCTGTGTATAACGATATGATTCCACTCCAGCCAAACCCAACAACCATCCACCCCATATAGCATCTTTAGAATAATTTAGAAGAAATCGTTGCGCTGAATTTAAATCTTCTGCCCCACCCACTATGTCTTCGTGCTCGATAACATCCGCTTGCAACAAGCCCTCGTCCTTTTGACTTCCTGACACACTCATATTTATATTATGGCATAAATTTCCCCTTGATTTCACTAATCTGTACTGATCTAATATAAATATGCTCACTTCCAAAGACTTACGAGATTTACAGAGAATATTCCGTCAGGCGTTCAGACCATTTAACGCAAAAATGAAAATCATGGAACATAAACTCGGCAAAATACTTAAAGTACATGCCAAGAAAAAGTAGCTCGCATTTTAACCTAAACCACCTCCTGTGTTATAATTCCTCCACTATTCATTATTACTTGAATCCGGCCACGTCCGAGATATTAAGGAGAATTATATGGGTAAAAGAAAAGAATCCACAACAGTAGCGCCAAAAAAGCAAAAGTCCATGACTAAATGGGAGGAGCTCTACACAGATCTCTCCGACCATACAGCAATGGCGCTCCGCGAAGCTCGCGTTAAACCAGAGCAGCTCAAGAACATGGCCGATGGAGAACTCACCGCAATAAACGGCATCAATGACGCCGCACTCGAAGAAATAAGAGCCAAATACTCAGCCGATGTAGCATCCGTTGACCCATCAATCGAAGGTGTTACGAGTGAAGGTAGCACAGAACCAGTAGCTGTCGAAGAAGCTGGCATAATCCCCCCCAACAAACGCCATGATTTCCGTGGTGGCAAAGCTATGACTACCGCCAAATCTCAGGTAGATCGCAACAAAAACTACGGGATCGAAGAAGCAGTTGCACTAGTCAAAAAGACTAACATTACTAGCTTTAACGCAACCGTAACGCTACATCTTAACCTCACCGCCAAAGACGCTCCAACCAGAGTAGAGCTCACTTTCCCTCACGCTGCAGGTGCTGCCAAAAAGGTCGCAATCGTGAGTGACGAACTCTTAGCTAAGCTCGATAAAAATATTATCGACTTTGATATCCTCATTACTACTCCTGCCTTTATGCCTAAGCTCGCCAAATACGCTAAGCTACTAGGACCAAAAGGCCTCATGCCTAACCCCAAAGCTGGTACTGTGACCCCAAATCCAGAGGTCAAGGTCAAAGAGTTTGAAGGTGGCAAGACTCAGGTCAAAGCCGAACCCAAATATCCTCTCATGCACGTAACTGTAGGTAAGACTAGTCAGCCAGAAGCCGAGCTAGTCGCCAACATCCGTGCCATGATCGAGGCTGTGAGACCTAAGTTTATCGTCAAAGCAACTCTTGCTGCGACTATGAGCCCAGGTATCAAGCTATCTCTAAACTAGTCCTATAACTTGACATTTATCCCATAATGTGAGAAAATTCGCGCGGTAAAGATGCCTGCCTCGCATGATAGCCATCCGACGGTAGGTGCTTTAGCACCTTAACATCCGCGCTATTATTATTCTCCTCCCCTTCTGGGGCACGCTAAGTACTTGTCTCTCGAGTATTTTGCGTGCCCTCATTCAAGGGACAAAGGAGAAAAAAATGACTCAACAGGAAAGTAAGAATAGTAAGTTGTTGAAGGTAATCGGCATCGTTTGCTGTATTATCCTGAGTTTTGTTATTGCCATCGTCCTCTGGGCGGTGAAGGAAGCACTTGGCTTCAAAATCAACCTGGCCACCTATGCGGTGCTCAGCCTCCACATCCTCCCCTCAGTGGTGTATTACCTCCGCTACATCAGCGGAAAGCCTAAGCACTGGAAACGGAACACGATGTTCCTCACCCTGTTCTTGATCGCGCAAGTGGTCATGGGTGTTGGAATTTTTGTTTTCCGATCCATTAACGGAGAAACGCTTGCCACTGCCTTTGGCTATGCGATCCTGGGAGTTCTGTTTGTCAAGTTGGCACTGCTCGGAACTGTGGTCCTACCACCGGTCGTTGATCTTGCAGAAAAGATTTTGGGGGTCATCATTGCTGCGAGTCTCGCGGTAGTTTGGCTGATACAATGCATCGCAACTGCGTTGTTGATTTTGATCATCAGCCCGACGATTTCTGCAGCGATCCACAACGCCATCACCACCAAAATCGGTCTCAAGATTAAACTCCCCTTCGCCATCAACGACTAGCGCGGATGCAAACAACCAGGTGACTTAGAGTCACATCTAAGTTACCTGGTTTGCATCAAACAATATATTAATAACCAAAGTGTAATATACTGATTGTATATGACAGAAACAATACCAGCAGCCCAGGAATGGAGTCAATATAACGGCGTACTCCGTGACACAATTGTTAGCGCTCTCGCTACCAAAGGCTCGCCTCTCTCTGCAGGCGATGTTGTCGAGGGACCTCCCACATTACCACTTATTGGACTATTAGCCGAATCTCAGGGTGAGGCGGCGCGCTACCAGAATCTATATCCCAACAAACAACTATCAGTTATCGAAGTTATGGCTAGTATTCGCAACTTTTCAGATCAAGTAAGAGCTGCCGAACTCGCGGGTCAAAACGCCTTAGATTTTCACTATGTCGACGGTAGTAGCGAAAAACTAACACCTCGCGCCGCCAACGCTAGACTACTCGGATTTACAATCTATGCACTCGATCGTCAACTCATCGCCCGAGAAATGATAGAGGATATACTTAAGAATGACGATCCATTAGAATTCTGGACGAAACAAATCAATGATCATCCTATTGATGGGAACGAAATGCTAAATGAACTCATTATTAAACATCCGTACCACCCTTTTAACATCCAAGCCAGACAACTGATTCCTAGCGCGGAAAGTCCTGATATTGTTTTAGAAAATAATCCTGTTATGCAAACTGTCCTTGATGCACACAAAATGCACCTCCGTTTACAGCAAGCTCGCCCCCATGGGACAACAATGCAAGATTTTCTTACTACACAACAAGCGGTCATCGAGCTTCTCAGCATGTACCGCCCACGTTCTTATGAGTCTTCCCAAATCAATACCCTAGCTTTCTTGGGGAAAGAAACAGTTAACGAGGCTGAGTTCGCATCAATGAACACTGCAATCTCCAAATATAAGTATGAAACTAAGTACCCAGCCCTCATTTCGCCCTAATCCATATAGATATTTTATATACTAGTGCAAAAACTTATTCGCTTGTAATTCAACACTTCCCCTGCTATACTACCACTAATCCTATAGACAACAGGCGATCAATAAGTCCTGTCTAAGGCAAGTAGCTACAAGCTGTAGCAATTAGCTGTCTATCTGGAGGACAGCTATTTTTGTTTTTAGACACTTAGTGTATAAAAACAACCCCTAACGTAGCCTTTAGGCGAAGTGGGGGCAATACCAAAGGAGAATCATGCCAAATCTAAAAAACCAAGGTCAAGTCAAAGAACTCGAGGCAAAACTCGACTCAGTTAGTGCTATCTTTCTCGCTGACTATCAAGGAATGAACACCAAAGATCAGAGGAACCTCCGCGCAGCAGTCAGAGAAGCTGGTGGCGA
>DALYFH010000039.1:0-5013 GCA_031972135.1 Candidatus Woesebacteria bacterium
TATGAAAGTCCGAAGTCTGCGCGATCTGGTCAGTCCAATATCTGCGCACAATCGGGTCCTCTACCTTGGGGAGCAGTTCTTGCAAGTATTTCTGGTCGGTAATTACGCGCACGATCTCAATAAATGTCGCTCCAGGTTCACTCATTACCGTCATCATGGCATTACGGATCGCATGCTCAAACCTAGGGCCGATAATACCGGTCTTATGCGGGTCGTATAACTTATACATCAGGTTGATAATCGAGGATGCCACAAACTGCTTCTCCTCTTCGGTTCTAGCTTCGAGCATGTTTAGACCCATTGGCCGGTCTGTATCAGATGGATCAAAATAGATTACATCCTCAGCTCGCTCAGGTGGGATATACTCCAGTAGCTTCTCTACTGAGTCATGTGGGTCAATAAAACATACTCCCTTACCAGCTCTTATGTCCTGCAGGATCATATCCATCAAAAACTCTGACTTACCTGTACCAGTCTTACCAATGATATACATGTGGCGCGCGCGGTCTTTGTCTGAGATGTAAATATTACGCGACAGTCCTCGATACACACTCTTACCTAGATACAGTCCTTCTTGTGGGATCTGCGCCGGCGCTGGCGCGCTCTTGGCAGTCAACCAGTGTATATGAGGGGTCTCAACTTGCTTGTTGGGGAAATGAAAGATTGTCGCTAGCTCTTCTGAGTTAAGCAGACTCTTACCTTTAAACATTGCTTGGTACCTATAGATAAAGTCGATCATAAATAGTCGCTTGAGCCATATGTGCTGTTTTGTAAATTTGTTATATGGACCTGCAAACTGTGAGAACGTGCCTGTAAACTGCTTAAGGAGCATCTCTGCCTCGTGCTTGGTCGGGGCATTAACCACGAGCCGGAGAGACACCTCAAATCCAGGCTTACCCGCACTCCGCTCAACAGCTTCTAATCTCTTGGGGTCTACACTATAACTGGCTTTTTCTGGATTACTCTCGTTCTTTTTGGCGTTACTAATATAGCTATGTCCCTTCTCTCCCCACGCATGTGAGGCGGGCGACACAATTACTTGTAGCACTGCCCCCTCTCCCTCCCTCATCTTGGCCATAAACGAAGTGATCGATGATAGTGGGTCCGTTGGAAGGTCGCGGAATGATTGCACAGGGAAATAGCCTGAGCTAGATTTGACCAGGCTCTCATACGCCACTTTGCCACCATCAGTAAAGATAGTTGGCTCCTCGACAGTCTTAATCTCTGCTCCTGGATACGCGCCATGGATCTGCTTTTCGACTAGCTCCATTAGCTCGTGAGGGACCGACACATAAAAACGAATGTCCTCTTTGCGTCCTACTATCTCAAAAGAGACCGCATGTTCAGACAACAAGAAGGCGTACCACTCTTCGTTCTTAACAGAATAAAGACTCGCAAAGAGCTGCTCGGCGGCATCTATCTTAATCTCGTTATCACGTGGCAGTACTACCTCTAAAGTTACAAATGAGAGACTGTACTCTTCGCGGTTACGATTACGAAACCAGAGTAAGAATGCATATCCTAGAGCAACCAAGGCCGATAAGGCTATCATCAAAAAAACCAAAGCATAAGCCAGGTTGGTCATCACGCTCGAAATCTGATCTAATCCCTCCACATTTACTCCTTAACTTCTGGCATATCTTGTAATCTAACGCTCTTACCCAATTTGGTTAATACTTTAATTTGTCTAACCACCCAAGCTACCAACCAGGCTATACCTTCTTCTGGCTTTGCCACTTTTCCTATCTGCATTTGGGTCTGGTTGATCGGCATGGTGACAGGTGGCTGTTGAGACTGAGGCTGTTGAACAACTACGCTATCATCCATCGGCGTGACAGTTTTATTTGGCACGCGCGCAAATCTTTTCTCGATCTTTTGCATCCAAGATTCTACTTCGGGTTGTACCTCTACCTGTCTTGGCATCTCGATAATAGGCGCTACAGTCTCGACTGGTCTTGGCTGAATTTCTTTTTTATTATCGACCATGGCAACTCTCCCTAAACATCTATTCTTACTTCATTATACGGCAAAATTCTGATAAGATATCGATATGGCAAAAGTAGGTATGGATGGAGAACAACCATTTGGCGGTACCAGTCTCAATGGAATAGCGAAGGCCACAACCAATGCATTTTTCGAAAATAAAGCTCATCAAGAAGCAGAACAAAAAAAAATATTAGATAGAGAAAAATGTAATAAGTGGGTTAAAGGATTTGAAGAATCATTAACTGAACAATTATTGAATACTTTTGAGCCAAAAATATTTATAGTTGGTGATAGAACAGAGATAGAACCAATACAACGTAAGTTAAGTAATATTCCTTCAGGCGCATTAGAAACGACAGTTGTGTCTACCCTAGTAGACCTCAAACAAATATCATCCAAGAGTGAATTAGTAGAATTAGCTTTACAAGACTATCATGCAGAAGCCCAAGAACTAAAAAAAAGGCACGACATAGAATTGCGACCAGCGGCTGAATCTGCATATGAACAATATTTTATGGCAGGTATCGCTCAAAAATGCGCTGGAATATCGAAATCCTCAACTAGTGCTGTATCACTGTCACCAGATGATGTTTCAAAAATAATCGAATTCATCGAAGTTCCTTGGGACGAAAAAAGTAAAAAGGATGGCACGTATTCAATCGTAACAACAGATATAAACAAAAATCTTGATGATAATGAGAAAGCTGAAGCTAGCAAGAGAATAAAAGAAGGTATTAGAACTCAGTTGTGGGCATCTCCACCTACAGAATAAGTTAACTATTTGAGCTAATAATCTAACCCCATTACTGCCAACTTCCCAATGTCATAAGGGTGTTTAATTTTCTTGCACTCAGTTACTAGATCGGCTAGCTCTTCTATCTCAGGAGTTATACCCCGTCCGGTCAATAATATATGTGTATCCCCTCTCTGCTTGAGTAGCTCGAGTACAAGGTTACTCTCAACTAGTCCTTCGCTCACCGCGTTAACCACTTCGTCTAAAACTAGTAAGAATGGTTTCTTGGTTAGTAGCTCACTCCCCAGCTCAAGCCCTGCTCTTGCCGCCGCTTTATGTTCTTCATCGCTCGCCTTATCTACTACGACATGCCCTCTATTACCAACTGGTGCAGTTTTTTTACCAATCCAAAATCCTCTACCCACAAAGTTCATGTTTAAGTTGTCAAACCTATCCCGGAGCCCTTTCTCTGCCATCCCCCAACTTTCTTCTTTGTAAAAACTAATCCACTCGACCTTGTGTCCTAGTAAGAGCGATCGTGTAGCTACCCCTATGGCCGCACTCGTCTTCCCCTTACCCTCACCTGTAAATACATATATTAATCCACTCATTGGCTTATCCCTACTTTCATTCCATGCAACTGGTCTTCGAGCTGCCTAGGGTCGACCTCCACAACTACCCCCATCTGCTCTAGTAGGTCTGTCGTTAGCTCAACTGGTAATCCAATGATTGCCGATAGTTTGCCTGTCTGGTTAAGCGCAAATGGTGCCGCTCCACCTTGTAGCGCATATGCACCCGCAAAGCCGCGCCAATTAGATTCTGTTGCCACATAGTGTTCTAACTCACGCGCACTAGCGCTCCGCATACTCACCGACCCTGACTCACTGCCTACTACGCTCTCACCCGTGAGCGAGTTAACCACAGCCACTCCTGTTACCACTCGGTGAGTCTTACCTAGTAACTTGCTAAACATAATTTTGGCATCGCTTGCACTCTTTGCTTTATTTAGTATTTCACCATCTATGTCTACTGTGGTATCTCCCCCAATCACAATTGCATCTGGATATTTTTTTGCTACACTCAGCGCCTTTTGCATGGCCAGCTCTTCGACCATCTCCACAGCATCATCCTGAGGAACTAGTTCTTCGTCAAATCCAGACTCCACCACCTCAAACTCAAGTTCTAGTAGTTCCAAGATCTCTCTACGTCTCGGGCTACCGCTAGCTAGTATTATTTTTTGCATATCTCGTATTGTAACTCAACTATCCTTGGCACACCGAGAATCCGCACCCATAACACTTTGCACATCCCTCCTCTATCGCCAGCTTGCCTCCACACTCCGGGCATACTTCGAGATGTTTGCCAGCTGGTTTTATCTTCAAGCGTTCGCCGCGTTCCTTGAGGGTTTCTATCTTAACTTTACTCTGTATTATCTGCCCTGCCCCTAGCGTAGCCGTAGGCGTAGTGGGGTGACTCGCTGATCCCACCGAGAGAATTTGCACATCTTTACTTCCATCACGATAAATTGTGATTCCCTTACATCCTGACTTCCATGCCATCATGTACGCCGCTTCTACATCATCTATTGTTGCCGAATTAGGGAAGTTAATCGTTTTACTAACTGCGTTATCCGTGTACTTTTGCCACGCAGCCTGCATTTTCACATGCCACTCGGGTGATATATCGTGTGCTGTCCGATAAACTGTTTTTACCTCTTCTGGGATCCCCGAGATGTGTGCCACACTCCCCGCTTCCGCTACTTCTCGGACTATGCGATCTCGCACCTTATGCTCCGCATCTCCATCAGCCCAAAGCGAAGTTGCTAGTTCAGCTTCAAAATATTTATTTATGTACGACAGTCCCGCATCCTCCACGACGTTTTTAGTAAATGCTAGGGCAAACACCGGCTCAATACCCGACGAGGCATCAGAGAGCATCGAGATACTCCCAGTCGGCGCAATCGTCGTGATCGCCACATTTCGCACTTTACGTCCAGATTTTACAAAACTGCTTTCCTTCCACCTGGGGAATACTCGCTTCTCTTTAGCGAGGTCTTCACTCATTTGCCACGATTCATCCTGGATAAACTTGGCGATTCGTTTTGCTAGCTTAATTCCTTCTTCACTATCGTAGGGTATTCTTAGTTGGTATAGCATGTCAGCCCATCCCATAACCCCTAGTCCTATCCGCCGATTTGCCCTTACAGTCTCAGTAATCTGTGGGAGTGGGTAACGGCAAGCATCAATTACGTTGTCCAGCATCCTCACCCCAGTACGCACTACAAACTTGAGTCT
>DALYFH010000040.1:0-1051 GCA_031972135.1 Candidatus Woesebacteria bacterium
GCTGCCCTTTCTCCCGAGCTGATTCAAATATGGGCATGATAAATGCTAGATCAGCAGCTGAGATAGCTTCTGCAAACTCGTGAAGCAAACTCTCTGTTCGGGTATAGGTGTGTGATTCAAAAACTAGGAGAACTCTATTCTTTGGAAATTTTTGTTTGAACGAATTAACCGTGATGCCGATCTCCGCTGGATGATGACCGTAGTCATCATATAGGAGCCGCCCTGCTACCGTGCCGTGACTCTCCTGTCGTCTACCAGCCCCGCGATAGGACATGATCGAACGTCTCGCTTGCTCAACACTCACACCCGCCGCAGATGCACCTAGAACAGCAGCCTGTGCGTCGAGCTGGTTCTGATCGCCAAAGACAGAAAGCTCGAGAGGTTTAAGGTTTAAGTTATAAGGTAAAAGTTCACACAGAGGTTTCAGATTACTCAGGATCTGTAGGGTCAGAGGATCGGTATCATTGTAGATCCAGGCCCCGTCTGTTGGAATGCGAGCGATGAGGTCAGAAAATGCTCTAAGAGTGTCGCCCTCAGTTGGGTAGATATCTGGGTGATCATGAATGATGTTGGTCGTGATCACAATCTCTGGGCTCAGGAGTGCAAACTTGGGACGTGGATCGGTCTTACTGATTGCGTATTCATCGGCTTCGATAATGTAGTAGGGATCAGTCCCTGCGTAGCCTGGACCACCTAGTCCTGCAATAGTACTGGTGCCAACGTAGTAGCCGACGTCACGACCCGCGTCATGAAAAAGTGCAGCGAGCATGGCACTGGTTGTGGTCTTACCACCAACACCTGCAACCGCTATCACACTGCGACTCTCGACAAAATCTGCTAGTGCCTTGGCTAATGTCTGGGTCGGGATATTGGTTGCTGGAACTGGATAAGCGGCTGAGTGGATGATGAGATCACATGTGGGAATAGGATCACTGAGCAGTGAGATTTTGATACCACGCTTAGTCAAAACATCATCGGTAATAAAGACTTCGGTGGTATCACTCCCCGTGACTTCCCACCCTGCATCCTGCATGGCAAGAGCAAGAGAAGT
>DALYFH010000040.1:1061-4780 GCA_031972135.1 Candidatus Woesebacteria bacterium
ATTACTTGCTTTCTTTTGAGCTCTAGAGTAATCACTCCGATTGTTGACTCCGTGCCAGATAGAACTATCGCGGCGTAAGTAGGCCGAGACTTTTTTTTGATTATTTAGTGCGATCTCGACCATATCTGTTGCGTAATACTCGCCAGTAAGTGGGTTCTTTTGAATCTGATCAATATATTTTTCTAAGAAAGATCTATCAAAACAGTAGAAACCTGTGTTAATCTCTTGGATTTTGCGCTCCTCGTCTGTTGCGTTTTTTTCTTCGACGATCCTCTCCACATCCCCATTCTGACTCCTAACTATCCGTCCGAGCCCAGTGGGATCATCTTTGTGAATAGTTAAGAAAAGGAGATCGCATTTTTTATCCCTCAATTCTTGGACCATCTCCTGGTAGAGTGAGACCGGATAAAATGCTGAGTCATCGCCGTAAACAGTTAAGACAGTGTCGATATCTGGTTTTAGATTAGGGAGAGCAGCTTTTAATGCATGTCCTGTACCTAGCGGCTCACCCTGGGTCGCATAATCTACGCTATCCCCTAGCGCCTCGCGCACACTCTCGGCTGCAAAACCGACAACTGCAATAATCTGCGCAACTCCAGCCTCTCTCAGATGATCTACAGTGTGTGCAACCATTGGCTTGCCATTTAGATTAAAGGCTACCTTGTTTTTCTTTTTGGCTTTCATCCTGGTCCCGCGACCGGCAGCGAGGACGATTGCGGCAGTAGTGTTTAAATTCATAAGTTGAAATTTTTTAGTTGTTATTTTTATTGTTTAGCGCATCTTCCATAGCTTTTTGGTCTGACCAAGGTGTCTCGGTCCAACCATCTAGGTTCATCGAGTTTTCGTGTCCCTTGCCACAGGATACCACCCAGTCACCAGGTCTTGCAAACTCGTTGATGGCGCGATCTATGGCAACACCCCTATCTAGCTCGACCACCACTTTGCGACGGGCACCACTAGGTATCCCACTAATTATTTCTTTGACGATATCTCTCGGGTCCTCGGTCCTTGGATCCTCACTGGTTATGATGATCTGATCCGCCAACTGGGCAGCGTATTTGCCCATGAGGGGTCTTTTGGTATTGTCTCTTAGACCTGCTGCACCAAAGACGACGATTAATTTTTCGGTTTTATCTTTTTTATTTTTGAGGTTGGTTAAGACCTCCTTTAGTGCGTTGGGGGTATGAGCAAAATCAACAAAAGCATGAATTCCACGATTGTTGGGAATAGTTTCTAATCTGCCTTTGATACCAGGGAATGAGAGCAGAGCTCGCTTAATATCGGTTGGGTGGATCTCTAGTAGGAGCGCGGTGCTAATTGCGGCTAGAGCGTTACTGACGTTATATAAACCAGTCATTGGTAGCTTGTAGACTGTGCGGCCGAGCCGAAAGCTGATTGAGTCAACTGACTCAACTACATCTTCAGCTCTCAGTTGAGAGTCGGTGATCAGCGAGTAAGTAGAGAACAAAGTCTTAGGGAGTGAGGCATTTATAACAGGGAAATCTTGTTGATCTTTGTTGATAACAGCGTGGGTAGCACCCTTAAAAAGCCGTAGCTTGGCACTACGATACTTTTCGTAGCTGCCATGGTAATCGAGGTGCTCGTGGGTAATGTTGGTCAGTACTGCAATTGAGGGCTTGATCGGATAAAAACGAAATTGGTCTAGACCGTGACTAGTAACCTCCAAAACAACGTAGCGGATTTTTTGAGAGCGAATACGCCTTAGCAACCTTTGGAGCATAAATGGATCTGGGGTTGTGACGTGAAATCCGGTATCGAGACTCTTTTTGCCAATCTTTGCTTCGACTGTGCTGATCATGGCCACTTTGCGATGGGCACTCTTGAGAATGTGGTAAATCAAACTAGTCGTAGTCGTCTTGCCGTCGGTACCAGTTACCGCGATTATTTCGAGTCCAGAACTAGGGTTACCATACATCCGCGTCGCGAGTATTGCGATTGGTAGATGGTAGAGATAGTTGACAAGATACTGCGGAAAAAGAGGGCGGAGCCTCCTGAGCAACATGATGAACATTCTTCTTATTTTTTGCATATTAGCTTAAGTATTTTAGCACCCCTTCTACTGATCTGGGGCAATGTTGTAATGGAGGAGCAATCTCTTGGCTATTGCAAACCAAAGTGGTGCCGCAGTTTCGCTACCCCATTGCGAGGTTTTTGGCTCTTTTAATTTGACTAACATTACAAAACGAGGGTTCTCGGCAGGGGCAAAACCTACAAAACTAGCGATAGTTTTTTCGGCATCGTAGTGTCCATCAACAGCGATCTGGGCAGTGCCAGTCTTACCCGCCATGGTATACCCTTTTGGCTTGGCCCATTTTGCCTCACCATACTCGACAGCTTTGATCATGAGATTGGTTGTCCTTTTGGCTGCATCTTCGGAGATTACAGTCCGGACGACTTTGGGCAAAATAGGCAGATTCTCTTCGCCGAGCACCGTATCGACTACATGAGGCTCCATAAGCTTGCCTCCATTTGCAATCGCTCCTACCGCTCTAACCATCTGGATGCTAGTAACGGCGATACCTTGACCAAAAGAGCTGGTCGCATAATCGACTTCACCCCATTTTTTGCGCAGAGGTGAGGCCACTTCTTCTTGTAGATCGATCCCTGTTTTTTCGCCAAAACCAAAGCTTTTTATATAGTCCACCAGTTTTTCGCCACCGAGCCTACGTTGCATCCAGACCATACCTGTATTGTCTGAGTGCGTAATAATATCCTCAGGTGTGGCTCCATCTCGATATTCGCCATTCCAGGTCTTGATACTATATTTGTCGATCTGAACAGGTCCTGCGCAGATGTCGCATTTGTCATCTTCTTTGATCACGCCCTCGTTTAGTGCTGCGGCTGCAACGAGGACTTTAAAAGTGCTACCCGGCTCGTATGTGTTTGCGATACTGGGATTTTTATAAAGAGCACTGTCGTAGAGGTAAAAGCGAGATGGGTCATAGGTCGGGAGTGCAGCCATGGCTAAGATGCCACCAGTACGCGGATCCATCACGACTACCTCACCACTACTAGCTCCGTAGCGCTCGATCGCCCTCTGAAGCTCTGTTACTACCGCATACTGGACCCCGCGACCGAGATGAAGCTTGAGAGAGCGACCTGGCCTCCCCTGCAGTAGCTCCCAGGTGCCAGTAATTAGTGGGTTGCCTAGTGCATCCTTCTCCTGTGCTTCGACTCGGGAGCGGCTAGTTAGCTCTCGATCATAGTAGCCTTCGAGACCAAAGTATCCGAGTGGCTCACCACTATCATCTCGACCGACAAAACCTGTGACATGCGCAGAGAGACTAGCTTCGGGGTAAGCACGAGTAAAATCTTGATCAAAAGTCAGACCAGTAATACCAGACTCATGGATCTTTGATTTAACTGATTCACTAATGTTTTGGGCCAGTGTAACGTAGCCATCACTCCTAGATAATCGAGCACTCATAGTTGCCCGAGCGGCTTCTTTGAGCTCAGTTAAATATAGTGGTGCACGGAGAGAGTCGGTAGCTATCACTGGATCAGTGACCTCATATTCTAATTGAGGAGCTAGGAGATCTGGCAAGGTTCGAGATTCGCCCGTAAAACCAGGGAGATATACCCCTAGGTTGTAGACTGGTCGATTGATAACGAGAGCTGCCTCGTCTGCTGTCACGATCTCACCGCGCTTAGTGATCTCGATATCACGATCACTATATTGCTTCCTAGCTTCGGCTCTG
>DALYFH010000041.1:0-4572 GCA_031972135.1 Candidatus Woesebacteria bacterium
AGAATATGGGTGATGTTCATATCTAGATCATCGACCATCGCGGCGAGCGCGTAGGTGGGGAAAGTATCGGACTTGAGGAGTGTTGCGTCGTAGACGGTATTACTATCCCAAGTAATGTCTTTTTTGTGAGCAAAATCGTGATAGGTAATCTTTTGGTTATCTGGGACCCGCAGCTTGATGGCACCACTAGTAAAACCTTTATCGCGACATGGGTCACGCATTACTGTCGAGTAGCCATCGGTATGAGCATTCTTGGGTGGGCACTGGCAGTAGAAGGCATGGCCATCACTCAGTAGTTTTTGGGCTGCATCTTGATAGATCCCTGTCTTTTGCCTCTCTGACTGGATATAAAATTCGTCCCAAGTAATGCCAAATTTTTTGAGAACAGTCTGGAGTGATTCTAATGCTCCTTCTACCTCTCTCTTTTGATCAGTGTCTTCGATCCTGAGGATAAAGTCCCCTCCCTCATGCCGAGCCATAGCATAGGCATAGAGAGCAGTGCGCAGACTACCAATGTGTAGGAATCCGGTGGGAGATGGGGCAAAACGAGTGCGAATAGTCATAAGAAGTATTATATACTAGAGTTATGGCAACACTCGGAGAGACTGCAATCGTCGCGCGAAAAGCGATCAAATTTGGGGCGATTGGACTCGTGGTCCTAATGATAGGACGGGTAGTTGTGACGTCTGCATATACCTACTGGAAAGCACTTCACCCAGACCCACCGCCACCACCTGACGTAAAGTTTGGTAGATTGCCTAAGCTAGTGTTCCCCCAAAAGGAGCCGATCCCTATCCAATATAGCCTGGAGACGAGAACTGGCGCACTGCCAACTAATCTACCCACTCAGTTTACTGTTTACTTTATGCCGATCAAAAAACCGAGTCTCCTTGCTTATGATGCCGCTAAGAACGTAGCCAATAGGCTAGATTTTATTGCAGAGCCGCTCAAACTATCTGAAGATACTTACCGCTGGGATGCTAGCGACCCAATCCCGTCGACTTTTACTATAAATGTCATAACTGGCGCATTTGTGCTAGACCGTCGGTGGCAAGTCGAACCTTCGTATACTACCCCAAACTTAATCTTTAATGACGAACAGGCAGAAGATAGGGTATTAAATATTTTATCCAGACTAGAGCTACTACCTGACGACATCAAAGAAGGTGAAGTCACGATGAACGAGCTCAAGGCGGACAAAGATCAGATAGTCACCGCTGTATCGAGATCGCAAGCTAACTTCGTGAGAGTAAACCTATATCGCAAGCCAGTAGAGGAGATACCAGTCGTTTACCCAAGGAGCGATAGAGGTCCAATCTCGGTGATCCTGGCTCTACAGAGAGATGAGGATAAACAGTTTGTAAATATTGATTATAACTACTATCCTGTAGAGCGAGAGACGAGTGCGGTCTATCCGATCATCTCTGCGGCCGAAGCATGGAAGAGACTCCAAGCAGGTAATGGATATGTGGTTAATGTTAAACAAAATGTGGCTACCACGGTCGTGCGAGAGATCAGTATCGAATATTATGATGCTGAGGAACCACAACAATACCTACAACCTGTTTATGTTTTCCGGGGTGATAATGATTTTGTCGCTTATGTCCCCGCGCTGTCTGACGCTTGGGTTGAATAATTTCTTTAAGTTAGATTCGTTACCACAGGGTGCACTATCTTAATGTAATCGCGTGAATACATCCCAATTGAGTAGGATCGATCTCCCGCATTAAAAATAATCTTTTCGTTAGCTAGCAGCTCAGAATCAGCGATCACTTCGAGATCAAAGAGGTTGCCAAATGGCGGGACTCCTCCAGGCAATATCCCTCCGGTAATTTCTGATACTTCTTCGACTGTTGCGAAACGAATATCCTTGGCACTATAGATGTTCTTAATTTTGGCAGAATCAAAGCGACGATCACCAGGTATCACAATCATTACAAACTTTTTGTTCAGGCTGCTGATTTTGACACGAGCAATGATTGCTTTTGCACCCTGATGCAAGGTATAGCCTGTTCGCACTTTTGCGGCTTCTTCACTAGTTTTGACGGGCTCGTGTTCAAAAGTTTCGAACCAACAATCATGCTCGTTTAATAGATCGCGGATTGTCTGGGTTGTAGGATGATATATTTGGTCAGACATGATTAGGGCCTGAGTCTTTTGACATCACGAGGGAGGAAGGTTGCCTCTTTGACGCTCGGCAATCCTAGGATCTGGGCGATAATGCGTCCTGGGCCGATGCCAACTCCACCATGTGGTGGGACACCATACCGGAAGAAGCTAAGATAATCGGAGAGGCCTTCTTCGGTCAAACCTTTCTCGGCAGCTTGCGCCACTAACTTGTCGATCCTGTGCTCACGCTGAGCGCCAGTTGTAATCTCGACTCCTTTGTAGAGTAAGTCAAACCCTTTGGTTAAGCCAGTCTCCTCATCTCGCATGTGATAAAAGGCACGGTGCGCTTTGGGGTAGTCGGTGATAAAGACAAACTCGCTACCTGACTCTTCTTTGACAATTTTGCATATACCACGCTCTTCGTCTGGAGAGAGATCGCCCTCTTTGTCACTAGTTATCCCAGCAGCTTTTAATTTTTCTTTTGTCTCAGCGAGTGTGAGGCGAGCAAATGGAACTTTGATTTCTTCTTCGATTAAGCCCGCCAACTTTAGTTTGGCAAAGCCTGATTTCAGCATAGCCTCCTCAGTATCCATGACATCATGATGACTCGTGATGTGTGCAATCTCAAAGTCCCAACCAGTAAACTCAGTCATGTGGCGAGTAGTAAAGCTTAGCTCAGCGCGAAAGACTGGGCCGACCATGAAAACTTTTTCAAATCCACTAGCTATCGCCATTTGTTTGTAGAACTGTGGTGATTGAGCAAGATATGCCTTGCCTTCAAAATATTTGACCTCAAAGACCTCGGCACCACTCTCACTTGGTGCACTCATTAGTGCTGGTGAGTAGAGCTGAGTAAAGCCATTAGCACTAAAGTATTCTCTAATCCCCTGTTCGAGCACTGTCCATACCTGAAAGATTTTTTGAGAATCAGGCTTACGCAAATCTAGCCAGCGATAGTCAAAGCGCTTGGTTACATCTACCTCTTCGGCACCTTTTTCGGCAACCACGGGGATGGGGAGTGGGAGCGATAAAGTCTCTATCTTAATACTGCTTGCATCAATCTCGACACCTTCGGGGACCTGTTTGCTCTCTTTGAGCAATCCCTCAGCGCGGATCACTGACTCGACTGAGAGCTCTTTGATTGATTCAAAGACTTCTTTGTTCCAAGCACCTGTAACTACCTGGATACTGCCACTAATATCTCGCACTCTCAAAAATGCGATCTTACCTTGGTTGCGGATTGAGTGGACAAACCCTGCGATCGTGACAGTCTCACCTACTAATTTAGTAACTTCACTAATGCTTTTGCGCATATATCTCCTATATTTTTTTGGATTTTGGAGCATAAAAAAACCGCCCCAAAACCCTATTTTTGAAAGGGTCCTGTCGGACGGTGCCACCTTATCTAAACTTATTACAGCTATAACGGGCTTAACCGGTTCCAGCCTGCCTGCCGGCAGGCAGGCTCGTCTTTTGTCAGAAGACAGCTGTTATGTATTTGTACGTGGAGGATAACAAAATTATCTTGGAGAGTCAACCTTTACCCAATTATGGTGTGCGTACACCCATTCGACGAGTCGTGTCGTGTCTGCAAAACGATCTACACTACCGAGTACTACTGTAATGATGCCGCGACCATCCCGCTCCACATAGCTCACAAAGCACTCGCCAGCACCCGTGGTCCAGCCAGTTTTGCCACCGACTAATCCTGGGAGTACGGATAGTAGCTCGTCTGTTGACTCTAGTTCGTAAATCTTAGTGCCTGTTATGTCGTTTATTGTTGCGACTTCTTTTGAAACAACTTCCTGGATGTAGGGATCGGATAGGGCGACTGAGGCGAGTGTTGCGATATCGCGAGAGGATGTTACATGACCATACTGATCGATGCCACTAGGGTTTTTGTACGTAGTCCGTTTGAGATTTAGCTCCTGCGCCTTTTGGTTCATAGCTGCCACAAAAGCAGTGTATCCACCAGGATAGTTATCGGCGAGCGTGAGTGCGGCGTCGTTGCCCGAGTGGATGAGGAGGCCGTGGAGAAGTGAGTCTACACTCAATTGATCACCTTCGCTTAGTTCGATGGTCTGCCCTATGGCACGATCTTCGTTCTGAACGGTTAGAATTGTGTTTTTGTCCGGCCAAGCATCTAGTGCAACGAGTGCTGTCATCAGCTTGGTAATAGAAGCGGGAGGTAGTACTACATCGACACGCCTCTCAGCGATCACTGTTTTGCTACTTATATCCTGGACAATATATGAGGTCGAGGCAACAGCAGGTGGTTTTGCCCCATCTGATAATGGATAATCGGCGAGAGCAAGTTCGATTTTTTGTGGGCTAAAAACAGGACCTGGTTTTAGGACTATTGACTGCAGCTGATTGTGACCAGGGTATGTTAAAGTCAGAAGTAGGAAGCATGAAATCAGAAACAAGGATTGTTTGGGGCGATTTTGTATAAAGGCTGCAAAC
>DALYFH010000042.1:0-4421 GCA_031972135.1 Candidatus Woesebacteria bacterium
TAGGAGTAGTAACTTTTATGTTTATTGGAGATGTCGCCAAATGGGGTTATATATCCACATCTCTCACTATAGCCAGTATAGTGAGTACTTATTTGTATACAAAAGTTAAAAGCATCTCAATGCAAAAAACGATCTCTACTTCCGCCACATTTATCTTTGCTAGTATCGCACTCTTACTAGCAACTAATTGGAACTTTATAGTTTTCATGGCATACCAGATGGTAGTGGTTTTACTTAATTCTTCGTTTTCACTACATTATGAGGGGATCATTTATTCAATAGTTAACGACAATGACACAATTAAACAAAATATGAGCAAAGTACTCTCCATAGGAGAGATCGCGATGGGTACCGGGCGAGTAGCTCCTCTGATTATTCTATTAATTGTAGGTTTTAGTTTTGAGGATCCAATCACCCTCCAGATACTTTTTGTTATGATTTCAGTTATCCCTCTACTTATACTAAACAAGCTGAGCGCAATAATCCCTCACTCCGCTCGTTATGCTACAATTCATAGTTAGTTATGTCATACTTTCTCGAAGTAATTCTCACCAAAATAATAGATGAAGAAATTCACTACAAAAAAGTCGAGTTAGATATATCTAATAAGTCTGACAACCCCGACGACCTGGTACTATTACTAGTTCAAAAGCATAACACCGATATTATCGAAAAAAATCGCTTAATAAGTCATTCTACCAGCTGGAGATATGTGCCGACTGGGTCAACTATAATCACTTACATTGTGTACTCTGATGATTTTGACTTTGCTCAATCTGATATCTCTAAACTCCAAATCTCAGATATTAATATTATTCAATCAGGCGATCCATCTCGACCTGCGCCCAAGGATATTCCTATCGAAAGTGTAGTGTCTCATGGTATTAGACATTTAAGTTTTCTCGTTTCCAATAACCCTTCTGTCTATAGTTCGACGATCAACAGTAACACACTTCTGAGATTCAAAGAAATAGATGCTGCCTTAGCAGGCAAAATCTAGTATGGTCAAAGTATTTACTCCCATCGCATCAGAATTGGTGCCTGAAAACATTCGCTCGCTAATCGCCGATAGGAATGCAGCCAAAACAGAAAAAAACTTTTCTCTTGCTGACAAACTCCGCAGCGATATCGAGGATCTAGGTTACCTAATTAACGATGTGTCCAGTGGTATTACTGATGTCATGAAAAAAGGTGATTCGGATGTAGCACCAAAAAAGCATTTCTTAATTCTATTTGGCTCAGGTGAGATAGCTCCCACAAGCGTTGATATATATCGCTCCACTTTCCTACAGCTAGGCAAGAGGGATCTAACTATCTCTCTCATCACTACTCCTGCCGGTTTTCAGCCAAACGTAGACTCAGTCTATGGGGAAATCAAAGATTTTCTGCTCGCAGCACTCCCGGACTTTAATCTTAATATCCAAGTTGTCCCTATTAACTCACACCTTGATGCAAATAATGAAACTTACTTAGCTCAGATAAAACTGAGTGACATTATCTTCCTGGGTCCTGGATCTCCCACCTATGGCATCAGACAGCTTAGGGATACTAAGGCATTAGAGGCAATAATTGAACAAGTGAAAAATAGAGCAACACTTATACTCGCATCCGCCGCAACGATCACCTTTTCTACTCATGCTCTCCCTGTCTACGAGATCTATAAAGTCGGGGAGGGTCTTCATTGGGTAGATGGGCTAGATCTCTATCGAGATATTTATGAACCACTAACAGTGATCCCACATTTCAACAATCGGGAAGGTGGGGTAGGTCTAGATACTAGTTATTGCTATATAGGGCAAGGTCGCGCCACCAAACTACTCTCTAGCCTCCCTGCAGAGTCAAAAGTAATTGGTATAGATGAGCACACAGCGCTGGTTATAGACCTAAATAGTAAAGAGCAGTTGGTTAGGGGTAAGGGTGGGATAAATCAGTTAAAATAGTTCTTGACTTCGGGTATACTACGGTACATACTTGAGTTGTTATTAGTTGTTGTCGGAGGTGGATATGGCTGCCCAAACCAAATCATTAGTCATTTACGAGATTGCCAAGGGAAATAAAATAAAAATACCATTAAAGCAAGATTCGGTCTGGCTAACACAATCTCAAATCAGTGAATTATTCCAGGTAGATCGATCAGTAGTTTCTAAACATATAAAAAATATTGTTCGTAGCGGTGAAGTCAAAGAGAAAAGCAATGTGCAAAAAATGCACTTTCCTAATTCCGACAAGCCAACCTCAATATATGGCTTAGACATGATCTTGTCTGTCGGGTATCGAGTCAACTCAATAAAAGCGACACATTTTCGGATCTGGGCGACAAGCGTACTACGAAAACATATTTTAGAAGGCTACTCAATCAACAAAAATCGTCTGGCAGATACAGGGATCGATGAGCTAGAGCGAGCAGTCAACTTGATTCGTCAAACACTCAGCTCGCCAGTATTAACTAGTGGCGAAGCCAAAGACATGTTAAAAGTTATCGCAGATTATGCTCACTCCTGGATCATGTTTCATAAATATGATGAGGGCAAGATCAGTATTCGAGCCAAGACTAAGCCCAAGTACAGTTTAACCATCGAGGAGGCTCGAGATCTGATTAGTAGGTTGGTTAATCAACTAGTGGACAATCAGGCTGCAGCCAAATTTGTGGGAATGGATCGAGGGGGCGAAGGGTTAGATCGCATCATCGGAAGTATTAACCAAACTTACGGTGGCAAAGATCTATACAAAACTGTCGAAGAAAAAGCTGCGCATTTATTGTATTTTGTAATTAAAGATCATCCATTGATCGATGGCAATAAAAGGTCTGGGTCACTGCTGTTTATCCACTACTTGGCGCAGAACGGGCTCCTGTTTAGAGAATCTGGAGAGCGTACAATAAATGACAATACCATAGTTGCATTAGCACTCCTTATCTCACAGAGTCACCCGGCAGATAAAGAGATCATGATCAATCTAATCACCAACTTAGTGCGGTAGAATATAATTAATGAGTAATCCAAAGATACTGCAAAACGTCCGCCTCATCCAAAAATGCATCATCGTCGGCAAAGATGGCAAGATACTAGCCCTCAAGCGTGCCGCAGACGATCAATCTCGCGGTGGCAACTGGGATCTACCGGGTGGTGGCTACGAGCAGGGAGAAAACGTAATCGAGGCCATAAAAAGGGAAATAATGGAAGAGGCAGGTCTCAAGGCCAAAACGGTCTGTCCGATTTTTGTCGACAATCACATGAATGTAGACAAAGGTTTCTTTGCTGGTCTTAACGTCTTTGGCATCTGCTATAGTTGCACCGATTGGGTAGGGGAGGTCACTCTCTCCGATGAACACGCAGAATATCAGTGGGTAACTCCCAATGAATTTGCTCAGCTATCTTTTGGTGCCGACAATGGATTTTTTGTTGCCTCAATTCAGGCGTTTCAGGGGAGTCATGATCACAAATAAAACTGACCGAGATCTAAAATTAATCAAAGATTTTTCAGTGTTTGCTCGTGAGCTAGGATGGCGCATAGTTGTCTATGGTGGATACGGTCTAGACTTTTTCCTTGGCAAGATCACGCGTGATCACGGAGATATTGATTTAGTTTTTTATGGTCAAAATGATCGTAAATCCTCAAGTAATTTAATTAGTAACTTTTTAAGTAAAAACATTAATATTCCGAGTATAGAGATTGAGGAAAACGATTTTCAGCTAGTCATAGATGTGCATGCAAAGAACTTAGTGCTAAATCTTTACTATATTCAGACTCAGCTAGACCCGTATAAAAATTTACATTCTGTCGTCAAAAAATCCGGAGAAATAGTAGTAAACGATTCATCGATGTTTCCACTGCCTCAAAAGGGGAGTCTCTACGGATTTGTGGTAGAAGTACAAAATCAATCTGCTCACAAAAAAGACATCCTATCAAAAGGCAGCATACTCTCTGATAAACACAAAAAAGATCTCGAATTGATCGCTGCCCTATCTACTACTATTTGACATATTCAAAAAACAGAATATGATTAAGGTATGAATACTACCGAAATCATAAAAAATGCCAAACTATTTAAAGCTCTCGGACATAAAACTAGATTAGAGATTATTTGCTTGCTACATGGTCATGAGCTAACTGTAAATCAGATTGTGCAGATGACTGGCATGCGCCAGGCCGCAACGTCTCAGCACCTAATGTATCTAAAGGCTAGCAAACTAGTACACGCCAAAAAGCTGGGCAAAGAGCTATACTATTCTTTGACTGATAACACGCTACTCAACCTCTCACTCTTTGTTGACCACTTTACTAATGAAGCGCCGTTAACTGACTCGGAGCCTGAGGTAGTAGATCCTATCTGCCATATGTTACTCACTCCTACTAAGGCGCGTCATACTGCCGAATATGGCGGCGTGCGACACTATTTTTGCGGCAAAGGTTGTCTCAAA
>DALYFH010000043.1:0-2712 GCA_031972135.1 Candidatus Woesebacteria bacterium
CTGGAGTAGTGCAGGATATGGTAACCATGTGGTCATAGACCATGGCAATGGTTATACGACACTGTATGCCCATCTATCATCGCTCTCGGTAGTGTCAGGACAGAGAGTCGCGAGAGGGGCAAGTCTCGGGCAGATGGGAAGTACTGGACGCTCGACAGGAACACACCTCCACTTTGAGATCCATGGTCCAGGGGGTAAAGTGGACCCGCTCGGGTATTTGAAGTAGTATTGCTCACTTGGATTTCGATGTAATTTGCGCAAAAAACCGGTCTATCTGAGTCTGCTGACTCAGCGATCTCGCGCTCGGACTACACGTCCTGCGCAAAATTTTTTGACTGCAAAATACATCTGCATCTGTTATTCGCAATGATCTGAAAAAATTATCAGGAGAACTGTAGTATTATTTACTGATGAAAAAATATAAAACAGCACTGTTTATTGGTAGATTTCAGCCTTTTCATAACGGCCATTTATATAGTCTAAAAAAATGTCTGCAAATTGCTGAGTCAGTGGTGGTAGCTGTCGGGAGTTCGCAAGAGTCGGGGACAGAGAATAATCCGTGGGATTATAAGGTTCGTAAACGGATGGTGTGCGAAGTAGTGAGAGAAATGAATATAGAGGATAGGATAGATCGGATTTGTAGCTGTCCAGATAACCATAGCGATAAGGTGTGGCTAGCAGATCTAAAAAAACGCGCAGGAGCGTTTGATGTGGTTGTGAGCAACAACGACTGGGTACTCTCGATTTTTCGTGAGGCAGGATACCGCGTCTATGAGAGTGGACTGCATAACCGAGATGAGTTAGAGGGAGTAAAAATCAGAGCGCTGATGAGAGCTGGGAATGACGGTTGGAAAAAGCGAGTGCCGAGCGATATAGCGAGATTGTTTGATGATAATGATATGGAAATGATTAGATAATATTATAAATTAATAGATTGATGTCTTTGTATAGTTTGTGTAGTAAAATAGCGAACATGGCAAAAAAAGGAAGCGGCGAAGTATTATCTGCAAAAGATCACCAGGAAATAATGAGATTTGCAGTGCAATCATACAAGAGTGCAAAATCCACGACTTTAAAGTCTTTTAACCTGACGAGTCAGGGTGGTCTTATTCAAGGCATTGTTGTTCCTGGCTCGATAGGTGCTGGAGTAGAGGATAGACAACCCCCAAAGTCAGGCGCAGATTTTGATGGCAAAGTTGTTTTGAGTGCTCTGTACGAATTTAGCGGTCATAATCTTGAGTCGATCGCACTTGTCCTGTGGAATGAATTTGTCGAACTCATGAAGGACAAAATCGAGGTAAGTCGAGCTTATTTTCCTTTTACTCTTGATACGCAGCAATCACTTTATCACTATTTTGCTACAACTCGCTATAAACATGATGGATTATCGGTTATTTGTGGACGAGATAGTGTGGTATATCAAAACTTGATAGCTGTGGGATACAGAGAGAGTTTCACTGTTACGCCATACTTTGTTGATTAAAGCTATAAAGATTTATATTCAAATCTACATGCGTACGATCAAGGAAAGTGACACCCTCACTTACGAGTTTGGCGTATTGTTCTATGGATCCGCCAAAGGCATAGGACTCAGAAAGCTTACCTTCCTTGGTAACGACTCGGTGGCAGGGAGTAATATCACCACTGGGATTAGCGTGGAGGGCGTGGCCAACCCGGCGGGCGTCACGTGTGCCAAGGGCTCTCGCAATGTCTCCATAAGTTGTGACGTAGCCAGGGGGAATTTGCTGGACGAGTGCATAGACTTGTTGGAAAAAATTCATACTCTTCTACACTGCGCTAATAATAGTACGCCTGCAAGTATGTATTATTTCTTCTGAGAAAAGCCTTCGATGGCTTTTAGTACCTCGATAGGTACTGCAAAGACTATTGTATTGCTCGCGTCACTTGAGATGTCGTTAATGCTATTGAGAGTACGTAAGTGGAGGGCACCAGGAGCTTTGGCTAACTTGGTGGCAGCCTCGGCAAGGTTTTGACTCGCCATGAGCTCACCCTCACTATTGATGATGGTGGCTCGCTTCTCACGCTCGGCCTCGGCCTGTTTGGCCATGGTACGGACCATACTCTCTGGGAGCTCGATATCTTTGAGTTCGACTGTCTGGACGTCGATACCCCAGTCTGTCGCGTGCTTGTCGACAATACTTAAGATCTTGGTAGCGATCTTCTCCCTCTGGGAGAGGAGTTCATCTAGAGTGGCCTCACTGGCGACCCGACGCATGGTGGTCTGAGCGAGCTGGAGCATGGCGTAGTAGACATCCTCGACCTCGTTGATAGTTTTGCCGGCGTCGATTACTTTGTAGTAGATAACCGCGTTCATTTTGCAGGTTACATTGTCTTTGGTGATGGTATCTTGTTTGGGGACGTCGACTGCCTTGGTTCTAATATCGACTTTTCTAAACGATTGAAAAATCGGGATTACTAATTTCCAGCCCGCACCGATAATATAGCTAAATTTGCCCATGGTATAGACGACGCCTCGCTCGTATTCATTGACTTGTTTGAGAGAGATCAGAACTAAGAAAATAATAATTGGGAGTAAAAAATCCATATACATATCTCCAGTGTGATATTGCTATTAGTATAGCAGAGTGAAAATATGATCTATTTTGAACTATTTGTCTGTTATAATGGGCAAAGATCCCCCTTCGCAAATATTAAGAAGGGCTTCGGAGGGACACGGTGAAAGATCTAGCA
>DALYFH010000043.1:2722-4292 GCA_031972135.1 Candidatus Woesebacteria bacterium
AGTAAAAAATCCATATACATATCTCCAGTGTGATATTGCTATTAGTATAGCAGATTGACAAACCATGAATTGTAGTGTATGGTATATACATGCTTATCTGGAAAGAACCACTAGAGTTTGAGTGGGACGAGGGAAATCTCGCAAAGGCACAGAAGCACGGCGTGAGTAGAGAAGAAGTTGACGAGGTTTTTCGAGATGAGTATAAAAAAATATTTTTTGATGCTAAACATAGCAAAGAGGAAAAAAGATATATAGTCATTGGAAGTAACAAAAATAACAGGTCTATTTTTTTGGTAGTAGTAGAGAGAAAAGGCCTAGTTAGATGCTTATCCGCACGATATATGCACAAAAAGGAGGTAGAGCTTTATGAAAAAGCCACTAGTAGTACCTAAATTTAAAAATGAAGATGAAGAGAGTGATTTCTGGGTCAACTTGGATCTAACAGAATACTTTGAACCGAGTGATTTTCAGCCTTTTATCACACCTAACTTAAAACCATCATCGACACCTATCTCGATTAGAATACCTGACTACCAAATTGCCAGAGCTAAGGAGAGGGCAAACTCTCTTGGAGTTCCGTATCAATCACTTCTAAAACAATACATTGCAGAAGGGTTAGCAAAAGCGAATTCATGAAAGATCTAGCAAGGATATACATTAAGGCAGGAGATGGGGGGAGTGGTAAGCTCTCGTTCCGTCATGAGAAATTTGCCCCAAAGGGTGGTCCAGATGGGGGAGACGGTGGTAAGGGTGGAGACGTCATTATCCGAGCAGATGAGAATATAGAGAACCTGGTCGAGTTTAACTTTAAAAAGAAATATCTGGCACTAGACGGAGAAGGTGGGATGCCTAAAAAAATGCATGGTGAAGACCGGGGAGACATTGTCGTTCATGTGCCTGTTGGGACTGCAATCTACGAAGTTACTCAGGATTATTTTGAGAAAAATCTAAGAAATAGAGAAACATTTGAGACGCTCATGAAAGAGAGACGAATGCTTGTTGATATGGATGTCCACGACAAAGAATTTGTGGGTGCGTGGGGTGGGAGAGGTGGCAAGGGGAACTGGCACTTTCGTAGTTCGACTAACCAGACTCCGCAAGAGTTTGAGCCCGGTACACCTGGTGAAGAAAAATATCTATTACTAGAGCTTAAGGTGGTTGCGGATATTGGTATTGTGGGACTACCAAACGTCGGCAAGAGCTCGATCCTTAAGGCCATGACTAATGCTAACCCCAAAATAGCAGGATACCCATTTACGACTCTCGAACCAAATCTGGGAGTAGTTACGGTGCATGATAAAAAACTGATATTAGTTGATGTGCCTGGAGTGATCGAGGAAGCGTGGGAGGGGAAGGGGATCGGGCCATGGTTCCTGCGCCATTTGGAGAGGACAAAGACTCTGATCCATGTACTAGCGCCACGAGATGGTGAGGAGAGTGTAGTAGATCAACTAGTAGCTGACTACAAAATAGTCAGACAAGAACTGAGCAAATATGGAAAAGGATTAGCTGAGAAGTCTGAAATAGTAGTTGTAAACAAAATGGAGTTAGTCGACGAGGAAAATAGGGG
>DALYFH010000044.1:0-3597 GCA_031972135.1 Candidatus Woesebacteria bacterium
ACCATTTTTCCCAGTTTTTAAGTGATTTTTCGGCCTTTACCTCTTGCTGTACTACCTGTTCAGTCACTCGCTGCGACTCAGGTAGAATCACCACCTTCTCGCCTGGCTTAGACTTCTGCAGCTCTTCCCTGGCTACTTTTTCAATATAATAATCGCTCTGAACATACTCTGCGTCTCTCTGGAGTTTGGCGTGTTCCTGCTCTAACTGCTCCTTTTTGTCTCGTAGTACTTCTACTCTCTCCTTAGATTTGTAAGAAACTTGGATCCCACGAATAAGCGACCCAATCAATATTATCTGAAAAAGCAAGATTGCATACACCACGATCCGCCCCGAACCCACTTTTGTTTCTCTTATTGCGTTGTGACCCATAATATAGTATTATTACGCCTATGCGAACACTCAAAGATCAGTTTATCAAATATTTGCAAAAAGAAGGCAGGGCTAGTGCTACTATTTTAGCTTACGCTAAAGACCTAGATCAGCTCATCGATTTTTTGGCAGATAAAGGTATTACTACCGTTACAGATATCGTAACCGACAACCTCGAGGAGTTTAAACAATTCCTCAAAGACAACAAGTATACCCTCAAGAGCATTAGTCGTAAGCTCAATAGTATAAAATCTTTCTTTAAATACTTAATCGGTGAAGGGATCGTTACCGCGAGCCCTGCAGGTGGCGTTTCACACCCCAAATATGAGATCACTCCCCCTCGCATCCTCTCACCTCTCGAGTATCGAGCTCTGCGTGACGCAGTCAAAGATGATGTTCGTATGTACGGCATCGTTGAACTACTACTCCAGACCGGACTCCGAATCGGCGAGCTAGCCGCGATCCAGCTCCAGGATATTAGTATCGAAAAGAACAACGTCAAAATCAGAGCCTACGAGAGCCACGAAGCTCGTAAAGTCCCCCTCAATGGGACCGCAATCAACGCTATCGAAAAATATGTAGCTAGCAGGCCAAAAACCAAAAACACTACTCTCTTCGTAACCAAGACCGGCAATCCCTTCTTGATCCGCAACATTAGAACCGCAGTCAATCGCTATTTCCGTATAGCTGGGATAGAAAATGCAAAGGTTAATGATCTAAGACACACTTTTGTCGTCGAACAATTAAAAGCTGGCGTGCCAATCGTCGAGCTATCTCACATGGTAGGTCACAAAAGACTATCTACAACCGAGAAATATCTCGAATTTATTGGTGGCACCCTCTCCGAGCCCAAAAAGATCAAAATCGCCGAGCTATAAGCTTACTAGTACCGAATTAATCAGCTTTTACCTGTTTCATATCTCTAACCAGTTTTACATTCTGAGCTACCACCTCACTCTTTTTGGTATCCAAAACTACATATCTATCCCCAGGTCGCTCACGCTGATTAAACTCTTCCCAGAACACTTGGTCACCTACTTCCATCAGCACTGGATCAACTAAGACCTTTTTACTCTTCATCGTCTCCTTATCTTAACACATGTTTACACTGAGACAGCCGTTGGGTGGGCCAACTAGGATTTGAACCTAGGACATCGAAGGTATAAGCTTCGCGCTCTAACCAGCTGAGCTATTGGCCCTCGCTAGTTATTTTACCACCTAACTCCTAATACGATCCCTCCTACTTATCTCTTCACTTAGAATTCGCAATTTATGATTTGCAGCTTGAATTCTCCACTCAAGACCGGTTTCCCCCAAACCATGCCTCGGTTTAAGTTCACCCAACAAACGTTCGGCCAACCCAATAGTGAGAATCATTTCATAATAATCCAGCTCATTTAACCCTTTTTCTTCCATAGATTTACACATATACCTATCAGCATCACCAAACTCAACACAAAGTGGACTTATGTTTTTTTCCTTCTGTCTTAAGCTTGTGTATTCAAATGATGTTAGTCCTAATTCTTTCAAACTTTCAGCATCATACAAGGGCACATCATCGGCAGTTTTTAGAAACTCTATTAGGTTCATATAATCCTCCATATAACTATAGGTCGTATAATACTTTAGTGCTTGATTACTGTCAAAATGCTATGTCTAATATAGTTTATATGTAATTTAATCCAGATCTATTTGACAAATATATGATGTTGTAATATTATGACAACACATGGATAAAATCATTGAAAAACTAGGGTTATCACCCAAAGACAGCCACTCTTTCCTCGAACTTGTCAGTCTTGGGGCCTGTCCAATCAGTAAATGGGCCAAGCAGGCAGGTCTCAACCGCTCCTCCATGTATGTGCTTCTCGAGAGATTAAAATCCAAAGGCCTAGTTACTACCTTCACCCACCACGGTGTCCTCCATGCCCAGGCCATCCCCATGTCTGAGCTACCTGCCCTCCTCTACGATCAACAAGAAAAGCTAAGCCAAACTAGAGAATTTTTTCTCAAAAACCTACCTGAACTCCAAAAACTAGAAAAAAATCATGGTCTCACTCCCAAAGTCACTTTCTACGAAGGAGAGGCTCGTATCCAGACCATGTACGAACACGTACTCAAAGAAAAGTCATTCAAGTCATTTTTCCATCCTGGTCGAATCAAGTCATTGATGCCATCTTACTTTCACAAAATCCCCCAGTCCATCAGAGCAAGTGGAGGGGTTGCTCAGGAGATCTTAGTCAGCTGCCCAGAAGCTAAAGAATACCAGAATCTCTATCACTCACCAAAGCATGTCATCAAGATTTTAAATCAAGCGATAAATTTTTCCTCTGACACTATCATAACTTCAGAAAAAATCTATATGGTTGGCTACAATGATAGAGCTATTGTAGGCACCGAAATCTGGAACAAAGAACTCGCTCTCACTCAATCAGCTATTTTTGATCTTGTCTGGAATACTACAACCTAGCCCTCTTTGCTATCTCTACCTCTAGTATAGTCTTATCTTTACCATATTTTAGTCTTGATAGCTTCTTGATCATCTCCGCGAGTTTGGGGTTAGCTAGCTTGCGCTCTTCTTCTACATCTCTCGTCAGATCCATTGAGAACGGTGGCATGGGCTCATTATCTACGATCGTCTTGATAAAGGTATGATACCTCTCCACATTAGTTAGATCTGCCTCAGAAAAAGTGGGTGTAAACTCATGCTGAAGGAAGTTGGCATCCTGCACACCTACCCGGAAACTGATCATTGTGCCAACGTTACCAAAAACTGCATTCTTTACCTCTTCCTCGATCTGACCAATAAACTGGTTAGCAACAGTTAGATTCAGGTGATATTTACGCGCTTCAGAAAGAATAGTCGCAAAGTCAGGCGTTGCAAAGTTCTGAAACTCATCAACATACAGGTTAAAGTCACGGCGATCTTTCTCTGGGATATCTTGCCTACTCATGGCAGCGACCAAGATCTTAGGAACTAAGATAAGGCCCAAAAATGCCGAGTTCTCCTCTCCTATCCTACCTTTAGCTAGGTTGATCAAAAGGATTTTGCCATTGTCCATCACATCACGAAAATTAAATGCAGACTCAGATTGGCCGATGATGTTACGCATCATCTTATCCGTGATAAAGCGGCCAAACTTGGAGACGATATAGTCTAGGACCTCAGATTTATGAAAGTCCGAAGTCTGCGCGATCTGGTCAGTCCAATATCTGCGCACAATCGG
>DALYFH010000045.1:0-3422 GCA_031972135.1 Candidatus Woesebacteria bacterium
ATTTTATGAGTAATAAGGTTTTGATAACTGGTGGCGCAGGTTTTATCGGAAGCCACTTGTGTGACAAACTATTAGCAGACGGTCATGACGTTATTTGTGTTGATAATTTTATCTCCGGTTCACGCAGTAACATCGCACATTTGTTAGATAATCCACACTTTGAGTTTATTGAACATGATGTTATTCAGCCATTAACTATTAACCACAAACTATCTGCTATATTGCACTTTGCCACACCCGCATCCCCTAATCCTAGTAGTCCCGTATCCTACATGGCGCACCCTGTAGAGACCATGATGGTTACGTCTCAGGGTACCAAACACATGCTTGATTTGGCTCGCGCTAATAATTGCCAGATAATCCTAGCTAGTACCAGCGAAGTATACGGGGACCCCCTAGTTCATCCACAGCCCGAAGATTATCGGGGTAACGTAAGTTCTACCGGCGTGCGTGCGTGCTACGACGAAGGCAAGAGGTTTATGGAAGCGCTCTCTATGGTTTACTATCGCGAATATGGCGTAAAAGCCAAAATCATCCGGATCTTTAATACTTACGGTCCTCGGATGCGCCTCGATGATGGTCGCTTTACAATCAACCTCGTTGCATCCTATCTCAACAAAACTCCATTTCGACTGCATGGCGATATGGACAACATTACCCGCTCCTTCTGTTATATCGACGATCTCGTTTCTGGGATTGCCAAGGTCTATGAGACTGAGCGGACAATCGGGAATGTAATTAACCTAGGTAATCCTACAGAGTACTCCCTAAGAGAAGCACTAGATATTTTTGAATCAGTAATCGCCTCCAAGCTAGATACGATCCAGGTCAAAGTGCAGAGTGATGATCCAAAAAAGCGTCAGCCAGACATTACTCGTGCCAAGGAGATACTAGGTTGGGAGCCGAGTGTAGATTTTAAAACTGGCATCAAAAAAACTCTCGATTATTATTTATCTTTACGAACTTTATGAACTCGGTACAAAGTACAAAAAGGGTAGTCGTAATCATCCCCACCTACAACGAAAAGGGTAATGTTACCCCCGTTACTCAGGCACTAAGCAAAGTTTTTAAAACTCTCAACAACTATGATCCATATATTCTCTTTGTAGATGACCAAAGTCCCGACGGAACAAGTAAAGTAATTAAAAGTCTTATCAACAAATATAGCTTTGTAAAGTTGCTCGAAAACAAAAGAAAAGGTGGTCTAGGTCATGCCTACAAAAAGGGTATGATCTATGCAATCGATAAACTCAAAGCCGATATCGTATTCGAATTTGACGCCGATCTCTCCCATGACCCCACCAAGATACCTCAAATGCTAGGTTCGATAAGCTCCGGGAGTCAGCTAGTCCTCGGTTCACGCTATATGTCTGGTGGTGGGATACCTAGTAACTGGCCCTGGTATCGCAAGTTTTTGTCTGTCGCTGGCAACATATTTATCAGATTAGTAATGGGCAACTTTAAGATCAAAGACTGGACTACTGGTTACCGGGCAATAACTAGGGGAGTGGTCGAGACTATTGTGCCACAGCTCTCTAATCACGCATTTCAAGGATACACTTGGCAGATCGGTTTTCTGGTTAAAACTCTTCAAAGCGGCTATACTGTTTCCGAGGTCCCTTTCTATTTTCGCGATCGAGAACTCGGAAAATCCAAGCTAGGACCAGAATATATTATTAATACCATGAGGTACATTATGAAAGTTAGGATAAGTCAGCTACTACATAGTAGGTTGTTAAAATTTGTCATTGTTGGTGGGAGCGGTGCGATGATCCAGTTTATTTCGCTACATTTTTATCGCCAGTCTATCTCTTCGTTTCAGCTCGCTTTCTTTCTCGCTATCGAGACAGCAGTTCTTAGTAATTTTATCTGGAATAATTCCTGGACTTTTAAGGATCGCAAACTCAAGCCAGTTCAGATCCCAGGCAAGTTCCTGCAGTTTAACCTAGCTTCGGGTGGCTCGATCTTCATTCAGCAAACGATCGCCTTCTTGGGTGAGCGCTACATTGGGCTCTATACACTATTTGGTATCCCCATGACTCCATTTACTATCGATACGGGCGCTATGTTTGCGGTGACTGGTATCCTGGTGGGTATGTTCTGGAACTTCTTTGCATACTCTCATATTGTCTGGAAGAAAAAATAAGCTAAATGTTTGCAATCAGAAATTACTGGCATCTTTTTGCATTAACTGCGGTATACCTTTGCTACATTATTATTTTTCGTGGGGACATTTTATCTCACCGTTTTAACGAAGATTTGACGAGGCAGTTTTATCTCTCACAAGATATACCATACGAAGTAAATGGTAATCGTTTATTCCTATCAGACCAAGATATCTATGCAGCAACGGGAGTACTCTATCTAAGAGGTGGCGACCCAGCATTTGAAAATTTTGAGCATCCACCGCTTGGCAAGTATTTTTTTGGACTTAGCACTTTGCTCACTCACAACCCGCTAATCATCCAGCTCGTATGGGGCTTCCTCTTACTGATCTATACCGCCAAACTCGGATCAGAACTAACAAACCAAAAGTTATTTGGCTTACTCGCTGCAGTTGGTTTGATGTCTGACCCAATCTTTCGCGATGTCCTGGGTCTGACATTGCTCGACATGGGCCAAGCTGCCCTACTTCTAATGTATCTATATTACTTTACAAAAAATCCTGCGAGTCTAAGTAATGGTTTAATATTGGGTCTACTTGGAGCATTCAAGTTCCCGGCAGCCGCTATTTTTATTGTTGCCATCATTACGATTAGGTATCTATATAACAGGCAGTTGTCATGGTCTTATTTGAGACACATCTTTCTAGCCATTCTTGTTTTTATGCTCACTTATACCCAAGCATTTGTACAGCGAGGTGGCATGTTTAACATCTTCTGGCATGTCCTACGTATGGGCAAGTTCTTTGTCGACCATAGTACAGCCAGCTTCTTTGGAGCATCAGCTATTCTCTATACGACAGGATGGTGGAAGACTTGGTGGGGAGACTATGGCTGGATGCGTACCGATCTCTGGACACCTATCTGGCCAGTAGGCATGATCGTTGGTATGCTGCAGCGTACTTTTTGGGGGATCATTCCCGTCGCCTATCTATTCTACCTAGGAGTTCAAGCGCCATTTCCGCGCTACTTTATGATCATCGTTCCATTTGTTTATCTGGCTCTCGCTAGCTCAGTTCAAAACCTCATAAATCGATACAGTCGTATTCTTAAATAACTCTCTAAATTCACGCTTGCAAGACTCAAATCGATACAGGTAACTATTTCTGTGTTCCTCATACAGATAATCAACTTCATCTAGTATTTTGCAGTCATAACTTTGGATCATCGTCTCTCGCTCAATATATGGGATCGACAAGAGATCGAGTTGTGTCTTGTCAGCATAGTAAGTTACTTTGCCAGTATAAGCTGTGATGTATG
>DALYFH010000046.1:0-3311 GCA_031972135.1 Candidatus Woesebacteria bacterium
CTATTTCGCCACGCTTAGTGATCTCGATATCACGATCACTATATTGCTTCCTAGCTTCGGCTCTGAGCTCTGTACCACGGATGAGCTGCCAATAAGCCAACCTGATAGTTACTGCAGCTAGTAAGAGGATGATGATGAGAAAGAAAACCTGAATCCGTGGTCGCATACCATACTAGTATAAAGCTATAAGTTGAAAGTTCATAAAGTGAAGTTACAAGTCTAGCGTAACGCGACTGTACTAGTGGATAAGCTGACTATTTGTGGGCTTTCGACAAAACCTTTTGCCTCGGCTAGATCTTCGATGTGACTCAGGGATCCTAGTGCAGCTATCTGCTGCTTAAGAACAATATTTTGTTCGCTTAAAGAAGAGATCTCTCCGTTTATTGATTTGACTGTGACAGACTCGTCAACGCCAGCATTGGCAACTACTACGTTGCCGATAACTAACATAAAAATGATGACTGAGAGGAGTTTGACCAATTTCATGACTTCCTCCCGCACCTAAGCTTGGCACTACGGCAGCGCTTGTTGTCATATTGTTCATCGAGAGTTGGAGTGATGGGGCCACTTTGGTCGCTCACATCAGAGAGCGAGGCAAAGAAAGACTTTACTATCTCTTCTTCGAGGCTATGAAATGAGATCACAGCGAGTACTCCCCCCGATGTGAGGCGGCTCCAGGCCGAGGGCAGTGCGGCCTTGAGCTCCTCACGTTCGGTGTTTACCGCCATACGCAAAGCCTGAAAAACCTTGGTGGCGGGATGAAGATGACTTTTGCTACGTGTGACATTGCGAGCTACTAGACTCGCTAACTCGGCCGTTGACTCGATTGGTTTGACGCGGCGAGCTTCGATAATTGCGGCGACTATTTTTTTGGCGGCATATTCTTCGCCGAGGGTTGAGAAGAGTGCGATTAGCTCGCTTTTACCTAGTCCGTTTATTAGATCTTTTGCAGTAACTACTAGGTCTTTGTTCATCCGCATATCAAGTGGTGCGTCATGACGAAAAGAAAAACCACGCTCTGGTGTATCTAACTGATAAGAGCTAACACCGAGATCCATCAAAACACCATTAAATTTTGTGTCACCAAGTCTGTCACTATTTAGAGCTCCCGCAAAAGAACTGTGAATGGCAGTAAAGTTGGCACTTAAACCAGCTTCGGTAACGCGAGTCTGCGCTAGCTCGAGAATGTCAGCATCCTGATCGATCCCAATAACGGTTGCACCGGCTTTTAGTAGTTCTAGGGTGTGACCGCCGTAACCGAGAGTGGCATCAAGATAGGTTTTGCCAGGCATGGGATCTAAAACTTTAGTAACTTCTTTGAGTAAAACTGGAGTGTGTAAGAGCTTGTTGTCCATAATTAAATCCCGAGCTCTGATAATGTATTCTCGAGTTCGCCTGCTTGTGAGGTTAGGCCGTCGACATAGGCGTGGTAGCGGTCTTTGTCCCAGATTTCGACTCTAGTTAGGGCGCCGGCAAAAACAACATCTTTTTTGAGGCCAGCGAGCTCTACGATACTCCCTGAGAGTTTGGTCCTCCCTAGTTTGTCTAGTTCGACAGGAGAAGCGTTATAGGTAAGTAATCTTAAAAAATCTCGTGCAGCTTTGTTGGTTAGAGGTAGTGCAGATAGTTTGTCTGAGAGCTTGCTCCAACTGTCTGCAGTAAAGAGAAAGAGACAGCCATCGAGACCGTAGGTAATGACTGAGCCAGGGGTGAGTTCGGTACGAAATGACTTAGGGACTGAGATGCGGTTTTGATCTTCGAGAGTGTGGTAGTAAGTTCCAACAAACATATAAGACCTTTTTCCTGTTTATTCCTATGTATAAATATACGATATGTTTGATATAGTTGTCAACTATTTAGTACTAGGAAATAGTGGTTTGATACAAAAACCGAACAGTACCCGAATTGTGTGCTATGGGATCATAGTTACAAAATTATTTTGTGCGATATAATATAGGATATGACCGAAGACAACTATCCACATCTAACTGACGATGAAGTGTCAGAGAAATTTAACATTCATCGTAGACTAAGTATTACCAACAAATTTTTAGCACTCGGGGCATTAGGAGGAGCTATAGTTGATATGCTCGATCAACAAATAGACTCGATTACAGAAATTCTTGGCATTATGGTACTAGCTATCATATCCAATTACCTCATCCACTACCTAGCTGACAACGCACTAGAGAGGCGTGCAAAGCTCCGAAGAGAAAAAGGTGATTAAGTTCAGTCAGTTAGTACGAGATAAGCCAGTGATGAATTTGAGGTAGTGACACTCTCTTTCTCTAACTTGGTAACCAGCTTAATCCAGGTCTTGCCGTCCCAGCCATAAATCGCAGGGCTAGTGTGCTCACCTGCTGGGAGTTTGATCTCGACAGAGGTTACGCTCTTTGGCTCGACAGCGTAAGCGATAGTGTAAGGACCTGCCAAGACTTTGGCATTTTCGGGTAAGCCAACTTTAGTGTAACCAAATGTTTTCATTGTTAGAGCGCGAGTACCCTCTTTGAGTGCAGTCTTAGGGAGAGTGACTACAAATCTACCATCGGTTGAGAGGAGAGTCGGGTCTGCGGGGTCAAACTTGAGATAGCTAAAGCTCTCTTTGAGTCTAGTCGTGCCATAGGTCACTGTCACTGTGCCACCAGATACTCCCTCGTGATAGGTCACTTTGCCACCAGCGGATTTGCTACCTAGTAAGAGGCTCTTGATGACGGGTTGTTTTTCATTTTCTAGATCCAGTCTTCCAAACACTCCTTCTTGAACTTCGACAGTCTGGTAGACCAGCTCGTACTCTAGCTCACCCTCTGTTGGGGCGCCAGAGACGTAGAGATCGAGACTACGCCCGCTCTCGTCAGGCGAGAGAGTGATAAAGGGTCGCTCTGACTGAGGGATCGTGTTAATCGGGAGATCTAGCTCTTCTTCGACTATCTGTTCATTAGCTACTTTGTCTTTTTTGTTAAAGACCAAGAATCCGGTAATAATGGCGAGCAGTAGTCCGACAATGGTCGCGACAAGTGGTTTGTTCATAACAACTTCTCCAGGTGGGCAGATAATGATTCGATAGGTATACGCAATTGTTCAGTAGTATCGCGGTCTCTCACTGTGACTGTCCCATCTTCGAGGGTCTGGTAATCAACGGTTACACAGTATGGAGTGCCCATCTCATCTTGATAGTAGTAGCGTTTGCCGATATTGCCACGATCATCCCAGGCGACTCTAAACTTAGAGGCAAGGGTATCAAAGACACCGCGAGCCTTCTCAACTACCGTCTCGTTGTTCTTAACTAGGGGAAAGACTGCGACTGTGTAAGG
>DALYFH010000047.1:0-3298 GCA_031972135.1 Candidatus Woesebacteria bacterium
CTCGGCGATAGTTAGACTCTCGGTGGTTAGTCTGACGTGACTCTCTGTCACAAACTCGGCACGGTCGGGACGCCTCTTGGTCGTCTCCTCAGCTGCACTAACAGTCGGGGTAGTTGTGAGTACCAAGATAGTGAATAAGAGAACTAGTTTGTATTTCATAGTTTAAAAAAGGAACCGCTCAAGGAAGCGTTTTACTGGATTGGTCTCTCCAGATTTTGTCTCTACTTCTCCTGTATCTGCGGAGACCTCACTCTCCCGTTTAAATTTGAGAGCGATCCCTAGGAATCTGCGTTCTTCTTCTTTGCTAACTTTATACACGGCTTCACCTGCTTCGTTTTCGGTTAACTCGGGAGTTTCGCCCTCCACCAAAATCCCTTTTTCCTGGAGTTTGGCGACTGCTTGATCGGGGAGGACTGTCACTACCCTACTAGTACCATCTGGTTTGGTGACGATTAACTCGTTATCTTCGTTTACACTTAGGTCAAAGCCTGTTCTGGCTTTGACATTGTCCTTGATCATTTCGAGTTTTTGTTCGCGGTTCTCCACACGCTCCGTTTTTCTTTCTTCCATCATTTCTTTGCGCTCTTCTTTTAGCTCCATAACCATGGGCTTGATCTCGGTACGCTCACCTCTCTCGTTTTCAATGTGAAGTGACTCACCCTCTTTGAGCTCGACCTCTTTTTTGGTGACTCTGCCCATTTTGTCTTTGATCTCTTGTTTGAGTTTAAACTTACCATCTTCGGATCTAACTTCTAATTGAGACTTTAATTCGTTTTTTTCATTCATTTTTTTGCGTGACTCGATTTCTCTTTCCAGAGTTTTTCTGGATTGCTCACGTTTTTGCTCTTCTCTTTTATTGTCTGACTCATTTTCAACTTCATCTTTAGAATCGTCATCTCCTAGCACTGTTCCAGCTATGGAAACTAGGGTACCTGAGCGATCGTATAAATAATCAGCGCGAGCTGGGATGGTAAGGATCGAAAACATTACTAGGCTAAATACTGTAACTATGGCTGCTTTTTGCATGAGGTCTCCTTAATATAAGTTAAAAGTGCTTGATTGTTCGTTTTTGTTGCCACGCGCATCGGTGATCCTGGTCGCATATGTGTGACTACTGCCAGCCGTTCCCTTGAAACAATATTGAGCTTTGGTAAATACTACCCATTCGGCATTATCTACCTTGTGTTCTACCTTGAGACTACTTGTTGAGGTGACATTGTCTTCGGGGTAGTTGATTAAGAAACAGGTCCCATTCTCGTTCCAGTTGTAGGGACCAGCAAGAGTATAGTTGGGAGCGATATTGTCGGCGAGGTTTTTGTAATCAAGCCTAGCTGTATTGTTAGCGTAGGTCGCCTCACCCAGTGATTTGGCATTGTTGATATTTAACTCTAGTTTGTGGCTACCAATACTGGTCGACGTGTCGTGGCAGACATCATAAGTCTTGCCTGCTTCAATCTTTGAATACTGTGAGAGAGTGCCCTCGACTAAGATCTTATCGTCTTCTCTTAAGGTGTATCCGAGCTTGCTACCCTCAATATCTTGGTTACTAACAACATGGAAACATGTGGTAACTTTGACTCCCCAACTCGTCATCAGTTCGTCAAACTCGCCGATCTGGACACTACTAAACTCGCGGTTGATAACGCGACCATCAGCGGATCCGTCATCATACGTTTGTTTGATATGGGCGCTCGGGTTCCCAAAGCGGATATCCAGGGTTGCGTTAGAAGTAACTGGAGTAGGAGTAGGTGAAGGTGGTACTGATGGTGAGGATTTTGGAGTCGCAGAGGCGACAGGCTTACTACTAGCTTTTGTACTTGGTTTGGCGCTAGATTTGGGGCTTGCGCTTGCGGTCGATACTGGACTCGGCTCGACAGAGGGGCTAGCCATAATAGACGGACTCGGTGAGGGAGTGACGCTTGCGACTTCTTTTTTTAGCTTAGAAAAATAGTAGAGGCCGGCAAAAAAAGAGGAGACAATGACTACGACCACAACACCTAGGAGCATGGGGATGATGGGAGAACTACTCTTTGGTTTGCCGAGCGGGAGTACGGGTGTAGTCTCTGGCTCGGTGACTAGAGGAGGAGGTGTGATAGGAGTCTGTTCGACTACAACGTCGGGAGTGTCATTTTGATAAGTGTCCATGGACACCACTATAGAGCAGTTGCGAGTTGTTGTACAAGGTCCCGGGCTTTACGATTTAATTTGTCTGGCAACATAACTTTGAGTTTGATATAAAAATCACCGTGACCACTGCTGCGTAGATGTTTGATACCCTTGCCGGTCAACCTCATGGTCGTACTCGGCTGGGTACCTGGACGGATCTTGATATCGAGATCACCGTCGAGGGTTGGGATGGTAGTCTCCCCACCTAGGAGAGCTAAGGTGAGTGGGATCTCATGGATGAGATAGATGTCACTCCCCTCACGGCGGAACTTAGGGTGATCTTTAACACTGATGCTCACGTCAAATTCGTTATATCTGATACGGGTCCCATCGTCTGCGCCTGCTGGGATTTTGACTGTATAGGTCTTCCCTTCGTGGATAAAACTCTTTTCTACTCCAGTGACTGCATCCATAAACTCGATTGCGAGACTATAATGTGGTTTGGGCCGGTACTGATTGCCAAAGGGGTTTTGGCCGCCAAAGAAACTCTCAAAAATATTGAATGGATCCTGAAAACCACCTTGACCCTGTTGTCCAAAGAGATCTTCAAAACCACCACCTGAACTATAGGTATAGGTAAATGGACCAGAACGATAGGACTGCCCGCCCGCACCACCAAAGCCAGCGGATGGGTCAAAGGCAGCGTGACCAAACTGATCGTATTTGGTTCTTTTGTCAGAATTACTTAGGACCTCGTAGGCTTCGTTGATCTCTTTAAACTTGGCTTCGGCCCCTTTATCTTTGTTGCGATCAGGGTGCCACTGAAGAGCCTGCTTTCTGTATGCGCTCTTGAGCTCTGCCTCGCTAGCAGTTTTATTTACCCCTAAGATGTCGTAGTAGTCGCGTTTGGTTGCCATAAAGGAGATTATAATGAGATCTGTAGCAGATGACAAGGGAGAGTGCTAAGTAGTGGGACAATAAAGTTTGATCATAGCTATTTCTTCAGGAGTGAGTTCGCCATAGTTACACAAACCCAACTTACTAGTGATTTTTCCTAGTTTTTGGGAGAATTCAGAATCACCAAATGATCTACCTAGCAGGAGATTAAGTGCATGAAGGGCATGTTGATATTTCTGCGCCTCGGCAGCGAGAGCTGGATCATTGAGACAGTTTTCAGTAAGGATGTGCACCT
>DALYFH010000048.1:0-2347 GCA_031972135.1 Candidatus Woesebacteria bacterium
TCTCGGGATCGCTCCATGAATGACACTGTGAGCGTATTAAACATGCCAAGGGACGCAACAGTTAGCGCAACTAGTCCAAAGCTCGCAAGGATGATCCGGACAGTCGCAAAGAGTTTGTCGATCTGCTCGACCGTATCCGCAACCGATGTCGTTTTATACCCTAGGTTATCTATCTGCTGTCTCACACCCGGTAGTTCATCTTGACCTGCGGCCACTACTTTGGCTTGGCTAAAGTTGGTAATCCCGAGCCCTGTCAAATCCTCTAGCGCCACATACATCTGTGGACTAGTCCCCTCCTCGATTATCCCCGAGACTGTATAGGTCGCCTTAGCACTCTGTGCTGGACGGTCCAGATCAGGTTTGAGCGTGTTTAGGATGACAAAAGAGATCTCAAAAGTCGACCCTACAGGATTATTTTGATCAATCCCGACTAGCTCCATAAATGGTGCATTAACCATCGCCTGCTTTTTGGCACCTCCTGGCGTCTCAATTACCATAATCTCCGGGGTGGCAGCTGCCGAAGCTTCGAGGCTCGCTAGGTTAACCCACTCGACCCCTGCCTCATCCACTCCCACTACCTCGGCCGACACACTTGCATCTTCCGCTTCTCCGAGTACTGTGTATGGCACCATTTCAGCACTCTCCTCACTCTCACCTAGTACTTCCCCTAGTCTCGTATCCCCTACCTGTGGCTCATCACTCCCGGAGACGCTATCAGTCATTTTGATATAACCCCGGCTCCATACTTGAGCACCCGTCTCATCAAGTTTGGGTACCAAGTTTCCTTTTATTTTTTTCCAAATTGGATAAGAGCTAGAGAGCCAGACTCCCCTCTTCTCGTTACTATACGTAATCTCAAATTTGCCTTTATTGCTCCCGAGGTAGCTTTCCCCCCAGACTTCGCTCCCCCACATGCCACCTGCTACACCTCGGGTAATTCCTAGATCTGTCGAGCTAGCCCATGGCTCCTGATAGACTGTATAGACTTGGGTCCCGAGCTGGTATCTCCCTTCTTTGATCACTGTCCCAACCTTTCCTGGCACACTATAATCCCCACCGTCCGATACTCCTGCAACCACTCCCTCCATTAGTCGCATGGCCTCGTTTTCGCTTGATTCAAAGAACTCACCTTTCGTCGGCTTGACCCCGGCCGCTTCGAGATATGCTCGTGATACACCGTATACTAGTGACTCTCCTTGACCACCCGAAAATGTGAGTTTGCCAACGAGTGAGACCATCGGCAGCACATTAGCCACTCCCGGCATATTCTTCATCGAAGTGACTGCATTAGTATCTAGCCTTAGGTTACTGCTATTCTGCAGAGTCACATCCGCCATCCGCAGTTCATCAAGGCGCGCTACCCGCGACACTACCAGTCGCTGCACCCCGTATCCGAGCGATACCAAAAACACAATTGCCCCGATCCCGAGTCCCATCCCACCCACTGTCACCATCGCACGAGTTCGCTTTACCCTCATATTACGAAAAGCTAGGTTGATGAGGACACTACGCCTGATGCGCCCTGGTCTACTCTCAAAACGGTTAATCAGAGTCTCAGATAGTCGCCACGCGTGATGGCCTGTCTTATTACCTATCACAGTAAGAACTTGCTTAATTCCTGGAATCCTGGCAAAAACTCGAATCGTTAAGTCCAGTAAGAAAATTAAGACTAAGCCAAAAAATGATGCTAGTGAAAAAAAGGTTTTTCCCTCTTCCTGGAGTTTGAGCACAGTCTCTCGACTAAAGAATTTGCGAATGCGCTCTTTTAATGGGACCTTGGGCTTGATTATGGCGTTAGCTTGAGTCGCTATTGTATGTTTGACATCATTCCCACGCGCCACCACATCCCCAAATAAGTTAAATTTCTTAACTTTGGGAGTAGGCAGGCTCGGTGCGAGCTCGGCATTTTTGTCTTTTATGTCTTGGTCTTGCTGAGCCTGGCTACTCTGAACCATTTTCTCACTCTTTCCTTGCTTCACCTGATTTACCTGGTTTACTTGGTTTACTTGCATTACATCCTTTTTCATTTTGCCTTGACCCCAAATATTTTGTTAATCGAGTCCCCTCCACCGATCGCCTTGTGGTTATCACCCGCCATCTCTAGCTCCTGGATCCCCGCTCCCCCTCGCTTACCCACAATCTTGCCCCTTAGTTCTTCTATCCTCTTACCACTATATTCGTCTAAGACACGTCCGTCCACAAGACGAACGACCCGGGTTGCATATTTAAGGTACTCTAAGTCGTGTGTGACCATCACAACCGTTCGGCGGTGATCCTGGTTGAGTCGAGATAGTAGATACATTAGCTCCTCGCCCGATTGCGTATCCAGGTTCCCGGTAGGCTCATC
>DALYFH010000049.1:0-1852 GCA_031972135.1 Candidatus Woesebacteria bacterium
ACGATAGTGTTACCCAAACCACTAGGAGCAATATCATGGCTGATGAGTGTATCTACGGTCTCCATAAGTCCGGTTTGTCCATAATCTAGTGCGTGATTGTTGGCGAGACTGGCGATATCCACACCTGCAGATAGGAGAGATTGCACGTTGTTGCTATGTCCACATAACCTCATCCCCGAGTCAGTAACAGGACAAGATGAGATTAAGGGACTCTCAAGATTGATGTAGGTCAGATCTGCATCTCGCAATACGGACTTAATGTGTGCAAACGGCCAGGAATAATCGTGTGTTCTAGTGAGGCGAGAGTTGACTGAGCGACCAAGCATGACGTCACCAGTTAGGACAATTGTTTGTTCCTCCTCCCTATCCCAACTAGAGAGAACAGATGGGATGAAGGCTGGGTTAGCCATAGCTGCTAATACAGACGTAAATGAGAGGGCAGTGATAAAGCCTAGTATTAGATATGGGATTTTAGCGTTTGACATAAAAGTTTAGAAAATAGTGAGTAGTAGTAGCTGCAAAAGGATTATTTGAAACGATGCTCGCATCTGTGTGAGCAAATACCTCCATATCTTTGGTACCAACCGCTTGCATCAGCTCCATGAGAGTGACTAGTGCAGGTGGTGAGTCTAGGTGATCTGAGTTGAGAGTTATAAGTCGGTCAACATCCCAGGACTTGAGTAGAGCCAATGTTTCGGCATCTCTTTGTTTGGCAACTGATGACTTGAGGTAATGAGAAAAATCGCTCGAGACTAATACCAAGGTCTCTTGACCTAGATGCGGGATAAGACAGGATACCAAAGCGTCTATATCATCCATTTTTAGTCGACCACTGAGCATGAGTGGCACTACCTGAGCCTCTGGCAAATACATCTTGATAAAAGGCATAATTACTTCGAGTGAGTGATCATTCTCCAGTGGGTATGGGTCGTTAGTTGCGCAGTTAGATAGACCGGTTATCACAGCCTGATCCGAGTAGACAGTTCCATATGGCGTGTCCCAGGGACGAGTACTAGTGACCACCATTTTTTCACCGAGTTCGCCATGATTAGGCCCTAGCAAAATTACACGCTTATACGCGAAACTAGACAAGTATTGAAAGTACTCAGCAATAGTATTTTGAACTAGCAAATGGTGAGCCACTACCCCACCGACCACTACCCTTCTTTCTATTTTTTCTACAAGCGGAGGGTAGAGGTTGATGCCAACTGCGACATCTTCGAGCTTGTATCTAGATACTGGGAAAGGAGTCTCGTTATTCTTAATCTCAGATTGAATCTCTTTTTCAACTGCTGCGCGATCAAAGCGATAAAGTAGAGCCAATCCTAAAATGATCGATGAGTAAAAAGCGAGGCGAACAATAGTTTTTTTTGACATTGCTACACCACTAATGGAGGTGGACTAGGTGGAACTGCCGGAGGAATCGGCGTAGTCGGAGGCTGAGCATCACCAGAGTTGTGACTTTTTTTATACTTTTTGTATAAGAAGTTGCTCGTTATGATCGCTGCGAGGATGAGACCTACGGCGACTAAGAACTGTACCGATAGCAACTTGTCGAGAGTTGCTTCGAGCGCCTTCCCTGGCAAGAGTTTTGATTCAGAACTGATCGTCATGACATCGACCCCAGTCCTACCATTAATCTCTGGGGAGTACATGAGTGAGGCCGTAGCTGGTGGGACCTGGAACGTACCCATACTCACTACACGAGCCTTGTAGGTATAGGTTTTTTTGCCTAGGTTGTAGGCAGCTATAACTACCCCGTTTTGGGTATATTGCTTGGCAGAGTAGTATTCGTAGGAAGAGTTTTGGTTACCCTGCTCGTTTTTGAAACTTTCGTTAATCGGGATCAAGC